>CAYMML010000064.1:0-10446 GCA_964391515.1 uncultured Thermodesulfovibrio sp. | reverse complement strand
GGGTTAAGTATGGCTCCGGTCATGATATCCTTGCTGATAACCGGGGCACAGGAGGTGAGGATAACAAGGAAGAGGATATAGGTAAACCTCTTCAAACACCGTCTCTTGCTCTTAAAATCCCTCATTCTTTATTTTGCCCTTTCAGATATCTAAGCGGTACGAACCAAATAATGGAACACTTATCTTTTTTTATTTTATCAGAACGGCAGGTGGATTTTTACACACAAAGTGCAAATATTAAAAAAGGGGTTTACCTTCCGGCAAACCCCTTTAGAGTGCTCTATATCCGGTTTTTATCAGGCTGCCTGAACCTCTTCCCTCTTCTTTTTCCTGGCCTCTGCCTTCTCAAAGACCTCTCTTGCATTGAAAGTGCCGTCTATCGCCTGCTTCGGACACCTGGCGGTGCAAATCCCACACCCTATGCACTTAGACTGGTCAATGGTGTGAACCTTTTTCAACTCGCCATGTGCGGCATTCACCGGGCAGACCTTCATACAGGCATTACAGCCTATGCACTTTTCCTCGATAATGAATGCCTTCGGCCTCGTGGGCATATAGTCCACTATAGCCTTTGTAGGGCACTTTCTCACACAAAGTCCACAGACCCTGCATTTTTCTATATCAATAACAGAGTGATTATCAACAATACTCGGGGCATCGAAGGGACATACCTTGACACAGGCACCACAGGCAATACAACCTATCTGGCAGTTCTTTCTCGTATCTGCGCCACGATCCCGGGAGTGGCAGGCAACCAGAACCGCCTTACTTCCAGGCAGCACCTCAATCACCTTTTTCGGACAGGCCGCCTCACACTTTCTGCAACCTGTGCACTTTCCCATATCCACAACGGGCAGGTTGTTCTCATTCATGTGTATAGCATCAAAGGGACAGACCTTTTCACAGGTTCCATACCCGAGGCAGCCGTAGGCACATGCCTTGTCACCACCGCCGGCAAGAACGGCAGCCCTGCAGTCCTCTACACCTTCATAATGGAACCTCTTCAATGCCCTTGACCAGTCACCCTGGCACATGATTCTGGAAAAATTGGGTTCAGCCTTTACCGGTTCCTTTCCTGTTATGAGTGCCACCATCTTTGCGGCCTTCTCCCCACCTGGCGTGCAGAGATTTGGTGGGACATCCGCATTCTGAACCACAGCCTCTGCGTACTGCTCGCAACCGGCATATCCACAGGCACCACAATGCGCTCCGGCAAGGTGTTCCCTCACCTGGTCTATTCTGGGATCCCGTTTTACAGAAAACCGCTTTGCCGCAAAGGCAAGCCCGAGGCCGAAGACCGCCCCGATACCAAACACAAAGATGGCGGTAAACTTCACCGTCTCAACCACATCAACAGATGGTCTTGCCTCCACACCTCCACCCACACCGACATGTGGAACCGGCATATGCCGGACAATATTTATCAGGTGATTGAAACTCTCAATAATCAAATGTTCAACGGTCATCTCATCCTCCCGTCAGGATATTACAATCTGATAATGCCCGAAAAACCAGTAAAGGCAAGGGCTATAAGGGCTGTCGTGATCCATGCTATCGGCATCCCCCTGAACGGTTTTGGGACATCAGCGAGTTCCAGTTTCTCCCTGATGCTGGCCATAAGTATCAATGCTATGGCAAAACCGATTCCGGAACCAAGCCCAAAAGCAAGGCTCTCAAGAAAATTATACTTCTCAGCAGCATTGTGGAGGGGCACCGCAATAATAATGCAGTTCGTGGATATAAGGGCAAGATAAACTCCAAGTTTGTAATAGAGACCGGGGCTTACCTTTCGCATAATCGTATCCGATGCCTGGACAAATGCCGCCACAATTCCGATGAATACAATGATCTTCAGGAAGGTGATCTGTAGTGGTATCATCACATATTGAAACACCAGCCAACTCAGTGCTGCAGCAATCACCATCACAGAAGTAAAGGTAATGCTCATACCAACGGCGGTCTCCATCTTTTTTGAAACACCAAAGAAGATGCAGAGGCCCAGAAATCTGGTAAATACGAAGTTGTTTATGATCGATGCCGCTATAAATAACTCAAATAGTTTTCCGAATTCCATACCGGCCTCCTTGAGTTTTCAAATTAACATTTATTTTTAAAGTATTTACTTGCTATATTAAATTAACCATGTTGTTTTTTTCAATGTTTATGGCTGATCTCAATGACCACCGGCCCCACCGGCGCCCTTACCGCCATAAAAACGGATATCTATCCAGTTAAAGAAACCCATCAGAAGCCCCACCACCAGGAACCCTCCCGCTGGCATTACCATTATAAGAAGGGGTTTTGCATTAACTATGGTATGCCCGATCAATGTGCCTTTGCCAAGGAGTTCACGGAAAAAACTTATTGTAACAAGTGCCACCAGGAACCCCAGCCCTGAGCCCAGACCATCAAAAAATGAATAATCCACCCTGTTCTTACTTGCAAACATCTCCGCCCTTGCTAAGATGGACGCAAAGGCAACGATTATCTGGATGTAAAGCCCGATCTCTTTGTATGCCTCCCTGGCATATGCAGCCATCAGCATGTCAACCACCGTGACCCAGCCGGATATTATAAGCATGAATATAGGGATTCGTATCCGCGGGTGAATGAACCTCCTGAGGGCACCAACCGTGGTATTCACCATTGTCTGGACAAACAGCACTGCCACCCCGAGGAGGAAACCATTCCTTATGCTATTTGTCACAGCAACAGAGGGACAGAGGCTGATAACCAGCCTGAATATTGTATTCTCCTTGAATATCCCGTTCTTTATCAGTTGAAGGTAACTTATTTTTTCCTCTGGCAGATCCATCTATGCCTCCTTAACCAAGGTTTAATTCTTTCAGTTTTTTCTGTAGAAACAGCACACCATTTTTCACTGCATCCTCTGAGACTGCCCTCGATGAAATAGTTGCTCCTGTGATTGCCTGTATGTAGTCCTTGCGGCTACCGGTCTTGTCCACCTTCAGATGCTCCACATCCTTACCGGCAAACTGTTTCTTAAACCAGTCTTTCACAATCTCATCACCGAGACCGGGAGTTTCTGCATGGTGCAGTATATTGATTTTCTGCACCGTAAAGTCAGGCGATACAGCCACCAGGGTATTTATATATGACGAATACCCCTTACCGAAAGACTGAACAATATACCCTATCGTATTCCCGTTCTTCTTTGCTACATAAAACTCGGCATGTTTTTCATGGATCTCCCAGTCATTCACCTTCAGGCCGTCCAGAAAGACGAGTTTGTTCTGCTCAACCACAGTTTTGCCCACCACATTCTCCATTTCCTTGAGGAAATTCTCCTTTGGCATGACAAATGTCTTTCCTTTCAGAGTTTCCAGTTTGCCAATTGCCTCACCGGAAAGCCCCTTTGCCCTGGCCTTTTCAAGAGTCTCATCATTTATCTCAAATATATAGCATATCTCATCCGCCTCAGGCATCATCTCCTTTAGAGCCTTTGCCTTTGCTATCTCGTTGTTACGGTAGATTATGGGAGATGTCTTACTGTAAACAGCAGCAATCAACACACCACCAATAAGGTACAGAGCAACAAGGTTAAAACTTATCTTCAGTATATCCTTGAATGTCATTTCCTGGCCTCCTTCTTCGCACCGAACACCCTGTTTCTGGTATTACGATCTATAAGAGGAGTAAGACAGTTCATCAACAGTATGGCGAACATCACACCCTCCGGATAACCGGCCTTGAGACGAATCAAAGCAGTCAGCAGACCACAGCCTATACCAAAGATGATCTGCCCCTTCTTCGTTGATGGACATGTAACATAATCCGTAGCCATGTACCAGGCACCAAGCATAAGCCCACCACTCAGCATATGAACAACCGGGTCTCCAGTAAAAAGGCCACCCTTACCGCCGAAAATCCATGTAAGGGCACCCACCGTCAGAACAAACGACACAGGGATATGCCAGGAGATGTACCTCTTGTAAATCAGGAAGACTCCTCCAATTATGATGGCAATAACCGAAACCTCCCCAAGTGAGCCAGCCCTGTGTCCCACAAGCAACTGTGTGTAGAGGTTCATCTTATCGCCAAAGACCTCCAATAGTTTGTGAACCCCTTCCTCTTTCAGTATCCCAAGCGGGGTTGCGGTGGTCTTTGCATCAAGTGCCACGAACCTGGCAACGGGCTCCATCCATGTGGTCATCGCCCTTGGCCATGTGATTAGTGCAAAGGCACGGCCGATAAGCGCAGGATTGAATATGTTGTAGCCAAGTCCGCCGAAGAGTTGTTTTGTTATCGCCACCGCAACAAACGAACTCACAAGAGGGATATAAAATGGAACGGTTGCAGGCAAGTTCATCCCAAGAAGCAGTCCGGTCAGGAAGGCGCTTCCATCGCCAAGGGTGATTTCCCGACCGGTCATCCTCTCCACAAGGTACTCACTGAAGAGAGAGCCCACGATACAGAGTGCGGTGACATAAACAGCCCTGGGGCCGAAGTAGTAAACCCCCATTACAAAGGCAGGAAGTAGGCTTATCGTGACCGTCCACATAATCTTGCTGACCGTCACATCAGTCCTTATATGGGGGCTTACTGTTACTACAAGTTCCTGGTTATTCTTTGCAACAGCCATATCTCAGACTCCTTATATTATCGTTTAACCTGTGATTTTGCAAGCCTTATCAGTTGAACAATGGGGCGTCTTGCAGGGCATACATAGGTACAGGTGCCACACTCAAAGCAGTCCATGATATTGTAATCCTTTGTATCCTCGTAAAACCCCTTTTCAGCAAGGATGCTCAGCATGGATGGCATGAGTCCCATAGGACAGGCATCAATACACCTGCCACACCTGATACATGGGCCAAACTTTTCAGCCGAAACATACTCCCTGTCAGAGAGGACAAGCACACCGGAAGTCCCCTTTATCACCGGCTGATCCAGGTCAGAGGTGGCAAACCCCATCATAGGGCCGCCAAGGATAACCTTTTTTGGCGAGTCAGAAAACCCACCGGCAGCCTCTATAAGGCTGCTGATAGGGGTACCAATCCTGGCAAGGAAGTTTGATGGGTTCTTCACACCCCTTCCGGTTACCGTAACAACCCTCTCAATCAGCGGCTTACCATATCTACATGCCTCAAAGATCGCCACGGCAGTTCCAACATTCTGAACCACCACCCCAACATCCATCGGGAGCCCCCCTGCCGGGACATCCCTGTCAAGTATCGCCTTAATGAGCATCTTCTCAGCCCCCTGAGGGTACTTCACCTCAAGGGCATATACCTCGATACCCTCCTCCCCTGAAGCCGCCGCCTTCATCCTCTCTATCGCATCAGGCTTGTTGTTTTCAATACCAACATAACCTTTCGTAACCCCAAGCACCTTCATCAACACCTTGAGCCCGGCAATAACATCCTCAGGCCTCTCCACCATAAGCCGGTGGTCTGCCGTGAGATAGGGTTCACACTCAGCACCGTTTATTATCACCGCATCAATTGGTTTTTCCTTAGGTGGGGAGAGTTTCACATGGGTAGGGAAGGTTGCACCACCCATACCGACTATTCCTGCATCCTTTATCTTTTCCTTCAACTCATCCGGTGATAGGTTCATATAATCAGGGTCATCTTTAAGTTGCACCCACTCATCCGTTCCGTTGTTCTCAACAACGACCACCTGCACCATTCTGCCCATAGCGTTAGGCATGACGGTGATGCCGGTAACCTTTCCGGCAACTGAGGAGTGGACAGGGGCGGACACAAAGCCGGTCGGCTCCCCGATCAGTTCTCCCCTTTTCACCTCCTGCCCGACCTGGACTACCGGATTACAGGGGGCACCAATATGCTGGCTAAGAGGGATGTAGGCAACCCCGGGAGCCTCTAACTCCTTTATCTCTGCCCCGGCAGAAAGTTCTTTATTATCCGGTGGATGAACACCACCTCTGAATGTAAGAGTAGCCATTTTGCCTCCCGGACTCTAAGTTTTTTATTGACCGGTTCAGGGGGTCAAAAAACCTATAATTAATACCATTTGGGACGTGGATAAGTCAAGTAATATTTATCACATTAATTAATAATTAAATTAATCATTCTAATAAGTTGTTAATTTCCCGGGGGTTGAAGGTCTCCTTTTTGAGGATATTCTTTACCATTTTTATAACACTCCGCCTCTGATCTGCCTTTAATTGAGGGTAAAAGACCGGGTGTGCCACAACGGCTCCCCTGAAGGCATAAAAGACCTGGACAACCGAAAGCATCTCCTCATCACCTGTTTGTTCTATATACATATCGTAAAAGAGATTCAGTGCCTCACTGTAAGGCCCCTTCACCTCATTATGGTACATGATGGAGTAAAAGATGTAGTTTATGGTGAGGGCGGTAACATCGTCTGCCGCATCTCCCCAGGGGCCTCTGCTACGGTCAAGGAGCACGAAGTCATCACCCCTGAACCAGATATTACCCGGGTGGAAGTCTCCATGGATCTGGCAGAGCCTGTGAGTTTTTCTCTTCAGTCTGGGTCTCCAGTCAACCGCGAGTTTCTCCACCTCAGCCATCTCCTCATACTCGACATGCCCGTCTGGATAGGTATCAAACACACCCATAAGGCACTCCCCATGCCCGATGGTATCTCTTATCTTTCTCCAGTAGAGATGCCTTGACTCCTTCTTCAAGGAATGTATCTCCACGAGGTAATTCACCATCTTTTCTATCTTCCACCGGTCACCGTCCGTGAGGGCATCTCTTTTACGCATCTCCTCAAGGTCTGTAAAGTAGTTGACACCCTCAGCCTTTTCCATGAGCAGAAAGTACTCCCTCCCCCCACCTATGGATTTTAACGATCCGTCAGGCATCAGTGAGAGGACATCCAGCGCCCTTACATGTTTTGGCAGATTTGCATACTCGTCAAGTGCAAGGAGAAACACGGACGCCCTGTCTGATGGATAATCATGCCCGAGCCCCTCGGGCATCAGGTCTTTAAGCACAAACTCCTTTCTGCCGTCGCCTGTCTCAACAATCAGGGAAAACCCGGTTCCGTGCACACCGGCACCCAGCCTTTCGAACTCAACGATCTTGAGTTCTCCATACCGCATCTCAAGACATCTCTTCAATGAATCTCTGTCTATCATTAGAAACCCCCCTTGTTTTATTCAGGAGACTTGACAAAGTCACCCTTTCGGAATAGTATATCCCTATGGCAGATAAAAAAGAAAACCTCCAGAACCTCCTCAGAAAACTACCCTCGGTGGACGAACTCCTGAAGAGCAGTTCAGGACGGTCATGGCTTATCAGGTTCCCGAGAAAAGGGGTGATAAAGGCTATAAGAGAGACACTTGACTCCCTCAGACAGGAGATACTAAACGGCAGTTCACCCGACCTCTCCCCATCCTCCATTACAAACCTGATCGAAAAGGCGGTCATGACCACAACAAGACCACGCCTGAGGCCTGTGATAAACGCAACCGGTATAATCATACACACCAACCTCGGCAGGGCACCCCTTTCAGAAACTGCACTTGAAAACGCAATCTCCGTTTCCAGGGGTTACTCGAACCTTGAGTACAACCTCTCCCACGGAAGCAGAGGGAAGAGGCATGAGAACATCTCATGGATAATCCGTGAGGTCACCGGGGCTGAAGATGCCGTCGTAACGAACAACAATGCCGCCGCAGTTCTTCTATCACTTGCCTCCCTTTCAAAAGGCAAAGAGGTGCTGGTATCAAGGGGAGAGTTGGTTGAGATAGGAGGCTCTTTCAGGATTCCCGATGTGATGGCAGAATCAGGGGCAATACTCAAAGAGGTGGGCACAACCAATAAAACCCACCTCCGGGACTATGAAAATGCCATCACAGAGGAGACCGGCCTCCTCCTCAAGGTGCACCAGTCAAACTTCAGGATCATAGGGTTTACCGCCGAGGTCGGGATAGATGACCTGGTGGAGTTGGGTAAGCGGTATGGTTTACCCGTGATGTTTGATCTCGGAAGCGGTTGCCTTATACCCCTTGATGATGCCGGTATAAGAGGTGAGCCACTGGTTGAGGATGTAATCCGTGCCGGAGTGGATATAGTAACATTCAGTGGGGATAAACTCCTTGGCGGCCCACAGGCAGGGATTATTGCAGGAAAGAAGGAGTACATACAGAAGATTGCAAGGCACCCACTTATGAGGGCGGTAAGGCCAGACAAGTTGACCCTCTCCCTCCTTGAACACACGCTGATCAGTTACCTTGATCCCGAAAAGGCAAGGAGGGACATCCCTGTTATCAGGATGCTTACCGAGCCAGTCCAGTCTATAAAAAGGCGGGCAGCAAAACTGAAGAGGGAAATCCTGAAAAGTGTGCCTGAAGGGTCGGTAAAAATCCAGGTGAGAGAGGGTTCTTCACAGGCAGGTGGTGGCTCACTTCCGGAGATAAACCTGCCCACCTTCGTCCTGTCGGTTGTCTCAGCGAAATACACCGCTTCTGAGATTGAACAAAGGCTTCGCAGGTCGGAACCGCCTGTGATAGTAAGGATACAGGATGATATGTTAATAATGGATGCAAGGACGATTTTTGACTCTGACATAAGGACAATCGCCGATCACTTCTCAGAAATATTCAACAGTTAACACCTCCTGAGGCAAGAAATTCTCCCCTTTTTTAAGGTATAATGTTTTCGAGCATTTGCTGCACTAAAATAGAGAAGAACACCGATGAACAGGATTGAGGAGCGATTCAGACAACTCAAAGAAAGGGGCAAAAAGGCCTTTATCCCCTACATAATGGCAGGTGACCCCTCTCTTGAGGTCACAGAAAAACTGGTGGAAATGCTTGAAAGAGAGGGTGCAGACATCATAGAACTGGGTGTACCCTTTTCAGACCCCCTTGCCGATGGGCCCACCATACAGGCAGCGGCAGAGAGGGCGCTCAGTGCAGGTGTAACCCTGAGGAAGGTCCTCTCCCTCGTGAGTAGGATGAGAAAAAATGGGGTGACTGTCCCAATAGTCCTCATGACATATATGAACCCAATACATGCCTTCGGAGAAGAACGATTTCTTTCAGTGGCGGTTAAGTCTGGAGTGGACGGTCTTATCATCCCGGACCTTCCCCCTGATGAGGGAAGGGAGTTTGCAAAGGAGGCAGGCAAAAAGGGCATATCTGTAATATTCCTCCTTGCTCCTACATCTACAGAAACCCGGATAAAACTGGTAAGTTCCCTCTCCAGGGGGTTCATCTATTATGTATCCCTAACCGGAATTACCGGTGCCAAGATAAAAATCAACAACGAGATGAAGACAATGATCAGTAAAATCAGATCATTCACCGATAAGCCCATCTGCATTGGGTTTGGGGTAAAGACCCCGGAGGAGGCTGCCAGGGCGGCATCCTTTGGAGACGGGGTTATTGTGGGAAGCGCCATAGTGAAGATGGCAAACAGTTCAAGAAGGAAACTTCCGCATTATATAAAAAGCCTGCGCAAAGCGATCTGACATCAAAAAAAACAACAGGGAAAACCGGTATGGCATGGTTTAAAAAGATAAAGACAAGACAGGAAGATAAAAAGGTAAAGATACCTGAAGGTCTGTGGGTAAAGTGCGGTAACTGTAAGGAGATCGTGTACAAAAAGGAGGTGCTCCGCAACCTTCAGGTCTGCCCAAAGTGCAACTACCACTTCAGGATAAGTGCCCGTGAGAGACTGAAACTCCTGATTGACCCCAATAGTTTCACCGAAATGGACGATGCCCTTACCTCGTCTGATCCCCTCAACTTCAAGGATTCCATCTCCTATAAAGAAAGGCTCAGGAAAAACAGTGAAAGCACCGGACTGTCAGACGCAATCCTGTCAGGAACTGCTAAGATAAGGGGCATAGACGTGATAGTGGCGGTTCTTGATTTTTACTTTATGGGCGGCAGCATGGGCTCCGTGGTGGGTGAAAAGATTGCAAGGGCGGCGGAGGAGGCACTCAAAAGGAAAATCCCACTGGTTATCGTATCCGCCTCCGGTGGTGCAAGGATGCAGGAGGGGATGTTTTCGCTCATGCAGATGGCCAAGACATCGGCGGCGGTTGGGAAACTGAAGAAGGAGGGCATCCCCTACATATCCATCCTGTCTGATCCGACATTTGGGGGAGTCAGTGCAAGTTTTGCAATGCTCGGAGATGTAATCATAGCAGAGCCAAGGAGCCTGATAGGATTTGCAGGCCCAAGGGTTATAGAGCAGACCATTAACCAGCAACTGCCTGAGAATTTTCAGCGGGCAGAGTTCCTCCTGAAACACGGGCTGATCGACATGGTGGTTGATAGAAAAAACCTCAAGGACACTGTGGCCAAAATCCTCCGCCTGCTTGCACCCGGGGCAACCTCACAATGAACTACGAAGAGAGTATTTCCTACCTCTATAACCTCACACATCATGGCATCAAACTCGGACTCGAAAATCCGAAGCGTCTCCTTAAACTGGCAGGCAATCCTGAAAGGAGTTTCAGATCTATCCATATCGCCGG
>CAYMML010000063.1:0-11069 GCA_964391515.1 uncultured Thermodesulfovibrio sp. | reverse complement strand
TAATGCCATGTGTTTATCCCCCGGCAACCCTTATTGCCTCTTTGAGGGATATGTTGCCTGTGTAGAGCGCCTTGCCGGTAATAGCCCCCCATAGGCCGGGGATGGCAGAGAGGTTTTTGATATCCTCCATGGATGATATACCCCCGGAGGCTATCACGGGGATGTTTACGGTATTTACCATTTTCTCCATTGTCTCTATGTTCGGGCCTGAGAGCATCCCATCCCGGGATATGTCTGTATAGATAATACCAGAAGCACCCAGCCCTTCCATCTTTTTTGCAAGTTCAAAGGCATCAGTTTCGGTAACCTCAACCCAGCCCTTTATAGCGGCCTTTCCATCCCTTGCATCTATACCTACAATGATGCTTCCGGGGTATTTATCGGCGGCCTCCTTAACCAGGTCGGGATTTTTTACTGCTACAGTCCCGAGGATGATCCTGTTTATACCAATGGAGATAAGATAGTCGATCCGTTCCATGTCGCGGATACCACCGCCCAGTTCAAGATCCACGCTTACACCATCACGTATCTTTTTGATGCTTTCAATGTTTGCCTGGTTGCCTGAAAATGCACCATCAAGGTCAACTATGTGAATGAGTTCTGCCCCTTCAGATACCCACCTCTTTGCAACACTTACAGGGTCGTCAGAGTAGGTTGTTACATCCTCTTTTCTCCCCTGTAGGAGACGCACGCATTTACCCTCCTTGAGATCGATTGCAGGGATGACTTTCATGATGATAACTTCCTCCTGATTTATTTTGGAGCAGGCAATAAGCCGGGTTCTGTCGTGGGTGGTCATTCATCTGGGCCGTGCAGTTACCTGCAGGCTCAAGCGGCCTACCCGTTCCGCACAATCGGGCGGGCAACCCTCGGGGCGGAACCTATTTGGCCTTGCTCCGGACAGGGTTTACCATGCCTGGGATGTCACCACCCCAGCGGTGGGCTCTTACCCCACCTTTTCACCCTTACCCGGCACTCAGGTTATGTTTCGGTATGTTTTACAAGAAGGCAGTTAAAAATGCCTGAGTGCCGGGCGGTCTGTTTTCTGTGGCACTTTCCCTGGGGTCACCCCCGGTGGCTGTTAGCCACTGTCCTGCCCTGTGGAGCCCGGACTTTCCTCCCCCCGACACTCTGCACGAAGATGTTAAAAAGCAGAGGAATGGCCAGTGTTAACATCATCCTGCAGAGTGCCGGGGAGCGACCACCTTGCCTGCTCCTTGTATATATTATAACTCAATCATTAGCCTGAAGGCAGTAAATGTGCACCCCTTTGTCTCTTGACTTCCACTGTTTCGGATCAAACATGCAAGACGAACTAAATAGAACGGATCAAAGTAGAACACGGAGCGCAGGAGGTATTAATGAATGTCATAAACACAATTTGCTATGCTCCTTGTCGTTTTCCCTGCATACTGTCTTTTCAGGCAGACTTCTGGACGGCGCTTTTTGCAAGGGCATCTGCCTTGGTGTTTTCCTCCCTTGGGATATGGCTTATGCTGACATGTTTAAATGAGCCAAGCAGTGAGGTTGCCCTTGAATAGAGCGGTTTTAGCCCCTCGTTTTTCACCCTGTATTCACCTTTCAGTTGCTTTACTACGAGTTCAGAGTCGAGGTATATCTCCACCCCATCTGCTCCCTCCCTCTTTGCAATCTCCAGGGCGGAAATAATTGCTTGATACTCAGCCATGTTATTTGTTGCAATGCCGATGGATCGTGAGATTTCATACTGTTTTTCGCCTACCGTGACAACAGCACCAATCCCGGCCGGGCCCGGGTTTCCACTTGATGCCCCGTCGGAATATATAATTGCCCTGACAGACCGGGTGGGATGCGCCATTAATCCTTCCTGTAAAGGAAACGGCCACACTGGGGGCAACGGTAAATTTCGTCGTTCGTCTTTATCTCTACATATAACTGAGGTGGGATGCTCATATGACAGCCGAGACAGACCTCATCTCTTGCCTCAGCAACGGCAAGCCCGTCTGTTCTCTCAAGGGTTTCCATGTAACTTTCATAAAGCGAGGGCTCGATCTGCCTTGCCAATGTGCTTCGTTTGTGTTTCAGTTCCTGTAACTTTGCCTCTAACTCCTGAGATTTTCTATCAAGTTCTTTCTTTATCTCATCGAGTTTCCTCTGCTCCTCTTTTATCCTCTCCTTCTTTTCATCCACCTGGGCTGAAAGTTTCTCCAACTCTTCCATAATATAGAGGAGGTCATCCTCCTTCAGGTATTGTTCTTTTTCCGCCTTTTCTATCTCTTTCAGGTGTGCCTGGTACTCCTTGTTTGACTTGATATCTCCAGTCCTGCCTTTCAGTTTCTCGATCCTTTCGGCAATCTCCTGAAGTTCCCGCTCTTTGTCCCTCTTCTTTTTCTCCATTTCGGCATAACGGGCTTGCTCTTTTTTTAGTTCGGTTTCGGCTTTTTTCAAGGGATCGGTGTATTTTGATATCTCAGCGGGGATTTTTTTCAGATTCTTAGACATCTCAACAATGGAAAGGTCAATTTCCTGGAGTGATGCAAGAAGACCGAGTTTTTCGTTCATTTCGACCCTCACTTTCTGTGTTTTTAATAGAGGGGTGGTGGGCCCACCAGGACTCGAACCTGGGACCAACCGGTTATGAGCCGGTAGCTCTAGCCAACTGAGCTATGGGCCCCTTAAGGCAAACTTAATTATAATCTTAATCCAGAAATAAGGTCAAGGGCTTTCGATAAAACCCTTCAGCCACTTGCTTCTTGATGGGTGTTTTAGTTTGCGTATCGCCTTGGTCTCTATCTGCCTGACCCTTTCACGGGTAACCTCCATAGCCTTACCCACCTCTTCAAGTGTGTGTGGCAGGTCGCTTCCATCAAGGCCATACCGCCGCCTGATCACCTCTGCCTCTTTTGGATTAAGGCTGGATAGTACCTTCTCTATGTGGTCACGCATGTCACCTCTAATCGCCTCATCAAGGGGTGAGCGTGCCATCTCGTCCTCAATGAAGTCCATCAGGTTACTGTCCTCTTCCTCACCAACGGGAGACTCAAGCGAAATGGTCTCCTTTGTAATCCTCAAAATCTCCTTGACTCTGGTTTCCGACATTCCCACTTCATCTGCAAGTTCCTGCGCCGATGGCTCCCGTCCTAACTCTTGAACGAGTTCACGTGATGCCTTTGTTATTCTGTTTATAGTCTCTATCATGTGAACCGGAATGCGTATCGTCCGGGACTGGTCGGCAAGTGCACGAGTTATTGCCTGCCTTATCCACCAGGTGGCATATGTGCTGAACTTGTACCCCCTCTCGTATTCAAACTTCTCAACCGCCTTCATAAGCCCGAGGTTTCCTTCCTGAATCAGGTCGGGAAAACTCAGCCCCTTTCCGATGTATTTTTTTGCTATGCTTATAACCAGCCTTAAATTTGCCTCAATCAGTTTTGATCTTGCAGAGTCTATAATCGATTCGGCTTTGTTGAGTACCCGGATGAGTTCACTGAACCGGTCACTCTTCATGCCAATAGCGGTCTCCAGTGAGTGTTTTTCGTCTAAAACCTCCAGATACTCTTCAGTAATCTTTCGGGTTTCATCGTCTTCAGATTCGGTGACTTTTGAATGCCATTCCGGCTGTTCTGGATCGATTCCCCTCTTTTTCAGTTTCCGCTTTAGAATACCACTTTCCTTTGATAGTTCCTTGAACTGAGCGTGTATTCGTTTAAGTTCATCAGCGAAGGTGGATATGGTTGAATCGTTGAGGTTAAGTCTTTTTACAAGGTCAAGTATCTTCTCTCTGTTTTTCGTGAGTTTTTCCCGCAAATCGGGGTTAGCACCCCCCGCTGCCTGCTGTTTCTTCAGTAGTTTTATCCGTTCATTAAACAGATCTTTGATCTCCTTTGTGTGGACGTATATGGAGTGTTTTATCCTGATAAGGTCATCCTCTGCCTCATCCTCTTCCAGGTCCACGATCTCGTGTAGTGGTGCCTCACCTCGTTCTATATATTCACCGAGGGAAATAAGTTTTTTTAGTGAGAAGGGGGCTGAAAATACGGCTGCCGTAAGCATCCTCTTCCCTGCCTCCATCTTCTTTGCAAGTTCAACCTCTCCCTCTTTCGTCAGCAGGGGGACGCTTCCCATCTCCCTCATATAGGAGTACAGGGGGTCTATCTCATCGGTTAGTGCTGGGAGTATGTGTTCACTTTCCTCCGAAGTGTCCTCCCAGATGTATGAGTCATCGAAAAGACCCGGCAGTTCTTCAAAGTAATCAAAATACTCCGTCATGAAGCCCCTCCTTGATTAATTTGTCGAGTTCCTTTTTAAGAGTATCCACCTTTTTGTCATCTCCAGACTTTTCTGCTATGCGCAGGTTCGATTCTATCTCTTTTATCCGCCTCTTTTTTCTCATATTGTATAACTTTGCTACGGAGTCGTCGATGTTTTTGCCTATTTCCTCACTATCAATATCACAACTGATTGCCGAAGAGGTAATAGATGAGAACTCCTCATCGGTAAAAATGTCCTTTATCTCGGAAATCTCTTTGAAATCGGTAGAGAAGAGTTTTTCAAAAATCTGCTTGTACTTTTGCGAGTAAAAAAGTTCAGGCAACAAAGCCTCTTTTATTTTTGACCTGTAATCAGGGTAATTGATGAATATCCCAAGAAGGTGCCTCTCCGGCGTGTCTTCTCCCTTTAAGAGGGTGATCCTTTCCTTCTCATCTCCAGTCCTTATCCCTCGCAGTTCTTCTCTTAAGAAGGCCTCTGGCAGGTCGGTCTTTTCAGAAAGTTCACGAATGAGTTCACCCCTCAGAATCGCATCTTTTATATCAGAAATTATATATAGCACCTCCCTTAAGATGTCAACCCTGTCTTCATTGAGGGTCAGGAAGAACTCCACAAGACCCTTTGAATGAGGGAAGAGGGAGCGAAAACCCTTTGCCCCATGTTTTCTGATGAAGGAGTCCGGGTCATCACCGGGGGCAAGGAGGAGTACCTTGCCGGTGATACCATTTTTGTAAAGTAACTTTAGTGCCCGCCTGGTCGCCTTTATGCCGGCATCGTCCGAGTCAAAAACCAGAAGTGCATTTCTTGTGAGGTTTTTTAACCTCCTTACCTGCCCATCTGTCAGGGCGGTGCCAAGTGGGGCAACGGCGTTTTTGATGCCCGCCTGGTATGATGTGATCACATCCAGGTAACCTTCCATAAGAATGACATATCCCTTCTTTGCAATCTCCTTTCTTGCATGGCTGAGCCCGAAGAGAGCGGAGGATTTATGAAAGAGCGGGGTGTCGGGCGAGTTTATGTATTTGGGGCCTGGGAAGTCTTTCTTGATCGCCCTTCCACCAAAGGCGATCACCTCTCCACTGATATTGGTTATTGGGAAGATGATCCTGTTTCTGAAGGTGTCGATTCTGCCGTTTTCGGTATCCTTACAGAGCCCTGCCCGGAGGATTACCTCCTCTTTTACCCCATCTTTTAACAGATGCTCAAGGAGGTTTGTCCGTCCTGGTGGGGCAAACCCCAGGGAGAATGTCTGGGATGTATCTTCAGTTATTCCCCGATCCTTCAGATAGTTTATTGCAAGGGGGGTTTCAAACAGTTTCTTTCTGAAGAAGAGTGTGGCCTTTTTGTTTGTCTCCAGCAGATCGGATCGTGATATGCCTGAGCGGTGGCCTCCCTGTCTGCGGGGTTCATCTATGCTGATACCAGCCCTTGCAGAAAGCCTCTTAACTGCATCAACGAAAGGGAGCCCCTCATACTTCATCACAAATGTTACTATATCTCCACCGGTTCCGCATCCGAAACAGTGGAATATCTGCTTTTCGGGGCTCACCATAAAGGATGGGGTCTTCTCGTTGTGGAAGGGACAGAGGGCCTTGAAGTTTGAGCCAGATCTCCTCAGGTCGAGATGTTCTGAGATGAAATCAACGATGTCCAGGCGTGACTTTATCTCCTCTAAAGCCTGCCTGATCTCCATAGATGATTATTGCATAAAAGGTAAGGAAAAAACCATAAGGCTACCTTCGTGAAAACCGTCTGAACCCGGAACACTCAATTATCTGGATGTCATCTTCCAAAATGGTGTCGAGCAGCAGGTTAAGTCCCAGATTATCACTTGCGATATGACCTGCTATGATCACATTTAGATGGTGTTTTTCGGCCTCTTTCCTGTGCTCCTCACTAAGGTGCATTGCCACGATGGTACTTACACCGCCGGTGGTGAGGGAATTGAAAATCTCCTTTGAGCCTTCAGTGCCCCCTGTCATATCAACAAAGACCTTACCGGTCTTGCGCTCGGGCGAGCCAAGGAGGATGTTCGGGCCCGCACCCATCTTTTTTGCCTCTCTGTACTCAGGTATCTCAAGAAGAAGGTCTATTAGATTTGTAAGCCTGAGCGGTTTTTTTTGTTCAAACATGTCCTGAAGATAGGTTGCAACCATGTTATCTGCAGGTGTATGAAGGCAGATGAAGGGTATGCCCAGTACCCTTGCTGCATCAACCGCCCTTGTGTGATTAACGGGCATCAGCCTTCTTTCCACCTCTTTAATACGCCCTTCCATAAGCCCTTCTGCTATGTTTATAGGGACACCAAACCGGTTAAGGATATCAGACTGCATACGCATAACATCGTAGAGGTTGGCAAATGCGGTTCCCTCGGGATGGTGGGCAATAACAAGATCCGGCGAGCCGCTTTTTTCCCTGAGGCGGTCTGCAAGTACTATCTCGCCTACCTCAATATCTATGCCCACAAGTGCAGACCTTACCTCACTGTCTTCCGGACAGTGGAGTATCCGGGTGTCAGAGTAGGGGTTTGTGAGAGATTCTGTATCAAAAAAGCCCTTTTCCTCCTCTTTCAGTTCATCAAAGTTTTTTTTGCGTTTCTCAAGTTCTTCATTAACAACCTCAATGCCCCTGGGGTCGTTCTTTATGCCGGTTTCCACCGCCCTTTTATAGATATCCTTAACCGTCAATGTGTAATCCTCCTTAGATTATAAGTATCTTAAAATGTATGATAAAAAAATAGACCTAAATGTTGCAAAAAACAACTAAAGAGCACACAGAGAACGCAGAGGCCAGAGAGTTTAGAGAAATTTCTTTGCCTCTTAAAATCCCTTACTTTGGGTGAGGTTCAGAAAAGGTATAAAAAACAGGTTAAACCCTTATTGTCCTTGTGTTTAGTTCAATAATTTATGCAACTATCAGGTAGATATAAAAAAGAAATTGGTTTTAAGGTTTCAGGGTAGTCGTTCCGGGGGATATGCCCCAGGTAACAATAAGTGAAAAACTGCTCAGTTGGAGGCGGAAAGTATCTCCCTTACAAGGCCGCTTACTTCCTTTCCATCTGCCCTGCCTCTCACCTTAGGCATTAGAGCCTTCATCACCTTTCCCATATCAGCAGCAGTGGTGGCGCCCACCTCGGTTATCGTTTCTTTCACCAGACGGGTAAGTTCCTCTTTGCTTAACTCTTCAGGAAGATAGGATTTTAGAAGGCGGAGTTCCTCCTCTTCTTTATGGGCAAGATCCTCCCTTCCACCTCGCCGGAATTCTTCAATAGATTCCTTTCGTTGCTTGGCAAGCGAGGAGAGAAGGGCGATAAGATCTTCATCCGAGAGTGGAGAGCCTTTTTCAATCTCTTTGTTTTTTATTGCCGCCTTGATAAGGCGAAGGGCTGAAAGCCTTGGTTTGTCTTTTTCCTTTAATGCAGTCTTTAGGTCGCTTTCAATCCTCTCCTGAAGGGTCATTTACCTACCCTGCATCATGCGCATTCTTCTGAGCGCCTTTTTACGAGCAGCCAGTATCTTTTTCTTCCGCTTTACGCTTGGCTTCTCGTAATGCTCCCTCTTCTTTATCTCTGAGAGTATCCCTTCCTTTTCGCACTGCTTTTTAAACTTCTTCAGCGCTACCTCGAAGGAGTCACTCTCCTTAACACTCACTGAGGGCATTAAGTAACCACTCTCCTCTCTTATTTGAATTTTAAGTTAAAGATAAATTAAATTATAACAGCAATTATTGGGATCAGTCAAGTTTTGCCGGTAAAAGGGCGGATAAGGCTGTACGCCTATTGATAGTGTGCTTTTGTTAAGATAAAAGGGGTGCAAGGTTTTTAAAATGCTAAAAAAACGACAAAAAACGGGGAAAAACGGCAAAAATAAGACCATCAGTGTAAAAAGGTTTGCAATCACTTATATTCTCCTTATGGGAGGGAGTTTTTTCATCCTCGGCTTTGAACCCATTAAGCAAGTAATAGACCTGAATGGGGTTTATACCGAGGGGGTTGTAAAGGTTACAGCCTGGCTGATTGGGCTGTTTAATATTCCCGTTACGGTGGATGGCTCCATACTGCGTCTTCCCTCCATCTCACTTGATGTAAGGTTTGGTTGTAACGGTCTTGAGGCGGTGATGATCTATTCTGTGGCGGTTATCACCTTTCCCTCAAAGTGGAGGGACAAAATAGTGGGCATCCTTGCAGGTTTTTTGTTGATACAGTTGATAAATGTCTTCAGGATAGCAGGGCTTGCCTATTCGGGAGTTTACCACCGGCAACTCTTTGATATCATTCATATTTATGTTGCTCAGGGAGTGATGATTGCCATAGCCCTTGGGGTCTTTTTGCTTTATCTCAGATATACAGGCCGGAAAAATGAGAGTATTGCCTAAGGGCAGGCTGCTTGCCCCCGTTCTGGTATTTGTATTTACCTACCTTTTCTCACTTTTTTTCTGGATACAGGTTAAGGATGACTATGGGTTTATTATTACACACATCTCTTCGTGGGGGCTTGAAAAGGTAAAGGATGTAAAAATAGAAGGCATTAAGAAAAAAGATGGTGAGTATGTGGTTACTATAAGCCCTGAACGGTTTAAATCGATGCTTGTGGTGGATGTACCCGTAAAGACCTCAACATACACATTCAACGCCCCTCTTACATTTTCCATCATCGCCGCCTTCTTTCTGCCACTCAGGAGGAGGTTTGCTGAGCAAAAGAGAAAGGATATAAATACCCGAATTTTAAGGATATATCTTGAGACAGTTGGCATACTTATTTTCGTTCACATCCTCTTTGTTTTTTCCCTTGAAGGTGAGCGGCTCACAGGGATAATGATGGCAAGGGGCTACGAGGATGTGGGGGTGCTTAAACTCGGGTTCTGGCAATTTCTCTGGGGTTTTGTGGATAATATGGTTATAAGGTTTGAGCCCTTTCTGATCGGGGCTTATTTGTATTTTAGAGGTCGATAAACGGCCATAAGGCCGGTTGGTTATTGCCAACTCACTTGAATCTAATCTTGAATTTTCGGCAACCAATTCGCCAATAACCAATATACCAATACACCAATATACCAATATACCAATATACCAAACAGACAAGGAGATCCAGTTATGTCTTATTTGATTGCACTTGCAGGTAAGGGTGGAACCGGAAAGACCAGCATTGCAGGTCTGACGGTGAGGTATTTAGTCGAAAAGAGGCAGGGGCCTGTCCTGGCTGTTGATGCCGACAGTAATGCCTGTCTGAATGAGGCTCTTGGTGTGGAGGTTCACACCACCGTTGGGAAATTGAGGGAATCTTCCCTTGAGACTATAAGATCCGGGGCATCCCGGCCGGGGGGGATGAGCATGGAGGAACTCTTTGAGTATCAGGTGAACCAGGCGCTTATTGAGGCAAGCGGGTTCGATCTGCTCGTGATGGGAAGGCCCGAAGGGCCTGGCTGCTACTGTGCGGCTAATAACATTATCAGAAAATACACTGATATGCTCTCTGAGAGGTATCCCTATGTGGTGATTGACAACGAGGCGGGTATGGAGCACCTGAGCCGGCGCACGACCCACAAGGTGAACCTCCTCCTGATGGTGAGTGACCCTACCGTTAAGGGTATTCAGACTGCAAAGAGGATTGATGGGCTGATTGATGAGTTGAAACTTGAGATAGACAAGAGGGTGCTCATCATAAACAGGGTTGCCGGTGAAGAGGGTGAAAAACTGAGGGAGTATGCCGGGGGTCTCGGGCTTGAGGTGGCCGGGCTTATACCGCAGGACGGGATGATATTTGAGTACGACCTTGAAGGAAGACCGCTCTTTGAACTACCGGAAGACTCCGTGGCTGTAAATGCCCTCTATGCTATCCTCGATCAGTATGTGAACTGAAAAACAACCGTGGCAGCAGGTAGATCATGTACGCAAGACCGGCACCTGCAGTAAAGGAAAGAAGGATTATAATCGTATCGGTTGGTTCCATTCCTTGTGCCGATTCTGAAAGCGTTCTGATTAACCCTATCAGATCATCACTTCTCCACCTGGTCGGATCGTGACTTAATAAAGCCTCTGGCATCGCTACCGTAATTAGAATTGAGCCCATCTCATAAAGGTCACCCGTAATTGAGATAAACGGTGCGTAGGCGGGTGGCATGGCAAGGCCGAAGAGAAAGGCGTGTCTTAAGGTGGGGTTTTTAACCCGTTTTAGTAAAGTAATTGCAGGAACCCCAAGAATTACCGTAAGGATGTAGGGGGAAAATACGGTCAAGAAATAGGTAAGGTCACTTCCTTCTGTATCAAACCCCTTTAACTGGCCTGCATAGTCAGAGCCGATGTGTATAAATGGGAAAACCTTTTTGAGTAAAGCGGCTCCATAAAGGGGCGAAATGTCAAGTCTTGAAACGGTTCCACCACCAACTATGCAGCCAAAGGCATGCAGTAATTCATGAAGAGGGACGTAGACCCACCAACCGATTACAAATCCGAAAAGTATGATAAGAAAGGTCAAAAATCCCGGCCTCCCTCTGAAGGTCTTTAGAACCTCTGAATAGTCATAGATGGGGCTTAAAAGGACATTTTTCAGCATAGAGAGATTATAGCAGCACCTGAAAATATAAATCTCAACTTATAATGGCATAAATTATGCTTATAGATATATTCGTTTTTAAAAAAGACCATAACAATCTGCTTATTAGCCTGATTTTGTTGAACTTGGTCAACTCCTTGTCTGTGTGTTCGGGTGTTTAAGTGACGATATGGGATGGAAGGTATGTGTAATTTTGTAACACTTTAATAAAGGAGGAGAGGTGAGTTTATGCTAATCATAGGAGAGAAGTTAAGCATCATAGCGAAGCGG
>CAYMML010000062.1:4995-11404 GCA_964391515.1 uncultured Thermodesulfovibrio sp. | reverse complement strand
GTAAGTGGGCATTTAAGAAGTGGTGTTAGCCTGTGGGCAAGATATCCCGTCTCCTCAAGCAACTCTCGCCTTGCCACCTCAACAAGCGGTTCGTTGTTGTCGTTGAGACCGGCAGGGAACTCTATCACATACCTCTCCACGGGAGGGCGGAACTGCTTCACAAGTACCACCTGGTCGTCAGAAGTGAAGGGAACCACCACCACTATCCCCTTTATACCTTTCCGCTGAAAGGCCTCCCACCGGAAGACCCTGCCATGGCGATCCTGGTATTCCAACTCAATAGCCCTGAGAAACCTTCCTTCCCAGAGGACTCTTTTACCTTTTACCTTGGGGCCCTTGTTTATAAATACCTCCCTGAAAACACAGAAATTCAGGAGATGCTTTGAAAGTGATATATCACTTTATCGGTTAAAAGGGCAATATACTTTAAAGAAATTTTGTAGATAGCATATTGTTGTATCTGCAATCGTGTAGATGAGTTATTTATCAGGACAAATTTTGAACCTGAATTACAAAAAGGGTTCGTAGAATCACTTGATATGGCCATTCTGAGCGTGAGCGAAGAATCTCATGAATCAGGCTGAAGGCTAAGCGCAAGGGGGCTGGTTTTTTGCCTTCAGCCTACCGTCTTCAGCCTCAATAAAATCTATCAGTTACCTTGCTCAGGGTGACAGATAACGATGCCTTCAAAATACCCTTTCATAATCCGTGTTGAATTTCAGCACGTCTGATCATTCTCACCTTTTCCGCTAATTTATGGACGAGATAGTCCAGATCATAGAAGTAGAAAAGACAGACGATATGGTTTTATCATCCGGGAGGCCAGGCCATCTGCCTGCCTCCAAGCAGATGAAGGTGAATGTGGAAGACCGTCTGTCCTGCCTCACGGTTACAGTTTAAAACCACCCTGAACCCCTTTTCAGCAATCCCCCTTTCCTTTGCAATCCTGTTTGCAACGCCGAACATATGACCAAGAAGCACCCCGTCCGTTTCTTCAATATCAAGGAGTGTAGGGATGTGTTTTCGCGGGATTATCAGTATGTGCACAGGAGCCTGAGGGTTAATATCCTCAAAGGCAAGCACACTCTCGTCCTGGTAAACAACCTTTGCGGGGATCTCACCTTTGCCGATCTTGCAGAAGATACAGTCCATGCAAAACTCCTCCTTTTAAATCTATTAAGGTAAAGGCTCCACCCTACCTTCCACCCGGCCTTCCAAACCTGTTCTCAAGTTCCTTGAAAACCTCTCTAAGTTCCAGATTCTCTTCCACTAACAGCACGATGAGGTGGTAAAGTAGATCTGCCGATTCATAAATGACCCTGTCTTTTCCCTCACCATAGGCAGCAACAATAACCTCCACAGCCTCTTCGCCTAATTTTTTTAATATCTCGTTTTTCCCTTTGGAAAAGAGGCTACATGTGTAAGAGCCCTCCCTGGGGTTTTCCTTTCTTTCAGAGATTAGTTCTTCAAGTTTTTCAAGTATTTCGCTTCCCATAAACCTCTTCCTCAGAAAAGACCTTTTCAGAGATCTCTTTCCCACTCAGGTCTCTGTAAAAGCAACTCCTGTGGCCTGTATGGCATGCCCCGGGTCCGTGCTGGATCACCTTTATCAGTAATGTGTCGGCATCACAATCGTAGAGAATCTGTTTTACCTCCTGCACATGGCCGGAACTTTCACCCTTCTTCCAGTATTTCTGTCTTGATCTTGACCAGAAATGGGTATACCCGGTCTCGGCTGTCATCTCAATGGCCTTCTGGTTCATATATGCCATCATCAAGACCTCACCGGTATTGACATCCTGAATTATAGCAGGTATAAGCCCTTGTGCATCATACTTCAGTTCAGGCAACATCACAAACCTCCGGAGAAGATTTTTTCAACTTACAAGGATAGATTATCTGGTATGATATAATGATTTATCCTCATTAGGCAAGTCAGAGTGTGACCTTATGAAGAGAGTATTACTTTTTTTTGTCATAACCATACTTTTTACGGGCAGGCTGTATGCAGCCGGTATTGAAAACCTCTCCGTGGATACTTCCGGGGAGGATATCCTGGTTGATTTCTCCTTCAACCCATCCGAAAAGGATTTAGCCAGGCTTGAGAGGGAGATGGGAAGGGAGGTAGTCTTTCTTGTGGACATTTTCCGTAAGTGGAATGTCTGGCCGGATGAATTCATAAGGGGGGTTAAGATAATAAGAACCATTCACAGTGATGCCATGAAAAAGGAGTACCGTGCCGATTCTTTTGACGGCACCGAGATTATCAGCCGGAGGTTTAACTCCTTTGCAACTATGACCGGATGGGCATTCAGGTTCAGTAAGGTAAACCTGTCTTCATTGAAGGGGCTTCCAGAGGGGGATTACTTTGTAAGGGTAACGGTTCGTTCAAGGAAAAAGAGGGTGCCTGATCTTATATCTGAGGTCTTTTTCTTTCTTCCATCCTGGGAGTTCAACTACAGAGCCGACTCTCCCACATTTCACTGGGACGGTAAGAACATCACCTTTGTTAAACCCGTGAAGGATTGAAGATGATACATGGAGTTTCCATAAAGGTTCTTACCCTTATAGGTATTAATCTTCTTGCCGTTGCTCTCCTTACCCTGATCTTTTTTGTGAGCAAAAACCTGTTCAAGATATACCTTGAGCGTAAGCACAGGGTGATAGGCTACAGATTCAGGACAAAACTGGTGATCATATTTGTGATTCTTACCCTTATCCCTTCCGTGTTTCTCTTCATAGTTTCCGGGGGGCTTATATCAACCTACATAGAGAGGTGGTTAAACCCCCAGATAAGAAGCCCTCTTGAGAATGCCTATTTGCTTGCTGGGGAAGTTTATAAACGAGAGAGGGAAAGGACTCTTGAGGAGGCAAGGAGGCTCTTAAGGGGTGGAAGGCCACCTGCAAACTTTGAACTCACCAAGTTAAAGACGCCCGGGGCACAAACGACAGAGACGGTGAGGAAGGCGTTTCAGGGCATAGAGGGAACTGAGGTGATATCCACCGGGGAGGGTGATATCATCAGGGCAGCCGTGCCTGTCAAAAAGGGAAGTAGGGTCCTTGGTGTCCTGGTGGTGGAGCAAAAGTTGCCACCTGATCTGGTTTCAAAGGCTGAGGAGATCAGAAACAAATATAACGAGTATCTTGCACTCTATGAGATCAAGACCCCCATCAAGATAAATTACCTTCTTGCCCTTGGTTTTTTTACTCTACTCATTGTCTTTTCTGCGCTATGGGCTGCCATAAAGATCTCAAGGCACATTACAGAGCCGATACAGAAACTTGCAGCCGCAACCGACCAGATATCCAGGGGGAACCTGGACATCTCTGTGGACCTTAAACGGGATGATGAATTGGGCATGTTGATAAACTCCTTTAACCGTATGGTGCAGGAACTCAAGGAAAACAAGGAGTCACTACAGGAGGCATATCTCGATGTTGATCGTAGAAGGGTCTGTATGGAAAACATTGTTGAAAACATCGACTCAGGAGTGATCTCCCTCGATGAGGATAGGAAGGTGGTTACTATAAATTCCGCTGCAGCACGGATACTCGGTATCAACCCCCTTGAGTATGTGGGAAGGGACTATACATACCTTCTCAAAAGGATTGAATCTGAAGAGTTCAGAACCTTTATAAAGGGGATAAGGCTCTCTGAGTTTCGGTCTGCCCAGAGGCAGTTTTCCGTAAAAATAAACGAAAAACCCATAACCATCAGGGTCTTCATAACCCAACTGTACGACTCCTCAGGCCGCTCTCTGGGTATCCTGGTGGTTTTTGAGGACATGACTGAGATACTCCGTGCACAGCAGGCACTTGCCTGGCAGGAGGTGGCAAGGCGGATCGCCCATGAGATAAAAAACCCGCTTACACCGATAAAACTTTCCACGGAGAGGCTGCTCAGAAAGTGGGATAGTGGGGATAAGGATTTTGAAAAGGTTCTTAAAAACTCCACCTCACTTATCATAAAGGAGGTGGAGAGCCTCCAGAGGATGGTGAACGAGTTTTCAAAACTTGGTAAGATGCCACCCATCAAAAAGACCCCCGTTCAATTGGAAGATATTATCAAAGAGACCCTTCAGATATACAGCGATGCCGGTAGGGAGATAAATCTGAGAGTCTCAGGAGACCCATTTAAAATAGAGATCGACCCCGAGCAGATGAAGCGTGCCCTTATCAACCTTATAGATAACGCAATTTCCGCCTCTGCACCGTCAGGTGGAGAGGTTTCAGTTGAGGTATTGTTTAATTCGGATGACAAACTGGTAACAATAGATGTTAAGGATACAGGCTCCGGCATCCCCGAGGAGATCAAGGAAAAACTCTTTCTGCCTTACTTTTCAACCAAGAAAGAGGGCACGGGGCTCGGACTTGCCATCGTAAACAGGATAGTCAGTGAACACGGAGGAAGGATATCCGTAAAGAACAATAAACCAGGAGGGAGTATCTTTCGGATTGAAATCCCTGCAGCATAAACTAAACATTGTAAAAACCAACCACAGAGAAAACAGAAGGGCAGAAAATATTATTTGTAACATAATGTCGGTTATAAGAACAGATCTCCATTGAAACCGGATTTGATGAGATTTTCATTTGATCTTAAAAAACTGGAACACAGACAAACACGGAAACGATGGATAGACACAGAAAAACAGAAATATTTTCTTAAAACACTCCACTTTTCGGCTGAGAGTATTGGATATGTATATGGTTGTCTTTATGTTCTGTAAGTACAATAAAAATGTTTTATCGTCGTTTGAGATATCCGGATATAGCCATAAAAACGGTTTCGTGGGAAGTGATAATGGTAACACCGGCGGTGATTTCACGGCACTTTAGGTATAGCGAAAATCCGGAATTTCTCCTGAGTTCTGCCTGATCTGTTCCATCAGGGGAGTTGGTTTTGCCAATGTAGATGATAGTAAATAGTTGCAAGCGATTTCTTACCCTTTCAGAAGATATAACTTTTGGTGAACCAGGGCTGACACCACTTCGGGCAATTTTATGCAACTCTGGGGTAAAATAATCAAAGGTCTTTTTAACATAAGAAACCATTTCGGGAAAGGATAACGATGGCTTTTACCATACTGGTAATTGATGACGAGGAAGGCATAAGACAGAGCCTCAGCGATATACTGGAAGACGAGGGGTATGAGGTGATCACTGCCGAAAACGGAAGGGATGCCCTCAACAAGGTCTTCACAGAGGCACCAGACCTGATATTTCTTGATATATGGCTGCCGGATATAGACGGTATGGAGGTGCTTGAGGAGGTAAGAAAGAAACTGCCACACATCCCCATTGTGATGATATCCGGCCATGCTACAGTTGAACTTGCCGTAAAGGCAACCAAGATAGGTGCCTACGATTTTCTTGAAAAGCCTCTTGCCCTTGAACGGGTGCTGCTTACCACCCAGAGGGCGCTTGAGAGACGCTCGCTTGAGCGAAAGTACGATACCCTTCTTCAGGATATAGGCGGGCACTGGGAACTTGTGGGAGAGTCTCCCTCTATCAAGGCACTTCGGGAACAGATTGACCGGCTTTCACTCAGCCCAAGCCGTGTCCTCATCTCAGGCGAAAGTGGAACAGGCAAGGAACTGGTAGCGCGGCTGATTCATGAACGAGGCCCCCGCCACTCAGAGCCGTTTATCCCTGTTAACTGTGCCGCTATCCCTCAGGAACTCATTGAGAGTGAACTCTTCGGTCATGAAAAGGGTTCCTTTACCGGAGCCCATGAGCGAAAGAAGGGAAAGTTCGAACTTGCCGACCGTGGCACACTCTTTCTGGATGAGATTGGTGATATGTCGTTACAGACCCAGGCAAAGGTGCTCCGTGTTATAGAGACACAGGAGTTTCAGCGTGTAGGGGGGAGCAAGCAGATCAGGGTTGATGTAAGGATTATATCTGCAACCAACAAAGACCTGCAGAAAGAGGTTAATGAGGGGCGGTTCAGAGAGGACCTCTTTTACAGACTTAATGTGATACCTATAGAGATACCACCTCTTCGTGAAAGGCGGGAAGACATCCCCCTGCTTGCAGACTTCTTCATAAAAAGGATAGGTCGGGAGATGGGAAGGCCAGGGATGAAGATAACTCAAGGTGCAGTAAAGGCACTTCAGGAGTACGACTGGCCGGGGAATGTGCGAGAACTCAAGAATCTCATGGAGAGGCTCGTGTTTATGAGTAACAGTAACACCATTGAGGAAAAGGATATTCACCTCATTACCCCTTCAAACAGAGACTACTTTTCCATGAAGAGTTTGAGAGAGGCGCGGGATGCCTTTGAGAGGGAGTTCATCCTGAGAAAACTCCGGGAAAACAACTGGAACATCTCAAGAACCGCAGAAGTCCTGGAGATTGAGAGGAGCAACCTTCACAGAAAGATAAAGGCATACGGGCTAACATAAAG
>CAYMML010000062.1:0-4895 GCA_964391515.1 uncultured Thermodesulfovibrio sp. | reverse complement strand
CATGCACTAAAGCACATCCCAGGCAGAGAGCAGATCGGTATATGCCCTGTTTACCTTTTTGGTTATCTCCGAAAGTTCAGGCGGTGTTATGCCGAGGATATTCCAGCATTCAGGGTCAACCATTGCAACCTTCCTTTCCACAGACACACCAAGCCCAAGAGCCCTTGCTATCTGGTTTCCTGCATGAACGGATACCATAAGGGGATCCCTTCTCCTTATACCCTCATCACCGGCGTGTTTTATAATCGCCTCTGTTAACTCCTCAGGGAAGTGCCACCTCTTCGAGAGGGCACCACCCACCTCTGCATGGCTGAAACCGAAGGTCATTCTTTCCAGTTCCTCCTCCTCACCGCCGGCCTTTACGGTGTTCCAGATCATCTCCATCTCCTTCTTGAAGTTTTTATAAAGCACCACCTTGCCTATATCGTGCAGGAGACCACAAATAAATGCCTTCTCTTCAAGTTTTGGCGTTTTTACTGAGATAAGCGCCTTAGAGGAGACTGCAGTTCCAAGGCTGTGTCCCCAGAGCCCAACCACCTCCTCTCGCTCACCTGGATCGTTACCAATTACACCATGCAGGGCGAGTGCCATGGCAAGGTTTCTCACGGTGTTAAGCCCAAGAACGGTAAGTGCCCTTGACAGGGTATCAACATGATAGGAAAGCCCGTAATAACTTGAGTTTGCAAGCCTGAGTATCTTAGCGGTAAGGCCGGCATCCTTTTCAACCAGGGCACTTACCTCCTCAATAAGTACATCCTCAGACTGAAGGAGCCTGTTTACCTCCACTACCACCTCAGGGAGAACAGGAAGTTCATCAAGAGATCGGATAAAGGAGTCAAGATCTGCATCCTTAGTCTTGAGTGGTTCAGGCGGTTCATTTGAAAAGTCAATCTGGGTGGAAGCGGCATTTGGAGCCCTTCCGGTCTCAAGATACCTGATGCTTTCAATCTCAAGGATCGTCTCTTTAAGGGCTGAAAGATGGGGGTCTTCCCTGGCAGTGGAAGGAAAACGGTTTTCCACCGCTTCCTTGCATATTCCCCTTGCCGTTATTAACTCCTCCTCTGAATACTCCCTTTTCTCCTCTCCGGAGACCTCTACTTCAGATATGCCTCTCCTTCTTAGTGACTCTATAGTCCCCTCGGTTAGAATTGCACCGGCAGGAAGGAGGCACTGTCCACCCTCTGATACAACATCGGCGGTAAGCACAAGCCCTTCCCTTGCATCATCAATAGATATGAGCCTTGAGTTTTTCACCTGAACCTCTCCACACATTCGGCCAGTACTTCCTGAAACTCCTCATCTGAGATGTCCTCGACGATGAGGTTTCCTTTTTCGTCTCTTTCAAGTTTCGTGATTTCAGGGTACATCTTTTCAATCAACTTCAGTTCCGATGCCTGCCTCTTTACTATACGCAGTAACCTCCGGTTTTCCTCCTCGATATCGAACCGTTCGATAGCGGATCTGATGGCAAGTTTCAGTTCCAGATCGTTCCAGGGTTTGGTGAAAAACCTGTATATCTCACCGTCGTTTACAGCCTTCATTGCCGCATCGAGGCTTGCATGCCCTGTGAGCATGATCCGTAATATGAAAGGATGCCTTTTCCTTACTATGGACAGAAATTCAGCACCCGACATGCCTGGCATCCGCTCGTCTGAGATGATCACCTTTACCGGGGTATCTTCAAGAACCTTGAGCCCTTCAGTGCCTGAGTTTGCCGAGATCACCTCATAGGGCTCGTCAAGGAGAGCCCTCTTCAGGGCGGATATAACCCTCGGTTCATCATCCACTATCATAATCCTGTCTTCCATCTTCTACCTCCCTTTACCACAGGGTTCTACCGCTTAATGTAAACAAACACACCTGACTTTGCCGGATCTATCTCGGCATACCGTCTCAGTGCCCTTATATTCTTTTCGTCAAGGGTGGTTCCCTTTCTGAGAAGCATAAGTCCGGTTCCGGATCTTACATCACGAGCAACCACCATTCCAGGTCGGAGATCAACCGGTGAGAGTTCAACCTCAACGAGATCCTTTTTGGGAAGGGTTCTGCTGTAGAGAACCTTAACCGGCTCGGGAAGAAGTTCTTTCAGCCCCGGGTCAAACAAACTGCCCAGTTTCTTTTCAACCTCTCTCAGGGTGAGTTCCACCGCATTGTCGACCTCGTATTTCGGGAGTTCCCTGTCGATAAAGTCTGCCACCGCTATTATCCTTGCACCAACCGGTATTTCCTTGCCCTTTTTGCCGTCAGGAAAGCCGCTTCCGTCAAATGCCTCGTGATGGTGCCTTACCAGTATTCCGGCTCCCCTCAGATCCTCTATGGAATCTACGGCGGCCTGCCCCCTTACCGGGTGCTGCCGGTAAAGGGCAAGTTCCTCATCATTCATAGCCGAGGGCTCTTTTCTCAGGAGTACATCCGGGATTCCTATCTTCCCTATGTCATGCAGAAGGGCGGCGACCATCACCTCCTCCACGGCAGTTTTTTCAAGATCAAGTGCCCTTGCTATCCTCACTGAGAGTTCAGCCACGTTTCTTGAGTGACTCTGTGCAGCGGCATCGCGCATCTCAAGGAGCCCCGAAAAGGCAAGAATGGTGTTTTTGAAGTTGTTCCTGAGACGTTTATTTAAAAACTCCAGTTTCTCATTCTTTTTCTGGATCTCTACAGTCTGCTCCTGTACATACACCTCAAGTTGGGCATTCCACTTCTTCAGTTCCTCATTCTGCCTCTTTATAACCTCATTGAGCCTGCGGTTTTCCCTGACAAGGCTGTACTGGTTAATGGCATCTCTGATGACCTGCACAAGTTCCTCATCCTGCCAGGGCTTTGTAATGTATCGGTAGGCACCACCTCGGTTAATGGCATCCACCGCAGCGTTTACATCGGCATACCCTGTAAGAACTATCCGTACAGCATCGGGATTTATTGCACGTGCCTGCTCAAGAAACTCCACCCCACTCATCCCGGGCATCCTCTGGTCTGAAACTATCACGCCTATATTTCCGTCAGTTTTTTTCAGGATGTCTAAGCCCTCCTGGCCGGAGTTTGCCGTGAGTACTTCCATATCCTCACCCATGAGGAGCCTCCTCAGGGACTTGAGTATATTCTCCTCATCATCCACAAGTAGAACCTGTACCTGATCTCTCACGGTATCAGTCTTCATAAACCATCACCTTCCCTTTCAGGTATTAAGACAAACACGATTCCCTCCTGCCCCTCACTTGCCTTCATTTTTCTTCCCCTGAATCTAAACTCCCTTCCCTGCATGTTTATATTCATCACGACCCGTTCATCTTTTCCGAGGAGTTTCACTATCTCCGATACCTCTTCTGGTAGCACATCCCCTGCCGAAAGCCCAAGGAGGTTTGGTGTGTTGCCTGAAAGTATCTCCACCGCCATCCTGTTTGCCTGCACTATAAGGCCATCCTCATCAATCCCGATAACCCCGACAGGGAGGGCATCAAGTATATTGTGCGCCTTCTGAAGCACCGCATTCTGGAACCTGAGTTCGGAAGTGCGTTCCTCCACAAGTTTTTCGAGATTCCGGTTTAACTGCTCCAGTTCTTCATTCCTTGTCTTCAACTCCTCTGTGAGTTTCTGGTTCCGTTTCCTCAAAAAATACCTTTCCAGGGCATTGTTTATGGTCACTCTCAATTCGTCGTCGTTCCAGGGCTTGGGGATAAACTTGTATATCTCCCCCTCGTTGATCGCCTCCACGATGCTTGCGGTGTCCGCATAACCGGAAAGGACAATTCTCACAGTATCAGGCCAGCCAGTACAGACCTCCTTCAGAAAGTCAACGCCGTTCATGCCGGGCATCCTGTAATCTGATAAAACAATCTGGATGGGTGCCTCATTTCGTAGTATCTCAAGCCCTTCCTCGCCTGTTGAGGCAAGGAGGAGTTCAAACTCATCGTCAAGGAAGGCACGCTGAAGTGCCCGGAGGACATTCCTCTCGTCATCCACACAGAGAATCTTTATAGGCTCATCATAGGTCATTGTTCCCTCCTAATCTTATCGTCCCTCACAGAGAGATTCTTTAACCCTCTCCCCCTCACTTTGGCCTTTCTCCCTCACCGGCAGGGTGATGGTAAAGGTGGTTCCTCTGCCCACCTCACTCTCCACCTCTATCTCCCCTCCGTGCTTCTTCACGATGTCGTAGGTTATACTGAGCCCAAGCCCAGTCCCCTTACCCACCTCCTTGGTCGTGAAAAACGGCTCAAATATCCGCCCCCTTATATCCTCCGGTATCCCACAGCCCGTGTCACTTATGCTCACCTTTATCTTCCCATCCCCGTTCCAACTCCTTATCCTTATCTCCCCCTCCTTCTCTATGGCATGCCCGGCATTTACAAGCAGGTTCATGAACACCTGGTTCAACTGCTGGGGATTGCAGAGCGTCATCGGCACATCCCCCAACTCCTTCTCCACCTTGGCCTTGTACTTTAACTCGTTCCACACTATGTTCAGAGTGCTCTCAATACACTCGTTTATGTCTGCCATCTTCTCCTCCGCCTCATCCACACGGGAAAAACTCTTCAAGTCCCTAACTATCTTCTTCACCCGTTCCGCCCCCTCCTCCGACTCTCTTATCAGATCCCCTATATCCTCAAGGACAAAGTCTATCTTCAGTCTCCTCCGGGCATCCTCTAACTCCTCCTCTCCTGCCTCACCCGCTATAACCCTCTTCTGTAGTTCCATGTACCCCTGTATCTTCTCCATGTACTTGGAAAGAGTGTTCAGGTTTGATGAGATGAACCCCATGGGGTTGTTTATCTCGTGTGCCACTCCTGCCGCAAGTTGCCCAATGGATGCCATCTTCTCCTGCTGCAGTATCTGGCTCTGTGTCATCTTTAACTCGTTGTACGCCTCCTCCAACTCCCGGTTCTTTGCCTCAAGTA
>CAYMML010000061.1:0-11573 GCA_964391515.1 uncultured Thermodesulfovibrio sp. | reverse complement strand
AGTTGAGGCAGGCAGAACTCCATCGAAACCGGATTTAATGCGATTTTATTCGATCGTAAAAATGGAACACAGATAATCGCAGAAACAATGGATGTACACAGAGAGGTAGAGACATCATCTGAAAGCACCCCCTCCCTGCGGGAGGGGGATGGAAGGATGTTACTCCAGAGTTTTTATATCCAAATGCCTCTTTGCACTCTGAGTCATCTGGGGTTATTTTCACATCATACGGGGAATATACAGGATGGATTATGAAAGTTTGATCCCCTCGAACCTTCCCATCTTTCCGTTATCCACCACAAACCAGGGATTATGGAGATCCTCCTTGTTGTACCTCAAGGGGGTGAGGCTTTTCATCTCAAGCACCCGACCGCCTGCCGCCTCAACAACCGCCTGCCCTGCAGCGGTATCCCACTCCATTGTGGGCCCATACCTCGGATAGACATCCACCCTTCCCTCTGCGATTAGACAGAACTTGAGTGAACTCCCGGCGGGCATGAACTCAACATCACCGTACCGTTTTTTCATCTCCGAGATAAACCGCTCCTGCCTCTCGTTTCCATGAGATCGGGAACCGGCAATTACGAGTTTTCCCACCCTTTCTGAAGAGACCCCGATTCTATGAAAAATCTTCACACCTCCATCCGTGATCAGGTAATCCCTGACGCTGTCTATATCGCCCCTGAAGGCGCCCTCACCGGGGATGGAAAAGTAAAACACCTCCTTAAACGGAATATAGATCACACCGAGGACGGGGCTTTCACCCTCAATGAGTGCAATGTTTACGGTAAACTCACCGTTTCTCTTTATAAACTCCTTTGTGCCGTCAAGGGGGTCAACCAGAAAAAACCTCTTCCAGCCTGACCGCTCAGAGTAGGGTATGTCCCTTCCCTCCTCACTCAGAATGGGGATATCCGGAAGTTCATAATGAAGGGAGTTTGAAATAAGCCTGTGTGCCCTCTGGTCTGCAATGGTAAGGGGAGAGTCGTCCGCCTTTTTCTCCACATCAAACTCCCCCTCATAGACATCAAGGATAGCCTCACCGGCAATGAGGGCGGCCCGGAGGGCCGCCCTCAGAACCGTCTCGTAGTCCGTTTTATCCCCCATGCTTTTTCCTGTAGTCTTCTATTGCCTTCTTCAGGGCATCTGCACCAAGGTTAGAGCAGTGCATCTTCTGTGGCGGCAGGCCGCCAAGTTTGTCAGCCACATCAGCCTTCGTGATCTTTTCGGCCTCATCAATGGTCTTTCCCTTTGCCATCTCGGTAATCATGCTGCTAACCGCAATTGCCGCACCACAGCCAAAGGTCTGGAACTTGATATCCTCGATCTTGTTGTCCTTCACCTTGATGAACAGTTTCATCACATCACCACAGGTGGGGTTTCCTTCAATACCCACCCCATCTGCATCGGGAATCTCACCCACATTCCTTGGGTTCATGAAATGATCCATTACCTCTTTTGAGTACATGCTCCACCTTCCTCCATATCTCCCCACCCTTTAGCAAAGGGTGAGAGTTCTCTTAATCTCTGGATTATCTGAGGAAACTCCTCAAGTGTATAGTCAACCTGCTCTTCGGTATTACCGGCACCGAAACTGAAGACCACCGAGCCGTGTGCCACATGCGATGGTATTCCCATGGAAAGCAAAACCGGCGATGCCTTGAGTGCCTTTGAGGTGCAGGCAGAACCACTTGCCACATAGATGCCCTTTGCAGCAAGCATCATCAGCATGCTTTCACCCTCGATAAACTCAACACAGAAACTCGCATGCCCTGGAAGCCTCTTTTCGGGATGCCCTGTAAAGTGGACATTTTCAACCTTCATTATCCCGTCTTTCAGTTTGTCACGAAGCCTCCTTACATGCTCCATCCTGCCTTCCATATCTGCCATGGCAAGTTCTGCCGCCTTCCCCATACCGACGATTGCAGGGACATTTTCCGTGCCTGCCCTCCTTCCACCTTCCTGAATACCGCCAAATATGAGGGGTATTATCCGCTGGCCTTCCTTTACATAGAGCGCACCTGCCCCCTTGGGCCCGTAGAACTGATGGGCGGCGATGCTCATCAGATCAACACCCATCTCCTTCACATCCACAGGGATGTTTCCGGCAGAACAGACCGCATCGGTGTGGAAGGAGATGCTTTTCTCCTTTGCAATCTCTGCAATCTCCTCAATTGGTTCTATTGTGCCGACCTCAGGGCTTGCGTGAATGACGGATATAAGAACCGTCTCATCGGTTATCGCCTTCTTCACCGCTTCAGGCTCTATGTACCCCTGTTTGTCTGGTGTAAGATAGGTAACGGCAAACCCGAGTTTCTCAAGGAACCTTGCAGAGTTGAGTATTGAATGGTGTTCCATTCTGGTAACGATAACATGCTTACCCTCATACTGCCTTGCAAGTGCAACTCCACGAAGGGCAAAGTTGTTTGCCTCCGCACCGCTTGAGGTAAAGATTATCTCGTTCGGTTTAGCGTTAATAAGCGCCGCCACCTGCTCACGAGCCTTCTCAACCGCCTGCCTTGCGTTCATCCCAAGCGGGTAAACACTGAGGGGATTACCATACTCCTCCCTAAAATAAGGCATCATAGCCTCAAGCACCTCTTCCCTCATGGGGTTTGTCGCCACATGGTCAAAATAGCATTCCATCTCCTTCTCCTTTACTCCTGTGTTTTATCCCTGTCAAGACAGTACTGCATGCACCTTTCGTAGTCCTTCTCAGGAACAGGGCAGTATTTCTTAGAGGTCTTTTTCCTGATATAAAACTTGAAGTGGTCATCTGCCTCATCCATCCCCAGATACTCGTTACCGGTCTTCTCGCACCACTCCGGCACATCATCTATCGCACCGTCATAGTCGGTTAGGAGTTCAAGTATCTGTCCATCATCTAATTTTCCCATCATCTCGTCCAGTTTCAAGAGATGCATGGGACACATCATATAGACAATGTCAGTTGTTACATCGGGCTTGATATCTTCTTCCACAAACTTTACCTTACTCATGATGTCACCCCTGTACTGGATTTTGCCAACATTGTATAATCCTCAAGAGACCTCCCTTTAAGAAGATCTCCAAGTGTCACACTCTTAAGGAACTCCTCTATCTGCCTCCCCAGTGCCTTCCACAGGAGGTGTGTAACACACACCTCCACCCTCATACAACCCTCCTCCGGGTTCAAACATGAGGTTATGGCAAGGGGCCCCTCCAACTCAAGCAGTATCTCCGATATGGATATCTCATCAGGGTCTCTGGAAAGGAGATACCCGCCTCCAGGGCCCTTTACGCTCTTCAATAGACCGGAACGCCTCAGACGGTTCAGTATCTGTTCAAGGTAATGCACAGAGACATCCTGCCTTTCAGATATCTCAATTATCTTTACCGGCCTGTCCGGGTATCCCCTGGCTATCTCGTACATCGCCCTTACACCATACTGACCTTTTGTTGATAACCTGAGCATGATGGTATTATAAAATACTTAACCGTTTTTGTCAAGTATTATTTATCTCTTAAATTGAGCCTCGTTGCCGCTGCATGATATAATCTACAGGTTATGAAAAAAAGGGGATTTGAGGTGGTTTCATACTACAGGGGAAAGGGGATCAACCTCCCCTCAAGAAAGACCGAAAAGTCGGCCGGTTACGACATTGAGGCGGCTGAAGAGGTAACGATACCACCCCGTAGCGTAGGCAGGGTTCCAACCGGTCTCAAGGCGTTTATGGCCGATGATGAATACCTGGGGATTCACATAAGGAGCGGTATTTCCTTTAAACACTCACTATCCCTTGTTAACGACACTGGGATTATTGATGCCGATTACTATAACAACCCCGAAAATGAAGGACACATTGTGATAGGTATTATCAACTTCTCAAACAGTGAGGTAACAATAAAAAAGGGTGAGAGGATAGCACAGGGGATATTTTCAAAGTACCTCCTCGTTGATAACGACAATGCCGGTGGGAAGAGAAAGGGTGGCTTCGGCTCCACCGGCAGATAGTCGGCAGTGGTCTCAATATAGTATAATCCCGGTATTACTATTTGTAACTTTGATAATCTCAGTTAAGGCAGGCAGAACTCCATCGAAACCGGATTAAATGCGATTTTTATTCGATCATAAAAATAGTTTCGCAGGCAGTGATAATAGTAACACTGGCGGTTGTTTCACGGTACTTGAGGTATCGCGAAAATCCGGGTTTCTCCTGAATCCTGCCTGCCCTGCTTCATCAGGGTTGGTGGCATTACTGTAGATATTAGTAAGTAAATCACTCATAATCTATTTAAAGGGAGGGCGGCATGATCAATGTAACGGTAGCGGGAATTACAGGCAGGATGGGAAACAGGATAGCATCCCTCTGCCTTGACAACCCGGAGATAGAACTATATGCCGGGTTTGAAAGACCCGGGCATGAAAAAACCGGTGAAGACATCGGAGTTCTGCTCGGACGGGGTGAGATAGGCATTCCACTGGTTGACAATATTGAAAAGGTGATAGACGGAACCGATGTGATAATAGACTTCACCTCGGTAAACTCTACATTGAACAACCTCAGAGTGGCCTCTGAAAAGAAAAAGGCAATGGTAATAGGCACCACAGGCTTCAGTAAGGAAGACATCTCCGAGATTGAGGCGCTGGCAAAGACCATCCCCTGCGTTATGGCACCAAATATGTCAGTGGGCGTCAACCTTATGTTCAAGATCGTAACAGAGGTCGCACGCGTTCTTGGTGACGATTACGATATCGAGATCATAGAGGCTCACCACAGGATGAAAAAAGATGCCCCAAGCGGAACCGCACTCAAACTTGCCCAACTCATAGCAGATGCCCTTGACAGAAACTTAGACGAGGTGGCAATTTATGCAAGGAAGGGTCTTATTGGGGAAAGGACATCCAAAGAGATCGGCATTCAGACCATCAGGGCAGGAGACATCGTGGGTGAACACACGGTGATGTTTGCAACCACAGGCGAAAGGCTTGAGATCACCCACAAGGCATCAAGCCGTGATACCTTTGCAAAGGGTGCCGTGAGGGCTGCACTATGGATATACGGCAAAGAACCGGGACTATATAATATGCACGATGTCCTTGGGCTGAAGTAAGGCAGTTATATGTTAAAATTTCACACCCATATACCCCCTGCCCCTCCTTAAGGAGGGAATGTCATTACGGGGATATTACTGTTTACATATGAAAAGCCCAAGATAAATAAAATTCTATTCAATTCTTGCCTTCGACCCCGGCTTACAGTCGGGGCTCTCACCTTTGTTTGACTGATTCCTGTTGAAAATTCTAAAATAGATAGAAAGTTTTTAAACAATTAGACTATGGAGGTGATTTCAGGTGCCCATCTATGAGTACAGATGTCTTAAATGCAACAACGAAATGGAGGTAATGCAGAAGTTCAGTGATGAACCACTCTCAACCTGCCCTGAGTGTGGAGGGCAACTGAGGAAACTCATCTCCAACACGTCTTTTGTCCTCAAAGGGACAGGGTGGTATGTCACTGACTATGCCTCCCCTGAGAGGAAGAAGGCGATGGAGGCAGAAAAGTCATCCTCCGGAAACGGCAAAAAAGACACCTCTACGGAGAAGTCATCTGCTACTACAAAATCCTGAAAGGGATATCTTCTTCCATATCCCCCTGAGGAGGGTAGAGGAGTTTCTACCCTACCTCAATCATCTTAAACCAAATCTTGAGATTTACCTTGATGCCCCGGCCCTTGAACATCTCAAAGGGGAGGGCATCCACAGAGTCCTGAACAAACTGGAATATACCCCGTCGTTTACCATCCACGGCCCATTTATGGATCTCTCACCAGGTGCGGTTGATCCCGCCATAAGGGAGGTAACCATGGGAAGGTTCAACCACGCCCTTTCCATTGCACATGAAATCGGGGCAAAGGTGGTGGTTTTTCATTCCGGTTACGAAAGGTGGAAGTACGACCACAACCTGCAGATATGGCTCGATGAAAGTATAAAGACCTGGGAACCGCTGGTGAAGAAGGCGGCAGAGTGGGAAATCGGGATTGCCATAGAAAACATCTTCGAGACCAACCCGGAAAACCTCATTGCACTTATGGAAAGCCTTAAAGACGACCACTTCGGCCTATGCTTTGACACCGGCCATTTCAACCTGTTTTCCGAGGTCAGCCTCACCGAATGGCTCTCCCCTCTTGCCGACAGGATACTGGAACTCCACCTTCACGACAATGACGGCACAAGGGACCATCACTGGGCGCCAGGCAAGGGAGACTTCGATTTTTCTGAACTATTTGAGATACTTGGCAGAAGGGCAAAGGGGAAAGTGGTACCTGTGGTGGAAGCACACTCAAAGGAAGAGGCGGAAGATGCAGTGAAGTTTTTCAGGGAGAGAGCATCTTCATCATAACTATTGCATCCTCTTTTGGAAAACTGTAGTACCCTCTCCTTATGCCTATCTTTTGAAACCCTTCAGATTCGTAAAGCCTGAGAGCCGGCAGATTGGAAGGCCGCACCTCAAGATAAAACCTCTTCACCCCCCTCGACCTCATCAGTTGTAGCACATACCCAAGGAGCCTCCTCCCTACACCCCGTCTCCGCCAGAGTGGGCTTACTCCAAAGGTAAGCAGATGCCCCTCATCAAGTACAAAGGATGAGCAGATATAGCCGATCACCTCCCCATCTGCGTCTGCGACAAAGCACTCTGATAGGGGGTTTTCGAGTTCAGACCGGAAAGAGACCTCAGACCAGGGTGAGATAAAGGAGTTTCTCTCGATTTCTGCCACGATTGGGATGTCGGAAGGAGCCATATTTCTGACCCTGTACATCATACTCCCTGCCATATTCGGGTGGTTTTCTTCAGGTAGAAATGGCCTCTTCCAGTTCCTTAATCAAACCGTCCCCCACTCCAGAACCGGCAGTCCCTTCGGAGGCCTCACCGCCAGAGGAAGGAACTCCATTTTTTGCGGGGAATGCTATTATAAAAGTCGTCCCCTCACCAGGGGTAGATTCCACTGCAATCTTCCCTCCATGAGACTGGATGATCCATTTCGTTATAGCAAGCCCGAGACCCGCTCCGCCAGAAGTTCTTGCCCTTGCCCGATCCACCCTGTAAAACCTCTGAAAAATCTTCTCCTGCTCCTCCTCTGGTATTCCCGGGCCGGTGTCGGTGATGGTTAAAATTATGGAATGGCCATCGGTGGATGTCCTCACCTCAATCTTACCACCTTCAGGTGTGTACTTGATTGCGTTATCGATCACATTGGTGATGGCCTGGTCGATGAACACCCTGTCACCGAAGTACTCAAGGGGCTCCTGATATTCCTCGGAAAATAAAATCCCCTTTCTCCCTATAAGGTTCCTCATCCTGTCAATAATTTCCTGAACGAGTTCATTGACATCAAACCAGTCCTTTCTCATCTCGATTATTTTGTAGTCTGCCCTGGATAGCAAAAGGAGGTTCTCTGCAATCCCCTGAAGCCTCTTTACCTCATCAAGGCTCCGCTGCAGTACATCTCTGTATTCTTCTGAAGACCGCTGGCGCCTCAGTGCCACCTCGATACTCCCCCTGAGTGCGGTAAGCGGGGATCTGATCTCATGGGCGACATCGGAGGTAAACCTCCTGTGACTCTCAATCTGCCGGAGGTTGTCCTCATGAATCTCCATAAATGCCCTTATGATACCCTCCAATTCCTCCGGTACATTATCTGGTACAGAACCGGTTGTTCCTGCCTTCATCAGGTCAATCCTTTTCAGTATCTCAACAAAGGGTCTTGTGAAAATCCCGGATATGAGAAAGGCAATCAGCAACATGCCCAGGATGAATAAGGCAATACCATAATGGGATGGGTATAAAACAAGGAGAGACGAGACGAGACCCACAGTAAGGAGCGATACTGCTATGAGCCCGAAAAACCGTAGTCTCAGAGACCTAATCATCTTCACGGATCATGTACCCTGAGCCACGAACCGTCTTGATGAGTTTTTTATCGTAATCCCTGTCGATTTTGTCTCGAAGGAAGTTTATATGAACATCCACAACATTTGTGGCCGGGTCAAAGTCGTACCCCCACACATTCTTGAGAATCTCAGAACGGCTCACCACCTTGTTCTTGTTCCTCATCAGGAATTCAAGCAAACCAAACTCCTTTGGCCTCAGGTAAATATCCTTACCAGCCCTTGAGACCTTCCTCTTAAGTGGGTCGAGTTTAAGATCTGCACACTTGAGTGGCTCCACAGAGAGAGACTTTCTCCTGATAAGAGCCCTTATCCTTGCAAGGAGTTCGTCAAAGGCAAAGGGCTTTGTAAGATAATCGTCGGCACCACTGTCTAACCCTCTCACCTTGTCCTCAATGGTATCCTTTGCAGTAAGCATCAGTATGGGGGTGATTATCTCTTTCATCCTGATGAGTTTGCAGAGATCAACACCGTCAACACCTGGAAGCATAACATCTAAGATTATAAGGTCGTATTCGTCTGTTGTTGCCTTTAAAAACCCATCCTTACCGTCATAGGAGACATCCACAATAAACTCCTCTTCTTCAAGGCCTCTCCTTATGAAATCGGCAACATTTTCCTCATCCTCAACAAGAAGAATCTTCATACCTCCTCCTCTCTTTCCATGTTCTTGCCTCTCCCTATAGATTGGGGAGTTCTTTAAACTTTCCACCCACTATCCCACAATAAAATGCCATAAACGATAAACCCAACTATCCTTTACAGAGAGATTGCTTAGATATATTTTATCAAATTCCTTTCAATATTTACCCGATAAATGCTAAAATAGTCTTTATTGAATTTTAATTTTCAGAGTTTCCCGCAGAGAAACTCTCACAATAAAGGAGTAAGGGAGTCCTTTTTAAAGGGTTAACCCTAAAACCTGCTAATGTAATGGCATCCCCCAATACCCTCGGATACCCCGATGGGTATTTTGGTTTAATGGGAACTGAAAGGTTCATAGCAGCAAATAAATAGAAAATTATGTTTTTAACGGCTGCAACTTTGTGGCTTTAAAAAATCGACCCCAAGGAGGTGACCGATGCCGAGGAAAAACTACTTTTTCACATCCGAATCAGTAACAGAAGGGCATCCCGATAAGGTGGCAGACCAGATTTCCGATGCGGTGCTGGACTCCATACTTTCAGAAGACCCCATGGGAAGGGTGGCATGTGAGACACTGGTTACAACCGGCCTTGCATTCGTCTCTGGAGAGATAACAACCTCAGCATATGCCCCCATACCAGACCTCGTTAGAGAGACCATAAGAGATGTGGGTTACACGAGGGCAAAGTATGGCTTTGACTACGAGACCTGTGCTGTAATAACCGCAATAGACCGTCAGTCTGGCGACATAGCCATGGGTGTGGATGTAGGCGGTGCAGGTGATCAGGGTCTGATGTTCGGTTTTGCATGTAACGAGACTCCGGAACTCATGCCACTTCCGATAACCCTCGCCCATAAACTTGCATACCAACTTGCCGATGTAAGGAAAAAGGATATTCTTGGTTATCTCAGACCGGACGGTAAGACACAGGTTACCATAGAGTATAAAGACGGCGTTCCTTACAGAATCGACTCCATCGTGGTATCCGCCCAGCACAACCCCGACATCACCCTTAAGGAATTGAGAGAGGATATTATTGAGAAGGTTATAAAGCCTATAGTCCCCCCCGAACTCCTCGATGAGGAGACGGTAAAATACCACATAAACCCCACCGGCAGGTTTGTAATAGGTGGTCCCATGGGTGACACGGGGCTTACAGGCAGGAAAATCATCGTTGATACCTACGGGGGAGTGGCACGCCACGGCGGAGGATGTTTCTCCGGGAAAGACCCAACAAAGGTCGACCGCTCAGGCGCCTATATGGCCAGATACATTGCAAAGAACATCGTTGCTGCCGGCATTGCCGATCGGGTGGAGGTACAGATCGCCTACGCTATAGGTGTACCTGAGCCTGTTTCAATACTGGTGGATCCCTTCGATACCGGAAAGATTCCACACACCGAAATAGTCAAACTGATAAGGGATCACTTTGACCTTACACCCAAGGGAATAATTGAGACCCTGAATTTGAGAAGACCAATTTACAAAAAAACTGCTGCATACGGCCACTTCGGGCGTGAGGATGAAGACTTCACATGGGAGAAGACCGATATGGCAGACACACTCAAAAAGGCAGCAGGAATATAAAAGGAGGGAAAGACATTGGTATCACACGACATTAAGGACATTGGACTTGCTAAGGACGGTAAACTCAGAATAGACTGGGCTGAGATGGAGATGCCTGTTCTGAGAAACATCAGAAAACAGTTCAAAAAGAGAAAACCCCTCAAGGGAGTAAGGATTGCGGCCTGTTTACATGTTACCACAGAGACTGCCAACCTGATGATCACACTAAAGGAAGGCGGTGCAGAGGTTGCCCTCTGTGCCTCAAACCCTTTAAGCACACAGGACGATGTGGCGGCTGCACTTGTGAAGCATTACGGGATTCCTGTTTATGCCATAAAAGGCGAGAACAACAGGGTGTATTACAGTCACATCAAATCGGTTCTTCAGATAAAGCCACACATCACAATGGACGATGGTGCCGATCTGGTATCCACCCTACACAAGTCCTTCCCAAAACTCCTTGAGGATGTGAAGGGTGGGACTGAGGAGACCACAACCGGTGTGATCAGGCTCAGGGCAATGGCTGCCGACGGGGTTCTCAAATACCCGATTATAGCCGTGAACGACGCCCATACAAAACACCTCTTTGACAACCGTTACGGTACCGGACAGAGCACGATAGACGGTATACTCAGGGCAACAAACCGGCTCATCGCCGGTTCAGTATTCGTGGTGTGCGGCTATGGATGGTGTGGCCGTGGTGTTGCCATGCGTGCCCGTGGTATGGGTGCCCGTGTAATAATAACTGAGGTTGACCCACTGAAGGCACTTGAGGCAACTATGGACGGCTACGAACTCATGCCCATCAGGGAGGCTTCCAGGATAGGTGACTTCTTTGTAACCGTAACGGGTGATATCAACGTTATTCCAAGAGACTGTTTCAAACTCATGAAAGACGGTGCGATAGTATGCAACTCCGGCCACTTCAATGTGGAGATAGACACAGAGGGGCTCAGGGCACTCGCTCGCTCCTCAAGAAAGATCAGGGAGTTCGTCCAGGAATACACCCTTAAGAACGGAAAACGGATATATCTCCTTGGCGAAGGCAGGCTCATCAACCTTGCATCTGCCGAAGGGCATCCATCGTCAGTAATGGACATGAGTTTTGCAAACCAGGCACTCTGTGCCGAGTACATTGCAAAACATTCAGAAAAACTAAGCAAAGAGGTCTATCCCGTGCCAGAATCAATTGATAGAAAGATAGCCTCCCTCAAACTCCGGGCGATGGGTATAAAGATAGACAGCCTTACACCTGAGCAGAAGAATTACCTGAAAAGTTGGGAGATGGGAACCTGACAAAAAATTTCAACTTTGCAAACACCCTCAAAACACAACACCGGGGCGTTACTATTGGTGACTTTAATAATGTCAGTTAAGGCAGGCAGAACTCAGGAGAAATCCGGATTTTCGCGATACCTCAAGTACCGTGAA
>CAYMML010000060.1:0-11655 GCA_964391515.1 uncultured Thermodesulfovibrio sp. | reverse complement strand
AAGGGAAGGTGGCCGCACGGTTGGTGCCGGTGTGGTTACCAAGATTATAGAGTGAGGATATGAACGAGAAGATACGGATAAAACTCAAGGCTTACGATCACAGGGTGCTTGACCAGTCTGTGAAGGAGATAGTGGAGACCGCAGAGAGGACCGGGGCAAGGATCGCCGGGCCTGTTCCTCTGCCAACCAGGATAAACAAGATAACCGTTCTCCGTTCACCTCACATTGACAAAAAGTCGAGAGAGCAGTTTGAGATAAGGACACACAAGAGGCTGATAGATATATACGATCCCACACCTCAGACGGTGGACGAACTGATGAAACTTGAACTCTCTGCAGGTGTGGATGTGGAGATAAAACTATGACAGGCATTTTGGGCAAAAAGATAGGGATGACCCAGATCTTCGATGAGAAGGGCAAGGTGATCCCGGTCACCGTAATAGAGGCCGGTCCCTGTACGGTTGTTCAGGTGAAGACCACTGATACGGATGGTTACGATGCCCTTCAACTTGGGTTTGATGAGATCAGGAAGGAAAAGCGGGTGAACAGGCCGATGATGGGGCATTTCAAGAAGGCCGGCAGTAAGCCCTACCGACTTCTTCGGGAGTTCAGGATGTCCGGGCTCAATGTAGGCGATCAGGTTACTGTTGAGCAGTTCAAGAAGGGCGACCGGGTTTCTGTGAGCGGGCTTTCGAAGGGAAAGGGGTTTCAGGGTGTGATGAAGAGGCACGGCTACGGCGGTGGCCCCGGCTCACACGGCAGTATGTTCAACCGTGCGCCAGGTTCAATCGGCTCCAGTGCCTTTCCTTCCAGAGTCTGGAAGAACAAGGGGATGCCCGGAAGGATGGGCGGTAAACGGGTTACCGTCAAGAACCTGACTGTTGTGGATATCAGACCTGAGCAGAATCTGATATTACTCAGGGGTGCTGTGCCAGGTCATAAAGGAAGTTATGTAGAACTGAGGAAGGATGACTGAAGATGCCTGAGGTAGAAGTAAAAGACAGAAACAACAATGTGGTAGAAAAGATCACCATGCCCGAGAGCATATTCGGGCTCGATGTAAACCACGCCCTTCTTCATTCGGCGGTGGTGAACTACCTTGCCAATCAGAGGCAGGGCACACATGCCACAAAGACCAGGGGGCTCGTAAGGGGCGGCGGGAAGAAACCATACAGGCAGAAACACACCGGCAGGGCGAGGCATGGGAGTATCAGGTCGCCACTCTGGAAGGGTGGAGGCACGGTGTTTGGCCCACAGCCAAGGGACTACTCCTACAAGATGCCGAAGAAGCAGCGTAGGAAGGCACTGAAGACCGCCCTGAGCGTGAGGCTCTCTGAGGGTAATCTCATGGTGGTGGACGATATAGAGTTTGAAAAGCCAAGGACCAAGGATATGATTGCTCTGCTTGAGACGCTGGGGCTTTCGGGCAGTAAACTCCTGATAGTCCTTGAAGACAAGAACGAGAACGTTTATCTCTCAGCGCGCAACATACCCGAGGTGGATGTGATGAGGGCTCAGGATCTGAATACCTACGAGGTGCTTACCCATGAAAAGATACTGCTTACCAGGGCTGCGCTTCAGAAGATACAGGAGGTGTGGGGATGAGAGATCCACATCAGGTGATTTTAAGGCCGGTTTTTACAGAGAAGGCCACATACCTCAAGGAGTCTGAAAACAAATTGATAGTCGAGGTTGACAGAAACGCAAACAAGATTGAGATAAAGCATGCCTTTGAGAAACTCTTTGATGTGAAGGTGGAAAAGGTTGCAACGGTAAATGTGAGAGGAAAGAAGAAGCGGTGGGGGCGTGCCGAAGGAAGGACGGCGGCAAAGAAAAAGGCGATCATCACCCTGAAGAAGGGTGAGAAGTTAGACTTTATCGAAGGAGTGTAAAGGGAAGATGGGAATCAGGATATATAAGCCCACATCACCTGGCAGAAGGTTCATGTCGGTGGATGACTATGCGGATGTTACCACTAAAGAACCCTACCGTCCGCTGTGTGTCTCTCTCAAGAAGACGGGTGGTCGGAACAACACCGGCAGGGTGACAGCGTGGTGCAGGGGTGGAGGCAACAAAAGGCTTTATAGAATTATAGATTTCAAGCGTGACAAGATCGGTGTGCCGGCAGTTGTGGAGACGATAGAGTATGATCCGAACAGGACGGCAAGGATAGCCCTCTTAAAGTATGCTGATGGAGAGAGAAGGTATATCATTGCCCCTCACGGGATAAAGGTTGGGGATGAACTGATGTCCGGTCCTGATGTGGAGATAAAGGTGGGCAATGCACTTCCACTCAGGAATATTCCCCTTGGAAGTTTTATACACAACATTGAGTTGAGGCCAGGCCAGGGTGCAAAACTGGTAAGGAGTGCAGGCACACAGGCTCAACTTGTTGCAAAGGATAAGAAGTTTGGTCAGGTGAGGCTTGCCTCAGGAGAGGTGAGGCTCATACCGATAGATTGTATGGCCACACTGGGTCAGGTGAGCAACCTGGAGCACGAAAACCTCAACTACGGCAAGGCCGGAAGGAAGCGGTGGCGTGGAAGGCGTCCCAGTGTGCGTGGTGTGGCTATGAACCCTATTGACCATCCCCTTGGTGGTGGTGAGGGCAGGAGTTCCGGTGGAAGACCTGCCTGCAGCCCCTGGGGTAAGCCAGAGGGTGTAAAGACCAGGAAGAACCCAAGAACTGACAAGTATATAATCAAGAGAAGGAAGTAAGGAGGCAAAGGTGCCAAGGTCTTTGAAGAAGGGTCCATATGTAGACCCAAAACTTATGAAAAAGGTTCAGAAGATGATCGACAGCGGTGAGAAGAAGATCATCAAGACATGGTCGAGACGCTCCACGATAATACCGGAGTTCGTGGGCTTCACCTTTGCTGTTCACAACGGTAACAAGTTTATACCTGTCTATGTCTCAGAGAATATGGTGGGGCATAAGTTGGGTGAGTTTTCTCCCACCAGGACATACAGGGGACATGCAGGAAGTGAAAAGAAAACCAAGGTAAAGGGTAAGTGATTATGGAAGCAAGGGCTGTTTTGAGATATGCAAGGATAACCCCTATGAAGGCAAGACGGGTTGTCAACCTGATAAGGGGCAAGAAGGCCGGTGAGGCCATGACCGATCTGAGGTTCATGCCTTACAGGGGTGCAAGGTTTCTTGAAAAACTGCTCCGCTCTGCCATGGCGAATGCCGAGCAGAAGGAGGTGGCTGTTCCCGAAGAGATGAGGATCGTAAGGGCCTATGTGGATGAGGGCCCCGTTATGAAGAGGCTCCGTCCCCGTGCGATGGGGAGGGCTAATATAATCAAGAAAAAGACAAGCCATATAACCATTGTGCTTGCCGAAGAGGAGGAAGATTGATGTTACAGACGAAAGATGTAAACCTGATCGGGAGACTGGGGGTGTAGTTTGGGACACAAAACACATCCTATAGGTAACAGGATCGGGATTATCAGAACCTGGGATTCCAGGTGGTACCAGGAACATGGGTATGCGGAGCAACTCCATGAGGACCTCTCGATAAGGAACTACATAAAGAATCGTCTGTATCATGCCGGTGTATCCCGGATTGAGATAGAAAGGGTTGGTGAAAAGGAGGGGCAGAAGATAAGGCTTATTATTCATACCGCACGTCCCGGGATCATTATCGGAAAGAAGGGGGCTGAGGTAGAAAGGCTTAAGAAGGATCTGGAAGGGATGCTTGGTAAACAGGTAACAATAGATATAAAAGAGGTGAGAAAGCCTGAACTGGATGCACAACTGGTGGCGGAAAACATCTGCCTGCAGTTGGAAAAACGTGTTGCCTACAGGAGGGCGATGAAGAAGGCCGTAGCCTCTGCCATGCGGTTTGGTGCTCAGGGGATTAAGGTTCAGGCGGCAGGAAGGCTTGCAGGTGCTGAGATAGCAAGAAGGGAGTGGTACAGGGAAGGTAGAGTGCCACTGCATACCTTCAGGGCTGATATAGATTATGGGTTTGCCGAGGCCAGAACCACCTATGGCGTCATAGGTGTGAAGGTCTGGATATATAAGGGCGACGTGCTCTCGGCCGGCAACGAGTAGAAAGGAGTGCTGAGTCATGTTAATGCCGAAGAAGGTTAAGTTCAGAAAGACACAGAAGGGAAGGATGAAGGGGAAGTCCTACAGGGGCTCAGAGGTCTCCTTTGGGCGGTATGCCCTTAAGGCGCTCGAGCCCGGGTGGATAACCTCTCGCCAGATAGAGGCGGCTCGTGTTGCAATAACAAGGCATGTCAAAAGGGGAAGCAAACTCTGGATAAGGATATTCCCTGACAAACCGATCACGAAGAAACCGGCCGAAACCAGAATGGGAAAAGGAAAAGGCAACCCCGAGTACTGGGTGGCTGTTGTGAAGCCCGGGAGGATACTGTACGAGATGAGCGGGGTGCCTGAGGAGGTTGCCAGAGAGGCACTCAGGCTTGCCTCAAGAAAGCTTCCCATTGCGACAAAGATAGTCACAAGAGAGGAGGCGGTGATTTGAGGGCATCAGAACTCAGAGAGATGACGATAGAAGAACTCCGCCAGAAGGAGAAGGAACTGAGGAAGGAGTTGTTTAATCTCAGGTTTCAGCAGGCCACAGGTGAGATCCAGAATCCCAAGAGGATCTCTGCCGTAAGGAAGGACATAGCCCGGATACTTACAATCATCACCGAAAAGGAAAGGGCTAAAGGTTCTGAAGCGGCCGCTTGAGATGAGGCATTTATAAGATTGGAGTGAGGTAAACATGCCAAAGAAGGTTTTTACAGGTAAGGTCATAAGTGACAGGATGGACAAGACGGTAACGGTTGCCGTAACAAGGCTGTTTAAGCACCCACTTTACAAGAAACATGTAAAGAGGGTTACCAGATTTAAGGCACACGATGAAGAAAACCGGTGCCGTACCGGCGATACGGTAAAGATTATAGAATCCCGGCCTCTCAGCAAGACAAAGAGGTGGACTGTTCTTGAGATAATCAGCAGAGAGGCTCGTGTAGGAGACACAGAATAAATAGAGCGTAGTCAGGACTTGAAAAAGGGAGAAGGATGAGATGATACAGGCAGAGAGTATTCTTGATGTGGCAGACAACTCAGGGGCAAAGAAGGTGCTCTGTATCCGCGTGCTTGGCGGGTCACGGAGGCGGTATGCCCGTGTGGGTGATATCATTGTTGTGAGCGTTAAGGAGGCTCTCCCGGACGGAACCGTTAAGAAGGGTGCAAAGGCAAAGGCTGTTGTGGTGAGGACGAAGAAGGAGATCAGGAGGCCAGACGGGACGTATATCAGGTTTAACCAGAATGCCTGTGTACTTATTAATGCCCAGGGTGAGCCGATAGGAACCCGTGTCTTTGGTCCTGTTGCCCGTGAACTCAGGTGGAAGGAGTTCATGAAGATCATCTCACTTGCACCAGAGGTACTTTAGGAGGCTGATATGGGATTGGGAATAAAAAAGGATGATCAGGTGGTTGTAATCTCCGGTAAGGAGAAGGGGAAGCAGGGGCGTGTGCTCAGTGTCCTCCCCAAGAAGCAACGGTTAATAATAGAGAAGGTGAATATTATCAAAAGACATATGAAGCCCTCAAGGAGGTACACACAGGGTGGGATTATAGAAAAGGAAGGGCCTATTCATATATCGAATGTGATGCTTCTCTGTCCCAGGTGCAATAAACCCACCAGGATAGGAAACCAGATACTTGAGGATGGAAGGAAATTGAGGGTTTGCAAGAAGTGTAAGGAGGTTATAGACCGGTAATGGCTGAAGGCAAGAAATACATACCAAGGCTTAAGGAAAAGTACCACAACGAGGTCGTCCCGGCACTGATGAAGGAGTTGTCTTATGGCAATGTGATGGAGGTGCCCCGGCTTGAGAAGATAGTTCTGAATGTGGGGCTTGGAGAGGCGATCACAAATATAAAACTCCTTGAGAGTGCCCAGCAGGAACTGACACAGATTGCAGGTCAGAAGGCTGTGATCACAAAGGCAAAAAAGTCCATTGCCGGGTTTAAACTCAGAAAGGGTATGCCCATAGGCTGCAGGGTAACTCTGCGTGGAGACAGGATGTATGAGTTTCTTGACAGGTTGATCAGCCTTGCAATTCCACGCATCAGAGACTTCAGGGGGCTTCCTTCAAAGAGTTTTGACGGCCGTGGCAACTATGCCATGGGGCTTAAGGAGCAGTATATCTTTCCAGAGATAGATTACGATAAGGTGGAGATGGTTCACGGTCTTGATATTGTGATATGCACTACTGCAAAGACCGATGAGGAAGGCAAGGCACTCCTGAGTGCACTCGGGATGCCCTTCAGACAATAGGCAATGAAAGGGAGATGTAATGGCCAAGAAGTGTCTAATTGAGAAGCACAGAAGACCTCCAAAGTTCAGGGTAAGGGCTTATAACAGATGCGCAGTCTGTGGCCGGCCCAGAGGGTACCTCAGGAAGTTCGGTATCTGCAGGGTCTGCTTCAGGAGGCTTGCCCATCAGGGGCTTATCCCTGGTGTAACAAAATCAAGTTGGTAGGAGTGAGATATGACGACCGATCCGATTGCCGATATGTTGACAAGGATTAGAAATGCCATACTCGTAAAGGCCGAGAAGGTGGATATCCCGGCCTCAAGGATGAAACTGGACATCGCCAAGATCCTGAAAGAGGAAGGCTTCATAAGGGCATATAAGATAATAAAGGACAAGAAGCAGGGTATCCTCCGGATATCCCTCAAGTATGTGGATGACAGGAATGTTATCACCGGCCTCAAGAAGGTGAGCAAGCCAAGCAGAAGGGTATATGTCGGTTACAGAGACATCCCCAGGGTTATGGGTGGTGTGGGCATCGCCATCCTTACAACACCGAAGGGTGTCCTCAGCGACAGAACCTGCAGGCTTGAGAAGGTGGGAGGAGAACTGCTCTGTTATGTCTGGTAGAGAGTCAGTGCAATACAAGGTGAATAAGGAGAGAGGTTAATGTCAAGGATTGGTAAGAAACCAGTTCAGATACCAGGTGGTGTAGAGGTCAATATTACGGGCAATACGATAAAGGTGAAGGGGCCCAAGGGCGAACTCTCATGGGAGTATCCGCCTTCAATGGATGTGAAGGTGGAGGATGGGGCTATACATGTTAAGAGGCCCGATGACACAAAACAGAAGAGGGCGCTTCATGGGCTTACAAGGAGTTTGATTGCGAATATGGTAAAGGGTGTTAGCGAGGGTTACCAGATAGATCTTGAAATAGTGGGTGTCGGTTACAGGGCTGAGCAGAAGGGTAACAGCATCGTTTTTTCCCTCGGCTACTCTCACCCCATAGAGTTTGAACTCCCCGAGGGTATAACCGCCACGGTAGACGCCAAGGCAAGGCCGATGAAGGTTTCGCTTTCAGGGATAGACAAGCAGTTGATCGGGCAGGTGGCAGCAAATATCAGGGCGTTGAGGCCACCGGATTCATACAAGGGCAAAGGCATCAGGTATGCAGGAGAGAGGTTGAGACTCAAACCTGGTAAGACCGCTAAGTGATAGAGAGGCTGGAGGAGTAAATTGAAAAGGACAAAGGAAGAGGCAAGAAAGAGGAGAAAAAGGAGAGTAAGGAAGAAGGTTTACGGGACCGGTGAAAGGCCCCGTCTTGCCGTGTTTGGTTCTCTAAATCATATATACGCCCAGATTATCAACGATACCGAGGGCAGGACGATCGTGGCCGCTTCCACGCTTGATAAGGAGATTCGTGGTGAGATAGGTCATGGTGGTAATGTGGAGGCTGCAAAGAAGGTAGGTGCCCTTATAGCCCGCAGGGCGCTTCAGAGCGGTGTTAAGAAGGTGGTTTTCGACAGGGGCGGTTTCAGATACCATGGAAGGATAAAGGCCCTTGCCGATGCCGCAAGAGAGGGCGGACTGGAGTTTTAAGTGTTGGGTGCTGGACGAAAGGGGTTGGTTGTTTTACCCTCCACCTCCCAACTTAATATAATAAATACTTTCAATAAGGAGGTATGGTGCAGAGAATAGATCCATCAGAACTTGAACTTCAGGAGAAGGTGATCTTCATCAACAGGGTTTCAAAGGTGGTGAAAGGTGGCCGCAGATTCTCCTTCACAGCGCTCGTGGCAATAGGTGATGGAAAGGGAGTGGTTGGAATTGGCAAGGGGAAGGCTTCTGAGGTCTCAGATGCAATCAGAAAGGCGGTTGACAAGGGCAAAAAGGCCCTCATCCAGTTCCCCCTCAAGGACGGAACCATACCTCATGAGATTATAGGCAAGCATGGAGCCGGTGAGGTTCTGCTGAAACCTGCGCCAAAGGGTACAGGAGTCATAGCAGGTGGTGCGGTGAGGGCGGTGCTTGAAGTTGCCGGCCTTGAAAACATAGTTGCAAAGTCACTAAGGAGTCATAACCCCTTTAACGAGGCAAGGGCGACTATTGATGGTCTTTTGAGTTTAAAAGACCCTGAGGTGATAAAGACTATCAGGGGAAAGGCTCCTGAGGAGGCTCAGAAGAATGCTTAAGATAACCCTGAAGAGAGGACGTGCGGGAAAGAGGAAAGACCAGTTACGGGTGCTCGATAGCCTTGGGCTTAGAAGGCCCGGCCAGAGTGTTGTCAAGCCCGATGATCCGGTCTTTCGTGGGATGGTGAACAAGGTAAGCCATCTTGTGGAAGTGGAAGAGGTGAAGAAGTAAGATTTAAGAGCATCTGATCGGAGGTAGTCCAATGAACATACATGAACTAAAACCAGCACCAGGAAGCAGAAAGAGGAACAAGCGGGTGGGAAGAGGCCCGGGTTCGGGCCACGGCAAGACCTCCTGCAAAGGTCATAAGGGGCAGAAGAGCCGTTCCGGAGGTACGAAGGGGCCCGGGTTTGAAGGTGGCCAGATGCCCCTGCAGAGGAGGCTGCCAAAGCGTGGGTTCAGTAACCAGCCCTTTAAGAAAGAATATGCCATTGTAAATATAGATAGGTTGAACGCCCTTGAGGGTGTAGAGAGCATAACCCCAGAGGTGCTGATTGAAAGGGGGGTTATCTCCAGGCTGAAGGATGGCCTGAAGGTGCTCGGCAGGGGTGAACTCAAGAGGGCTATCACGGTTAAGGCTCATGCCTTTAGCGAGTCTGCCCTGAAGAAGATTGAAGCCGCCGGTGGTAAGGCGGAGGTGATATAGTTGGGTGCCCTTTCTTCTTTTCAGAATATATTCAAGATTGAGGAACTCAAAAAGAGGATAATCTTTACCCTCTCCCTCCTTGCGGTTTACAGGATCGGGTGTCATATCCCCACCCCGGGTATCAACGGTGAGGAACTGAGCAAGTTTCTGACCGCCAAGGGCGGTGCCCTTATGGGGTTCTTTGATATCTTCTCAGGTGGTGCCCTTTCCAGGATGACAATCTTCGCACTCGGTATAATGCCCTATATTAGTGCATCCATCATACTCCAACTCCTTACGGTGGTGATACCTGCCATCGGGAAACTCGCAAAAGAGGGTGAGGAGGGGAGAAAAAAGATCACCATGTACACCCGCTATGGGACGGTTCTCATCAGTGCGATCCAGTCCTTCGGTATAGCCGTTGGTCTTGAGAGTATGAGTGGCGGAGCCTTTATTCAGAATCCCGGATGGGGGTTCAGGCTACTTACAATGATCACCCTCACATCCGGCACGGCATTTATTATGTGGCTCGGGGAGCAGATAACAGAACGGGGGATAGGAAACGGTATCTCTCTTATAATATTTGCAGGTATAGTGGCCAGGTTTCCTAATGCCGTGATAAGTACAGTGAGGCTCATAAAGGCCGGTGAACTCTCCATTTTGTTCATGATCATACTTATTGCCATGATGGTGTTCGTGGTTGGAGCGATTATTTACATTGAAAAAGGGGAGAGGAAGATACCGGTTCAGTATGCAAAGCGGGTGGTGGGGAGAAAGGTCTATGGTGGTCAGTCAACCCACCTGCCACTTAAGGTAAACACCTCCGGGGTGATACCTCCGATATTTGCATCCTCTATCATCATGTTTCCTGCAACTATTGCCGGGTTTATATCGATACCCTGGGTACAGGGGATAGCCAAGCAACTCTCACCCGGGACGGTTCTTTATACGGTACTTTATGTGACCATGATAATCTTCTTCAGTTATTTCTACACCGCCATCATATTTAATCCGGTGGATGTGGCAGATAACCTGAAGAAATACGGTGGTTATATCCCTGGGATAAGACCAGGACAGAAGACGGCAGATTACCTCTACAGGGTGCTTTCAAGGCTCACCTTTGTGGGGGCTATCTATCTTTCAATCGTCTGTGTTCTGCCCACTTTCCTGATAAAGGAATTCAACGTGCCGTTTTACTTTGGTGGGACATCCCTGCTGATAGTGGTAGGTGTTGCACTGGATACGGTTTCCCAGATAGAATCACACCTTCTTACCCGTTCTTACGAGGGTTTCCTGAGTAAGGGGCGCGTGAGGGGCAGACGGAGATAGGACCCTTACTACTGTTCTTAAAAAGCGAGAAATATCTATATGGACTTATAGTTTCAGGCCGGATGTGATGGTCTTGTAGATACCTCCTTGGTTGATCTGTGATAATCATAAAAAAGAAAGAAGAGATCAGAAGGATGGCAAGGGCATGTGATATTGTGGTTAAGGCCCTTAATGCCATAAAGATGGCCGTAAGGCCGGGTGTATCAACCGGGGAACTTGAAAAGATCGCCCAGGAGGTTATAATGTCAGAAGGTGGATCTCCCACCTTCAAGGGTTACAGGGGTTACCCCGCCTGTCTCTGTGCCTCTGTTAATGATGAGGTGGTGCACGGGATACCCAGCATGGAAAAGAGGCTCGGTGACGGTGATATACTGAGTGTGGATATCGGGGTTACCTACAAAGGGTGGATTGGGGATGCGGCTATCACAATGGGTGTTGGGAGTGTGTCTGATAATGCAAGGCGGCTCATGGAAACGACCCGTGAGGCCCTCCATGTTGGGGTGAATGAGGCAAGGCCTGGTCGCAGGCTTACTGATATATCACATGCCATACAGACCTTTGTGGAGTCACGTGGCTACAGTGTTGTGAGGGCATTTGTGGGGCATGGAGTGGGTAGATCGCTCCATGAGGAACCACAGATACCCAACTTCGGACCTCCTGGAAAGGGTCCTGTGCTCAGGCCGGGTATGACACTTGCGATAGAGCCGATGGTGAACGAGGGCGCCTATCATGTGGTGATTGACAAGGATGGCTGGACTGCAAGGACTAAGGATGGGAGTCTCTCCGCCCATTTTGAGCATACGGTGCTGGTTACAGAAAACGGGCCAGAAATATTGACTAAATGGGAATAAGTATTGTATAATTTTTAGCTCTATGCCCAAAGAGGACAACATAGAAGTTGAAGGCACAATCCTTGAGGCATTGCCAAACGCAATGTTCAAGGTAAAACTCGAGAGTGGGCAGGAGATAACGGCCTATGTCTCGGGTAAGATGAGGATGCACTTTATCAAGATCCTCCCCGGTGACCGGGTCCTGGTGGAGATGTCACCATACGACCTGACGAAGGGAAGGATAACATATAGGTATAAGTGATTTAGGATTTATGATTTATGATTTAGGATTTGAGATTCAGGATTTTATAGGGAGGTCTTATGAAGGTAAGGGCATCGGTTAAGCCGATCTGTTCAAAGTGCAAGATCATAAAGCGCAAGGGGATCATCAGGGTAATCT
>CAYMML010000059.1:0-11663 GCA_964391515.1 uncultured Thermodesulfovibrio sp. | reverse complement strand
TATTACAGAAGGCGATGAAATTTTCCTAAACCCTTTGTCCTCTGCGTTCTCTGTGTGCTCTGTGGTTGGTTTTTTGCAACGTTTAGGTTAAGTTATCCTGGCTTTTAGAGAAAAGTGAGCCAGTCCTTGTAGCGGGGATTTTCACCTTTTACAATACTGAAGAATATCTCCTGCAACCTCTTCGTGATAGGCCCTGGTTTTCCGCCTCCTATTGACCTGCCATCAAGTTCCCTTATGGGTGTTACCTCTGCAGCCGTACCTGTGAAGAATGCCTCATCTGCAATGTACACCTCATCACGGGTAAACCTCTCTTCAAGCACCTCTATCCCCTCATCACGGGCGATGGTGAGAATGCTATCTCTGGTAATACCCTCAAGTATTGATGTAAGTGGTGTGGTCTTCACCCTTCCACCACGAACGATGAACACGTTTTCACCGCTTCCCTCCGACACATACCCTTCTGTATCAAGCAAAACCGCCTCATCGTAACCGCAGGAAACCGCCTCTTTCTTTGCGAGTTGGCTTGTTACATAGTAGCCGCAGACCTTGCCTCGAGACATATTTGAATTCACATGATTTCTAATAAAAGAGGATGTCTTTACCCGAATGCCGTTTTTTATACCATCATCTCCAAGATATGCACCCCAGGGCCAAACGGCTATTGATAGCCTCACCGGGTTTTCTTTGGGATAAAGCCCCATGGCACCGTATCCTATATAAACGAGTGGCCTTACGTAACACTCCTTTATGTTGTTTACCCTGATGGTCTCCTTTACCGCCTCCTCCACCTCTTCAACCGTGTAGGGGATATCAAGTAGAAATATCTTGGCAGAATGAAAGAGCCTCTCAACATGTTCCCTCAACCTGAATACAGCGGGCCCCTGCACCGTCTCATAACACCTTATCCCCTCAAAGACCCCGAGACCGTAATGAAGGGTATGTGTGAGCACATGCACCTTTGCATCATCCCAGGGGACGAGTTCCCCATCCATCCATATCTTCTCTGTTTTCGTTATCATGAAGATATATTAAACCAGTATCGGCGAGAAACTGTCAACCTCCCGCATCTGTTTAATCTTTACAGAATTCAGGTGGTTATGGTATCCTTTAAGGCATGCTTTTCCATGCATAATCAATTTTAAGAATTCTGAGAAAGGGGTGAAAGATTGGCACTCACAAAGGAGAAGAAGCAGGACATAATCTCATCGTTTAAGATCCACGACAACGATACAGGCTCTCCTGAGGTTCAGGTAGCCCTCCTTACAGAGCGGATCAACTACCTTACCGAGCACTTCAAGGTGCATAAAAAAGATCACCACTCAAGGCGTGGTCTGCTAAAACTTGTCTCCCAGAGGAGAAAGTTGCTTGACTACCTGAAAAGGAACGATATAAAAAGATATGAAAGCCTCATTGAGCGCTTGGGATTAAGAAAGTAGAGGTGAAAATTAATGTCAGAAATTGAACCTGACCGGTTAGAGACCGGAGTAGAGACGGTTGAGATTGAGGTTCGTGACAAGAAACTGATAATCGAGACAGGAGAACTTGCAAGACAGTCTGATGGCTCAGCACTCCTTAAATATGGCGACACCGTAGTTTTAGCCACTGCCGTTTCAGAAAAGAAGGCAAGAGAGGGGCTTGATTTCTTTCCTCTCACCATTGATTACCAGGAAAAGGCTTACGCAGCGGGAAAGATACCCGGGGGGTTTTTCAAGAGAGAGGGGAAGCCCTCTGAAAAGGAGGTACTCACATCCAGGCTTATCGATAGACCTGTAAGACCACTCTTCCCTGACGGTTATAAATCTGAAACCCAGGGAATAGTTTCAGTGCTCTCCTACGGTGATGAGAACGTCTCTGATATTCTTGGTATTATCGGGATGTCAACAGCCCTTACCATATCCGATATCCCCTTTAATGGGCCTGTTTCTGCCGTCAGGGTGGGACTGCTCGATGGTGAGTTTGTTATCTTTCCAAACCTTTCGGAAACTGATGACCTGGAACTCAACTTTGTGGTTGCAGGAACCGATGATGCGGTGGTAATGGTTGAGGGTGGGGCAAGGGAGGTTTCTGAAGAGACCGTCCTTAAGGCGATAGACTTTGCCCACCAGGAGATCAGGAGGATTAACCAGATACAACGCCAACTCAGAAGCAGGTGCGGGAAACCAAAAAGAGAGTTTACACCTCCCGAGGTCGATACTGAACTCAAACAACAACTATCTGATCTTGTGCTTTCACGGGTGAAAGAGGCGATCAGGATACCTGAGAAACTGAAAAGACAAAAGGCGCTTGACCTAATAAAGGAAGAGGCCATAACCGAACTTGCCAGTGAAGACGAAGACAGGGCATCCCTCATATCAGACCTGTTTCATGACATAGAAAAGGAACTGGTCAGAAATATGATCCTTGAAGAGGGGATCAGGGCAGACGGCAGGAGGCACGACGAGATAAGGCCAATCAGGTGTAAGACCGGCTTTCTCCCGAGGGTGCACGGCTCGGGGCTTTTCGTCAGGGGAGAAACGCAGGCACTTGTCGCTGTAACACTTGGCACAACCGAGGATGAGCAGAAAATAGACGCCCTTGAGGGTGAGTCATACAAGTCTTTCATGCTTCACTACAACTTCCCACCCTTCAGTGTGGGAGAGGTTAGAAGGCTTGGGTCACCCGGCAGAAGGGAGATAGGCCACGGAGCACTTGCAGAAAGGGCACTAAAACCCCTTATCCCTGACAAAGAGAGGTTTCCATATACAATAAGAGTGGTTTCCGATATCCTGGAATCAAACGGTTCTTCCTCCATGGCAACCGTTTGTGGTGCAACCCTTGCACTAATGGATGCAGGCGTACCCATTGATGCACCCGTTGCAGGCATTGCAATGGGACTCATCCAGGAAGGTGACCGCTCTGTTGTTCTCACAGACATACTCGGCCTTGAAGACCACCTTGGTGATATGGATTTCAAGGTCACAGGCACAAGCCGTGGTATTACCGCCTTTCAGATGGATGTGAAGATAAGTGGAATTTCCCGCGATGTCATGGAGAGGGCACTTGAACAGGCACGCCAGGGGAGGCTGTTTATACTTGAAAAAATAAGAGAGACAATAACGGCACCTCGCAAGAACCTCTCTCCTTATGCACCACGCATCTTCACCATGCAGATCAAGCAGGACAAGATTAGAGATGTCATTGGTGTTGGCGGAAAGGTTATAAGAGGGATAGTGGATGAGACCGGCGTCAAGATAGACATAGACGACTCCGGCCTGGTGAAGATTATATCCATTGATGAGGAATCAGCCCGTAAGGCAAGGGAGATAATAGAGGGCATCGTGAAAGAGGCAAAGGTGGGTGAGATCTACCTCGGGAAGGTAAAGAGGATTGTGGATTTCGGTGCCTTTGTTGAGATCTTTCCCAACACGGAAGGCCTGCTTCACATCTCCCAGATAGCAGACAGGAGGATCAACAAGGTTACCGATGAACTGAAGGAGGGAGATGAGGTCCTCGTCAAGGTTATCGAGATAGACAGGATGGGAAGGATCAGGCTGAGCCGGAAAGAGGCTATGCGAGAAAAACACGGCAAAGGTGAAAAACAGCCGGTTTGACCCCTGCTAAAAGGCAGTTTATGAAAGGATGGGCACTCCCTGTAAAGGGGCTCCTCCTTTCCCTCTCAAAGGCATTTTCAGCAAGGCATCAATATCCGGCTGATCCTTTTAAATACAAACTTACAAACCTCACATTAATCCCCCGGAGTAGGGATACCGTATAAGGGGAAAAGCAATGTTCACGAAGAAAATCCATCCATCAGGCGCCGTCTTTGTAGGAGAACCCATCTCCGGTGTGAGATCTGTCTGTTTCGGGGTGTGGGTAAAGACAGGTTCAAGGTTCGAGTCCGATTCAAATAAGGGGATTTCCCACTTCCTTGAACACATGTCCTTTAAAGGGACTGAGAAAAGAACACAGCGGGAGATTGCCTTTGAGATAGACTCGCTTGGCGGAGACCTCAACGCATTCACATCAAAGGAATCCACGGTCTTTTACGTAAAGGTGCTCGATGAATACCTTCCAAAGGGCATGAACCTCCTCTTTGACATCCTCTTCAACTCATCCTTTCCTGAAGACGAGATAGAAAAGGAAAAGGCCATTGTAAGCGAAGAGATAAAGATGGTGGAGGACACACCAGACGATTATGTCCATGACCTATTCAACGAGTTTGTATGGGGAGACAACGGCCTCTCTTACAACATACTCGGCTCTGAAGAGACGGTCAACTCCTTTAAGAGAACCGACCTCCTTGATTACAGAACTCAACACTACAGACCTGATAACATAGTTTTCGCAGTATCAGGCAATACAGATCCGGATATGGTTTACAGTATCATCGATGATCTGCTGCCCGATAAACAAAATCCACCTTCAAACACCACTCCTGAAAGGCCTGTGTTTCGTTCCGGCATGAAAATAGTAGAGAAAGACCATTCCGAGGTGCACATCTGTCATGGTGTGGAGGGGATTCCACAAAACAGCCCGGAGCGTTACACCATGCTCCTTCTGAACACCATCATGGGCTCCGGTGTGAGTTCAAGGCTCTTTCAGGAGATAAGGGAAAACCGTGGTCTTGCCTATACCGTTTACTCCTTTGTCTCTTCCTTTAAAGACACCGGTCTTTTTGGGGTCTACATAGGGACATCGCCTTCAAAATACCAGACCGTCCTTGAGATTGTAAACAGAGAGTTCCGTAACTTTAAAGACACCATAAAAGAGGACGAACTTGAGAGGGCAAAGACACACCTCAGAGGCAACATAATCCTCGCCCTTGAGTCCACCTCCGGCCGGATGAACAACATAGCAAGGCAGGAAATTTACTACGGCAGATACCACCCACCCTCTGAGATCTTAAGTGCGATCGAACAGGTAAGCATCAGGGATCTGAAAGACCTTGCGGAAAAACTTTTTTCACAGGATACCGCCACAGTCCTTCTTGGACCGGTGAGCCCTAACAACTAATCCCTCCGGTGACACTTCTGTTTATCTAAAGTGAACCTTCCCGACCAGCAGAGCAACCAAAAAGCCTTCAACTTTCTGTTGTAGTACTTCAGGAAATGACAACCCCTTGTTCCTGTGTTTGTCTGAGCCCGATAGTATTTCACACCACTCAGGTAAAGATCACACCCACCACATCCCCCCTCTTTATCTCATACTGGTTTGAGGCATCCCCCCTGTAAATAAAAAACTCAAGGAGACCAAAACTGTTCACAAGACAGTACAACTCCCTGTCTTCCGCCTCGGAGTAGTGGTGTTTCATTGGGACATCCTTCCCCTTGAACACGACCCTCGCAGGGGAGTCTGTTTTCAGGAGTTCTGCACCTGGTATGTTGGTAATGGCATTTCCAAAACGGTCGATATGTATAACCTCCCCCTCCAGGGTGTTCTTTGTTGGTCTTTCAGGCAGAGGTATCCTGAACCTGAAAAAATCCTCAACATACTCCCCAAAGTTGGTAACAGGAATCCCCTTTGACAGCCAGGCTGCAACCGGTGCATAGTAATCACGCCCCTGGAATGTGGGTGAGTCCTTCTTATAAAAATAGTGATCGGCAGTTATGTGGGTAACCCTGAGTGATTTCTCCTCAAGGGCATAGATCATGGAAAACACGCCGTTATCGGGCCCAACAAAATAGTGATTTTCCGTGCTCACTATAATAGGCCTCCTTGAAGACCCAACCCCGGGGTCAACCACAACAAGGTGAACACTCCGGGTGGGGAAGTGAGGATAACTGAGACCGGTCACGATGGCTGCCTCACGGATGTCAAAAGGGGTAATCTGGTGGGTAACATCCACTATAGCCACATCGGGGTTTATGGAGTATATTACCCCCTTCATCTGCCCCACAAAGGGGTCTTTCTCTCCAAAGTCTGTGATTAAAGTGATAAGTCCGCCCGGTCTTGCCATATCATCCCTCCTCTTAAACTTTCAATATCGCCAAACCCTTTTCTGATCATGTAGTCCTTTATTGCCTCTATTATATCAATACAGGCAGAGGGGTTTACAAAGTTCGCCGTTCCAACTGCAACGGCCGTTGCACCTGCAAGAATGAACTCCACCGCATCCGCCCCGGTCATGATCCCACCCATTCCCACTATGGGTATCTTTACCCTTTTATAAGCCTCCCAGACCATCCGAACCGCTACAGGCCTTATGGCAGGCCCGGAAAGTCCACCGGTTATGTTTGCAAGCCTTGGCCTCCTCGTCTCGATATCTATTGCCATAGCAGGTATGGTATTTATCATAGAGACAGCATCCGCCCCCTCCTCCTGGCACAGCATGGCATCCTGGCCGATATCAGAGGTTGATGGTGAGAGTTTCACTATCAGGGTTGACTCTCTGACCGCATCCCTCACCCTGCCAACCACCTCCCTGAGCGCATCCCTCGACGAGGAAAACAGGATACCCCCCTCCTTAACATTCGGGCAGGACACGTTCACCTCAATACCCTCAACCTCACCGTCAAGTGCACGGGCAATCTCCACATACTCCTCGGTGGAACTGCCGAGGATGTTGACAATCACCGGGGTGGAAAACCTCCGCAGATAGGGGAGTTTCTCATCCATGAACCCCCTGAGCCCCACATTCTGAAGCCCTATGGCATTCAGCATACCGCAGGGGGTCTCCCATATCCTTGGTGAAGGGTTCCCCTCCTTAGGCTCCTTTGAAATACCCTTTACCACTATTGCCCCAAGGTCATCAAGGTCAAAAAACCCGGAAAACTCCGCCCCATACCCGAAGGTGCCCGATGCGGTCATCACCGGGTTCTTCATCCTGATCTTTCCTATTTTCACCTCAAGGTTCATCAAAATTCCGATATATTGAACACAGGCCCTTCTACACAGACCCGTCTTTTTCTTCCACCTACCTCTTTTACACAACCAAGACAGGCACCTATGCCACAGGCCATCCTTTCCTCAAGGGATAAATAACCGTTTATCCCTCTATCCTTCATAATACCTGCCAACCCCTGGATCATCAATTCTGGCCCGCAGGAATACACCACCCCATCACCACCCTCATCAAGATAGTCCCTGAAGAGGTCAAGCACACCGCCTTTGTACCCCATAGAGCCATCGTCCGTGGAAACCCTCACATCTATGCCGGTCTCTTCAATCTCTGTAAGGAGGTAAACCGCCCGGGCAGTTCTCGCACCGTACAGGAGAACCCCCTTCTGGCTTTCACGCTTCAAAAGGGGAAACACCGAGGCAATCCCCACCCCACCGGCGACTATCACCGCCCTTTCTCCTTCTGAAGGTGGGGGGAAGGGATTTCCGAGTGGCCCGAGTATATCGATCTTATCACCCTTTGCCGATCTTGAGATGGCAGCAGTCCCCCTGCCGGTTATCCGGATAAAAAACCTCAGTTTTCCGTTATTGTAGTCAAGAACACTGAAGGGCCTTCTTAATAGTGGATCGTCACCACAGGAGTCTTTCCTCAAAAGGAAAAACTGCCCTGGCAGTGGATGGTTGATCGCATCTGCTGGAATAAGGGTAAGAATGAAGTGGTCTTCCGAAATAAACCTTACTTCATCAACCTCTGCACTCAGGTGCCTACTCAAAGTTAATCTCTAATATCTCAAACTCAAAGGTTCTGGCAGGAGCCTTTATTGTAACCTCATCTCCTACCCTTTTACCAACGAGTGCCCGTCCCACCGGCGAGGTAACAGAAATCTTTCCGTTGCTTGCATCTGCCTCATCCGGGCCCACAAGAAAAAAACTCTTCTCCTCATCCGTCTCGAGGTCATATACCTTCACCCTTGCTCCAAAAGAGACCCTGTCCTTGTTCAACCTTGATGGGTCTATCACCTCGGCACGGGCAAGTTTGGACTGAAGTTCCTGGATCCTGCCCTCTATAAAGGACTGGCGTTCCTTAGCAGCATGGTATTCAGCGTTTTCGCTGAGATCACCGTGCGCCCTCGCCTCTTCTATCTCTTTGATGTTTTTGGGACGTTCTACCCTGAGCAGGTTTTCAAGTTCAGCCTTCAGTTTCTCATATCCCTCGCGTGTAAGAGGTACCTTTTCCACAATGCCTCCTTTATTGTTTATAGTAATCGGAAATGATATAATTGAGAGTAGTGTTTAATTTAAACATGTTTTTTTACGGGCTGTCAATACCCGCATAGCGTCTGGCAGCATTTTTGCTTGTATTTTTCAGAAGATAACTTACTCTAAAGAACCGGAGTGATTTAAGGTCTCCTGATTCCGACCGATAAGGATAACAAGAGGTATTTACCATGCCAAACACGGTAGTGCTGAGAAAGGAAGTCAGAGAAAGGATTGAAGAGATAGGTGAGGCCGACATCCTTGTGGGCATACCAAGTTATAACAATGCCTCCACCATCGGGCATGTGGTAAGGGCGGTTCAGGCAGGGCTTTCCAAATACTTTCCCGATCTGAAATCCGTGCTCGTTGACTCCGATGGCGGGTCAACGGATGGGACGATGGAGGTGGTGGAAAACACCTCCGTTGATCTCAACTCAATCCTTTTACAGCACCGGGTGGGGAGTCTTTTTAAGATAGTTACCCCTTACCAGGGAATCCCGGGTAAGGGAAGTGCCTTCAGGACAATTTTTGAGATCGCAAATGCACTCAATGTCAGGGCGTGTGCAGTTGTTGACTCTGATCTGAGAAGCATAACCCCTGAATGGATAGAACTCCTGATAAGACCCGTCCTTGATGCAGATTACGATTATGTTGCCCCCTATTACAGGAGGCATAAATACGACGGCACCATTACCAACACCATCGTCTATCCCATAACAAGGGCACTATACGGCAAGAGGATACGCCAGCCCATAGGCGGAGACTTCGGATTTTCAGGAAAACTTGCCTCATTTTATCTCACAAAGGACGTCTGGGATACGGATGTGGCAAGATACGGGATAGACATATGGATGACCACGACCGCCGTAGCAAACTCGTTCAGGGTCTGCCAGGCATTTCTCGGGGCAAAGATACACGACCCTAAAGACCCCGGGGCAGACCTGAGTGCCATGTTACACCAGGTGGTAAGTTCAGTGGTCTCCCTTATGGATGAATACAGTGATGTGTGGCGGAGTGTAAACGGCTCTGAGGATGTCCCTACCTTCGGCCTCCCCTATGCCGTGGGGCTTGAACCTATAAATGTAAACCTCGACAGGATGCTTGAGAGGTTCAAACTTGGTGTCAGCGAACTCTCAACCATGTATGATTCTATACTGCCGGGAGAACTCATGTGGTTTTTAGGCACCATGGCTGAAAAACCCGCCTCAGAGTTTAAGTTCCCCGATCATGTCTGGGCAGAGATCATCTACAGTTTTGCGGTGGCAAGCCATAAAAGACTGATGAGCCCATCTCATATAGTAAAATCACTAACACCACTTTACCTCGGGAAGGTCGCATCCTTTGTGATAGAGACCTGGGATAGTTCGGCAGATGAGGTGGAGGAGAGGCTTGAGCAGATGTGCCTTGCCTTCGAGGAGAGAAAACCCTACCTGATAGAAAGGTGGTTCGAGGGAGGAGAAGAAGATGAAGATGAAGCGGAGGGTTCTGATGTTTCAGGAGACGGCTCATCACCACAGTAAACTATGACATAGGGGCATTATTGAATAAAGCAGATATGAAAGGAGGTAGTGTATATGGGAACCTTTTTTGATAAAGTGTTTGTTGAACCCCTGAGGGGCTTTTTTGAACGGATAGTAGAGTTTCTCCCCAATCTTCTAAGTTCCCTCATAGTCCTTGCGCTTGGTTTTTTAGCCGGTTGGTTGCTTCGGCAGGGGATAGAAAAGTTGCTCCAGATGATAAAGACAGACCACTTCTGTGAGCGGGCGGGCATATCACAGGCACTCGAAAAGGGAGGAATCAAGGATACCCCTACCGGCCTGATAAGCCGGGCGTTCTACTACCTTGTAATCTTTATTTTCGTTATAATGGCACTTTATACTCTGAAAATACCTGCAATTGCAAATCTTCTTGAAAAGTTTTTCCTCTACCTGCCAAACCTATTTGTTGCAATCATACTGATTATCATCGGCTATATTTTGAGTAACTTCTTTGAAAGGGCTGTACTGATAGCATCCGTAAATGCAGGCATACAGTATTCGGGGTTTCTTGGCAAGGGGGTTAAAACCGCCATAATACTTCTGACATTCACCATGGCACTTGAGCAGTTGGGGATTGGAAAGGAGACGGTGGTTATAGCCTTCGCCATACTCTTCGGCGGCGTTGTCTTCGGGTTCTCACTCGCCTTCGGGCTTGCCGGAAAAGAGATTGCAAGAGACTACCTTGAAAAGCGGTTCAGAGAGAAAAAGGAAGGTGATAAAGACGAATTGAAACATCTGTAAACGGATAATTCTTTAACATAGAGAATGTATTTATATCTGGTGGTTATAATTATTAACCCTGTCTTTCAGTTTCTGGATCTCTCCATGGGGATAGCCGGAAAAGAGCAATGAAAATACGGAATTGTTGGTAATAATGGGATCTATATCCTCTTTGATCACTCCTTCACTTATAAGTTCACTCCATGCAGTAGTGCCTGGTATGGGTGAGAACTCTGCGAGGTAAATCCTTACACCAAGTTCCATCAGGTACTCAACCCCCTCCCTTACCTCCTCGAAGGACTGTCCAGGTAGCCCATACATGAGGTAAACCCCTATCTGTTCTTTTGTAAAACCCACCTTTTTCAGGATGGTTACCGCTTCCTCAAGTTGTTCATTTGTCACCTTACCACCCGTTTCTTTCTGCCTCTCAGGGCTACTCGTCTCAAGACTCAACCTTATAGTCTCAAAACAGTTCACTTTCATCAGCCTTGCAATCTCCTCACTGATAAACCTGGCATGCAATCCATTGGGGGTATGAAACCGAATATGGAGGTTTCTCTTTGCCAACTCACCAAGTATGGGCAATATGTGATCCCCGGCACGGTAAAGGAGGGCATCGTCGTAAAAGGCAAAGTCCTGCACACCCATCGCTGCAAGGTCAATGATCTCTTTTACCACATCATCAGGGTCCCGAAGGTAAAACCCCTTCTGTAGCACCGAAGAGGCACAATAACTGCACCTGAAGGGGCAGCCTCTTGATGTAAGTATTGGGGCATAATAAAGGTTTCTGTAAAAACCAAGTTTGTACCACGGCATGTACTGCTTAACCGGATAGAGGCTTATCCCCACAGAGGAGAGTACATTTGATAACTGCCCCTCTATCTGCCCTGAAACCACCAGGTTCGCACCCGAGTGCTCTACTGCATGATCCCTGAAAAGGGTGGCATATATCCCACCAAGAATTACAGGGGTATCCTGAAGAAACTCCTTAACTATCCTTATCACCTCAAAAACACCCGGATACCAGTATGTCATTACGGAGGTTATGAAAACCGCATCCACCGGTGGTATCATACGGAGTCTTTCAGTAAATTCATCAGTGGTTATTCCGTATCTGGAATACCGCCTTGGGAAGTCTTTCAAAACACCTGGTCTCGGAACAGGGGTCTTTGTGTACTTACCCATGTTGAACCTCTTTAAACGGTATGAATCAAGGCAGTCAATCATGTAAAGTTCAACATCGAACCGGCTGAGAGCCTCCGCCACCCTGAAAAGCCCAAGCGGCCTTGCCCACATGTTCACAGCGGCAAAGTCATATATCCAGGGGTTAAT
>CAYMML010000058.1:0-12179 GCA_964391515.1 uncultured Thermodesulfovibrio sp. | reverse complement strand
CATACAATGTCCGGGTTCTCCATTACACTACACCCCTTCAGGGTATCCCCACCCTTACCGTCGTTCAGTATAACCATGAAAACCGCCGCATCAGTGCCTTCTATCAGACCCTTGGGCCACCTGATGCTTATCTTGGGTGGGCCGGACTTACTGCACCCCAAAACAGGGAGAAAAATGAGCAAAGAAAACAAAAGGGCAAGCCATTTCAACCTCATTCCGTTTCCCTCAACACCCCATTTGACATCCTGAAACGTTTTTCAGTCTTACTTGCCAGTTCTGAACTGTGAGTTACAATAAGGAAGGTTATCCCCTTTTCACTGTTCATCCTCTTAAATAGGCTCATTATCTCCGCCTCCGTCTCCTCGTCCAGATCACCTGTGGGTTCATCGGCAAGTATAATGGAGGGATTATTAACAAATGCCCTTGCTATGGCAGCCCTCCTCTGCTGTCCGCCACTCAACTGGGCAGGGTATGCCTTCTCCTTATCGGCAATACCAACCATCTCAAGCAGTTCAAGCGCAAGATCGTACTCTTTACCCGACCTCTCCTTGCTGAAGGCGGTGGGAAGAAGGACATTCTCCACCACATTTAGGGTTGGCACGAGGCTTGAGAACTGGTAGATAAAGTTTATCTTCCTGTTCCTAAGGAGGGCGAGTTCATCGTCCGGTATCTGCCAGATATCTGTGCCGTCTATCCTGACAGTTCCGGAATCAGGTCTTGTGAGCCCACCGATCAGACTGAGCAGTGTGGTCTTTCCGCTTCCGGAATGCCCGAGTATGGAGATAAACTCACCATCCCCTATGGTAAAACTCACATTGTCCACCGCCTTTATTACCTCGGAGTCTATCCTGTATGTCTTTGTAAGGTTTAATACCTCTATCATCTCCTATCCTCCTCTATCATCTCAATCATCAATCCCAAATCTCAAATCTCAAATCCTAAATCATAAATCATAAATCTAAAATCCCTACTCCCCTCTCCTTATAGCCTCATATGGCTCCATTCGCATTGACTTAATTGCAGGATACAGGGCGGCAATAATCCCGGTAAGGAACGAGAGAAAGAGGCATACCAGAACGAGGAGCCCCATCTCGTAAGCAGTTGGCCAGAGATAGGGGATGTTGAGGGATGAGCGGATAAACCCCTTGAAGGCATATAAAAAGGCTCCACCAATTGCAACTCCAAGCACCCCACCGGCAATAGAGAGAATGGATGCCTCTGTCATAATAAGTCTGAAGATACTGCCCTTCCGTGCCCCCATGGCACGAAGAAGCCCTATCTCCCTCTGCCGTTCATTAACAATCATTGAAAACACGAGCCCTATGAGCAGAAGTGCCATAACCCAAAGGATTATACTGATTGAGAGGATACTCCTTAAAAGCACAAACAACTGTTTACGCACATTGGAGATCACCTCTTCAGATACAATCGCCTTTACACCGGGTATGTCGTGCTCTATAAAGATGGCAACCCTTGCAGGGCTTATCTCAGGCTCCACCTGAACGAGCACGGTTGATATCTTGTTGAGAGGAAGTTCAGCCGCCTTCACTCCCTCTTTGTGTTTTGACTCCTCGGCGAGTTTCTCCATTGCGGCATAGGGCATGAACACCGAGTTATCGATAAACTTCATCCCCGTCTCCTCAAGCATCCCAACCACCTCGAAGTCCTTTCCGTAGAAGGTGATCTTGGAGCCTATATCATAGGCGGTGAGCCCTCTGCCCATGATTATCTCACCTGTACCAAGGGGGCGGGAGAGTTCCTTTGCAAGCCACGGCATGATGGTAAAGTCATGCTCCGGGTCAAACCCGATGAGCAGCATGTTGGAAACATCACAGCACTTGTACTTAGCCGTCTGGAGAAACACCTGGCTTGCCACCGCCTTTACCCCCTCCACCTTTCTAACCTTTTCCTCTATATCCCTGTCCATGTAGAAGGTGGATGGCTCACCTGCAAGGAGGGCGGTTCTTGCCTGTGCCTCTGCCTCCTGTGGAACCACCATGAGGTCTGCCCCGAGCCTTGCCGTTCCCTTCTCGATACTTGTCTCAACAGAATCCATAACGGTAGTAACTGAAAAGAGCGTGGCGGCAACGACGGTAACGGCAATCACTATTGCCATGCTCCTGAAAAACTTTCTCCTTATATTCTTTCTCGCTATGTAGTTAAGATTTATCCTTTTCAATACACCAACTCCTTCCTTTTTTATCTGGAAAGGCAAACTACTAAGGAATATGTAAGGTTAATACAGTGGGGTCTGGATAATCAAGCAGGGGGTTTGAAGATGCTATTAAATGGAGGGGTATATACCATCAAAAATCTTTCAAAAAGGTGCCGTTTAAATATAGACAATCCAAAAAATAGTAAATATGAAGGCAGGATAAAGAAGAAAAAGAAAATACCATAAAAAGACTGTATCTTCTTGCAAAAATCCAGACTCTTAATACCGGTATGACCGGTTTCCAGACAAAAGAGGCCCCCACATAGAACAGTAAACCCCACTATACACAAAAGCAGCAGTATTGTTATCTTTCTTCCCCTTGGCATTTTTCTAAACTATATCTCTATTTAAGATGGGTAAAGGGGGATACCCCCTTTACCCTTTATGTTTGTGTTTAAATAACGGTTATTATTCGCAGGCCTTGTTGAAGCCTGATGCCTTCCAGTTCACCTCAATGGCACAGAGGAATGGCCTTCCGCCATCCTTGTCCTCAGGAACCTCAAAACCAACAGAACCATGACACTTCTTGCATGCAGAGTAAACCTTAACGACCCTCTTTGTATCTGCATCGATCACAACGATACCACTGTCGTCCTGCTCGGGAACCTGTCTCACAGCGGCAAGGGCATACTTACCATCGGGAGTGAAGTCCACATCGTGTACATTACCACCGGTGATGACGAAGTCCTTAACCTTTCCAGTCTTTACATCAACGATGCTCACACCACCAGGGGCGCCACCGGCCTCTGCATAACCCACACCATAGGGCTTGCCACCCTTGAGTTCGTTACCCTCAGACTGCCAGAGTTCGTTAGTGCCAGGGCGAAGCCTTGCACGGTGGATGAAGTTACCCACACCCTCAATCTTGGCAACAACCTTTTTTGTCTTAACATCCACCACATTCACAAAACCGCCTGGCATATCAGAAATATAGGCGGTCTTCCCGTCCTTACTGAAGGTAATACCGCAGATAGATTTGGATACAGGAAAACTGTCAGCCAGTTTGTGTGTTTTTGGATCATAGACATACACATGACCGTCTGCCATGTCACTTACCCAGATTGTGCCATCCGGTGCGATGTTTGAGCCGCAGTGCTTCTTCCCAAGGCGTGTCCACTCAGTCTGTTTACCGGTTGTAAGATCGATCTCCTTTGCATAACCATCAAGGCTGAAGACATAAAGGGTCTTGCCGTCTTTTGAAAGTGTAAGGGCATCGGAGGGTTTGCCGTGAACTATCCTCTTTACATCACCTGTGGCAAGATTAACCACCGCAACATGTCCACCATGTCCCTGAACATAGGCGATACCTTTCAGATGAACATCAGCATTGGCTACTGTAAGGCCAAAGAAAGCGATAATGGAAAGTGCCAGAAGCGATACAAATAATACTTTCTTCATACATCCTCCCCGTTAAAGGTTTTTTCTCATTGCTAAACAATGATCTGGTTTTTGGTGAATCCCTCAAAAACTCTTCTTCAAAAATAATTATTGAAACCGCCTTCCCTCTCAGCATCACCTCCTTTCAATAAAAGCACCTCGTTACCTTCTCTTCTTTTCTGACCTCTTCTCTTCTGACCCAAGTATAATAATACGATAGATGAAAGGATGCCCCAATGTCAACTTGAAATTCTAATTTTAGATTACCTAAACGCCTTTATTTTCAGGGAATTTTTATAAAACAGGAGGGCTTGTCAGGTATGTCAGCCTTTTTCTATTGTAACGAGTTGTAACAGAAGGGTTTTATTTTTGTGTAGTTTTGTCATTGTTTCATGCAAAAAACACAGAGAGTTTTTGGACACATATGAAAAAGAAAGGCCCGATCCATGGATCGGGCCTTTTATTTCGCCACAAAGTTTATTCTTTGAAAGTCTCAGATATCCATGTCTTTCATGGGCTTGATAAACAGGAAATAGACCATCGTCCAGTTTCCAAGTATTATAAAAATGGTGGCAACTATGCTCGAGAGCGCCAGGGTGGATACACCGGTAATGCCATGACCCACATTACAACCACCACCAACTGATGCACCAAATCCCATGACGAGACCACCCACAAAGACCCTCAGGAGTTCCTCAGCGGAAGGTGCCTTCAACTTGAACTCCTTCAGTCCTATAGCGCTGAGAAGCGCCCCTATGGGGGTACCAAGGACGAGCATCGCACCCCATGTGGGTGACTTGCCAAGCAATATGGTCTTGAACAACTCCTGGGTTGGTCCGGTGTAAGAGACACCCCTTGCACCTCCGCCCCAGATCTCAGATGCCCACCATGCAGCAACCACGACAAGCCCTATCAGGATACCTGCAACCGGCCAGGCATACCCCTTCTGGGGTTTCTGAACCCCACCCCTGATCAGAAATGGGATTGCTATAACCACAAGGATCGCAATTATGATCCACTTATTTGCACCAAATATACTATAAAGGGTGGGAGGCATGACATCAACACCCTTGTCCCAGAGGTCCATTACCTGATCATCTGTAAGCACCTTGAGCCCATCAGGAGTCTGCCATACATTGAAACTCCTGAGAAAGTTGTAAACCGGGCTCAGAATACCGTTTTTGGTGGTAAATATCCCGATCACAAACCCAAGCACAGAGACCCATGCTGCAAAAAGACCCTCACCAACACGGTACCAGATCCCGCTTCCACAACCACCGGCAAGCACGATCCCAAGACCGAAGATGTACCCGCCGATAATATTAGCAATCGGCGCAAACGCCTGCCGTCTGAGTTCCTCGATCTGACCGATATCCTCCAGAAAGTTTGCACCGATAATAACTATAAGTAGTGCAAGGATATAGGCCTTGAACAGGGTATAATCGTTGATAAAGATAACATCACGGAAGGCAGAGTTCATGCAGTACCTTCCACGCTGGAGCACCCACCCCATTGCGATACCCACAATGAGGCCTGAAGCAATCAACATCACCATAGGACCCTCCCGCTATTTTGGTTTTTGATCTGAAGCAGCGGGGATAGACCCCGCTTTGTAATTTTCCTTGTAGCCGATTTGATGAAATGACCTCAGTCGGTGGGTAATATTAGTGAATTGAAAAAATTATTGTCAACCGGAAAGACATTAAAAATTCTTATACCTTTCAAGGATTATTTTAATCAACATCTCGGGCTCGAGACCGGTCATGCACTTTAAATTATCACATCTCTTTTTAAAACAGGGGCTGCACCCCATCCCCGAAGACAAAACCACGGCCTTACGGCTAAAGGGCCCCGTCCTTTCAGGTGAGGTAGGTCCGAAGATGGCAAACACCGGGGTATTGAGAGCCGCCGCCAGATGCATCGGGCCAGAGTCATTGGTTAGCATAAAGGCTGCACCCTTTAAAACCCCACCAAGTTCTCTCAAACTGGTCTTTCCGGTCAGATCAACCCCCAGATTTTCCATACCCCTCAAGACTTCCCCGGCAATCCCTACCTCATCCTTCCCCCCCACTATAACCGGAGTAAATTGTGGCATCTGTTTGCTTAACCCGACCATAACCTCCCTGAAGTACACGGAGGGCCATCTCTTTGTCTCCCACCGTGCACCAGGTGAGATAACATAGTAGTTTTCCGGCAATCCATCGGGTAACGGGAACTCCGGTAGTGGAAAGACAGGTTCGGCATACTTTATCCCCAGGTGGTCAAGAAAAAGGAGGTTTTTCCTCACGGCATGCATCGAATCTGAAACCAGAACCCTCTCGGTGTAGAAGATGCCGCTTAACTCCCTTGAGTCTGAAAAACCTATCCTCCGCTTAGCACCGGTAAAAGACGAGATAAGGCCGGTTCGGAAAAGCCCCTGAAGATCAAGCACCATATCATACCGCTCGGCACTCAGTCTATTTTTAAGTTCCCACAACTCCTCTGCCGTCCGGTAAAGATAGCCGATCTGCTTCCATCTGCCCTTGTTTATGGGAATTACCTGGTTTATCATCTCATGTCCTGATAGAAACCCCTCGTACTCCCGTGCCACCAGCCAGTCTATTTTACTCTCCGGGAGGGCGGTTCTTAACCCGTGAAGCACCGGCAGTGTGTGTATTATGTCACCAAAGGAACTTGGCTTGAGGATGAGTATCTTTAACGGTTCACTCAAGATTTAAGCCCCTTCACCCTCTCGTACCGTTTCAGCCAGGTGGTTTTAACATCGGCTCTCCATTCATCAGAAACCCTTTTCCTGATTATCCCAGAACTCAGTATCCTGTCGGCAAGGAGGATAAAGGCGTTTTCCTTCAGATAAAATGAGTCGTGGATCTCACTAAAGACCTTGTGATAAAGGGCCTCTGACAGACTCTCACCTATCACCCTCGTAAGTTCAGGTATGGTAAGCCTCATTACCAGTTGCTTCATCTCCTCAGGCGTAATCTCTAATTCCTTAGAAGATGGCTCAGATGGATGAGTTACGGCCGACGGAGTGGGTCTCGGAGGTGGCACCGGTCTTGGTTCTGGTTTCCTCTTTTCAAGCCCTGTCCAGACCTTGACCATCCCCTTATAAGTATCACGGTCACATCTGTCCTGGATCAACCGAAATATCTCCTTGTACAGACTGAGATACCGATCTTTGGGAGGCAACCCTGAAGAGACGGATATGGCCTTTCGTATCCCCTTCAGGTCATCACGCGTAAGTTCCACACCCAGATCCCTCACAATAGATGGCAGCACCTCCTCCCTCACCTTTTTGATCATCTCCTCCTCTGCATCTGAAAGTGCGGCCTCCCCCTTCTTGCCCTTTTCAATGGGGATAAACAGCCTGATCCGCTCATCCAACTCCCCGCTGAGGAGTTCCCGCCTCATCCCCTCATGAGTCTCTTTCAGAAGCAGGCTCAGCCCATCCTCCGTCTGCCTCTCGGGGGGCAGGTCCTTGTATGAGACCCTCTTTTCAAGGATTATCATCCCGCTGTGAAAGAGGGTACTCACTATGAGCCCGCGCTCCATCCCCTTGTCTTCCGTCTGGATGTGAAACTCCACACCCCTGTAAGGAATATTTTCGTTTATGCCCTGGATCATAATTATTAAAGTATAGCCTGTTGAAATTATTATTATTCTAACTCAACACATTTGATTGTTTCGCCTCTTTTCAACTCACCCTGCCGAAACAACACCAAAATCCCCATCTACCCCGGCATGTTTTCTTGAATTTTAATAAAATCCACCACTTATTTTAAACCCTTTTATAACTATTGATGCTAAAATACTTGAAATAATTATAAATTTATTGTATAATGTAATCTGAAGTCCGGGTGTAAACCCCGGGAAATGCGGAGTCTGATATGATGACTCATAGAAAAAACTTCATAAAGGGAATACTTATCCTTCCCCTCCTGTTCTGTCTTACCATAATATTACCTTCGACACCCCTTGATGCCCGGGAAAAGGGACTGATCAGTATTGAAGACATAAGGTACAGTTTGAATGAAGGCAGGGTAAGGGTGGTAATAGAACTATCAGATCTGCCGGGCTATAAAGTAGGAGAGTTGACCTCACCAGACCGGCTCTTTATTGATCTCAAGGGGGTGAGGCTCAAAATCCGGTTACGGGAGGTCATAAACAAAGGGGGGATAAAGTCTCTTCGTTCCGGTCAGTTCAGAAAAGATACCGCCCGTGTGGTGTTTGACCTTGCCTCAAAGACCCCATACAGGGTTTTCACCCTCACTTCGCCACCCAGGCTGGTGATCGACTTTGGGAAAGAGGAAAGAAACCCCTTTTACCGGGAAAGAAAGATCGTGGTGATAGACCCTGGCCATGGTGGTGACGACCCTGGAGCGATAGGCCCAAGGGGGCTCAGGGAAAAGGATGTCACCCTGGATATGGCAAAGCGGCTCAAGAGGATTCTTGAAGAGACTTACAACTTAGAGGTCTATCTAACCCGAGACTCAGACCGGTTCATAAGTTTGAAAGACAGAACCCTCTTTGCAAACCGGAAAAAGGCAGACCTCTTCGTCTCCATTCATGCAAATGCAAGCCCCAGGAAGAACACCAGAGGCACCGAGACTTACCTGCTCAACTGGACAAACAACCGTGAGGCACTTCGGGTGGCTGCGAGGGAAAACAGAATATCCGTTGAGAAGATGAAGGAGTCAAGGAGCGAACTCGGGATGATACTCACCTCCCTTGAGCGTGAAAGTAAAAGGGATGAGTCCTTGAAACTTGCGCACTTTATCCAGAATTCTCTGATTTCCAGACTCTCCAGGAGTTACTCCAGTGTCACAGACCTTGGTGTAAAACAGGCGTTGTTCTATGTACTTGTGGGTGCAGAGATGCCCTCTGTGCTTGTTGAGGTTGCGTTTATAAGCAATCCCAGAGAAGAACGTCTGTTGAGGAGCCGCACCTTCAGACAGAGGTCTGCAGAGGCAATGGCAAAGGGGATATACCGGTATATCCTCTCGCTGCCTGATGCACCAAAACTTGCAATGAACGAAAGAAATCTGCCAGAATTATGAGTGTTCCAACAGCAACCTCTCGAATATAAGCAATCCATACCCATTGTTCAACGCAAGTGAGGCGATGTGAATAAAAAACAAGGCGATGCAACCAAGGGAGGATTTCCCATTCACAGAAAGATTACCGTCAAGATTCTGTTATTCGTCTCTTTTGCCATCCTCCTCATGTTTGCCAGGCATCTCCGACTGACCTCCACCCTGCTTGGCATCTTTATTTTTTTGTATCTACTATACCCGGACAGACGGATGAGAAACGGCTGGATTCCTGTTACCATACTCCTGCTAATGACACTTGTGGGAAATATGTTTTTTCACCCTGGAAGGGTCCTGGTTGATCTTGGGTTTACTACCGTTACCGATCGTGGCCTTGAGGCGGGTATAATAAACTCCATGAGGCTCATGGGGCTAATAGTGGGAGCAAAGATACTCACCATCACCACGCCGATGGACGATATACTTAGCACCCTTAAAAATGTATTCCACCCCCTCCATAAAGTCGGGATAAAGACGGATACCTTTTTTGAAACTGCAAGAATTAGTTTGAGGATTCTGCCAGGCATCAGGGAGATGGCTGTAAAGGAGTTCAAAAAGAAAAACCAGGAAAACAACTCCTCCCGTTTTCACCAGAAAATTCTACTTGCCGTGGGCTTACTCTTTCCTCTAATGATCAGGATACTTAAGGAACCCGAACTCCTGTTACCTGAACAAAATGGAAGTCACTGCCAGCCCGACCATGAAAAGGGGCAGAGACAGTCCGCCTGAGGAGATTATTATGAATGCCCGGAGAGATCATGATCAGAAGCCCCCAGGCAAAAATAACAGGTTTTACCTGATCACCATACTGTTTTTCACCTTCACCTTTGCCTATCTTACATATCTGATCATCAAACCCTTTCTCGTTCCCATAGCCTGGGCTATCGTCCTTTCGGTGGTGTTTTATCCGGTTTACATCTACATAAGACGATACATAAAGTGGAAATCCATCGCATCCGCCCTCACACTATTTATTGTCGTGGCAATAATAATCGGCCCCTTTTCGTACCTTGCAGTTAATCTGGCAAGGGAACTCAAGGAGTTTGCAAACTTCCTCAACACCACCGGCACCGTCAGGCTTGAAGAGTGGTTGAAGAGTCCGCAGGTGCTCTGGGTACAGGAGAGGATAGTTGATTTCCTCAACCTGAAGGATTTTGACCTGCCTTCCGTGATTATGAGCAACCTTGCAAAGTTCGGGAGGTCACTGGGAGGAAACATCACAAAGGGAGTGGCAAACATCTTTCTTGTGTTCGTAAACTTCGCCGTGATGGTATTTGCCATGTTTTTTATCCTCAGGGATGCACCCGACTTTATGGTAAAGATTCGAGACTATCTGCCCTTCTCTGATGAGCAGAAAAACAGGCTTGAATCACAGGTAAAGGATATGGTGATTTCCACCATATACGGAGGTGTGGTTGTAGCCATAATTCAGGGCATACTTGGAGGTATAACATTTTTTCTTCTCGGCCTGAAGTCTCCGGTACTGCTTGGCACCGCTATCGGTTTTATGTCCTTCATCCCAGGTCTTGGAGCCGCATCCGTCTGGGTTCCGGTTATGGGTTATCTCTTCATAACGGGCTCTTACGCAAAGGCGGTGATACTCCTGATAGTGGGCACACTCGTAATTAGCATGGTGGATAACATATTAAAACCCATCATCATCAGCGGAAGGACAAAGATGCACATGCTCATAATATTCTTCAGTGTGGTGGGAGGGCTCAACCTGTTCGGCCTGCTCGGGCTGATCCTTGGCCCCCTTGCAGTGGCACTCTTTGTATCAGTGCTTGAAATATTCCGCAAACTTGAGGAGAATCATGAAGTAACTTCTAATCCGCCAGAGACTTCAAACTACGATCTTTAGCCTGATACAATGTTTCTGGGCATGTCTCAACCCGCCTGCCTGCTTTATAGATTAGACCGGCCATTAAAATCAATTAGAAGAGATAATCAAAATATTACAATTATTAATTTTAAAAATTCCGTAATCCACCTTACTTTTTAATAACAAGAAATTTTATAATATAAAAATATGAGATATCCTAAATCTTAAACTTTACTTAACAATACATTGGAAAGATAAAAAATTACCCTGTAATCTAACCGAAGAAAGGAGGTGAGTAACATGAGGACAAAGAGCGTGGTTTTGGTTTTGATTGCCCTGTTCATCGCAAGCACCTTCAGTCTCTCCTTTGGTGGAGATGTAATGAAGGGTGTTGAGGTCTTTAAGGACACCAATCTCGGCACAAACGGAAAGAGTTGCTACAGTTGTCATTACAAAGGTAGCGGCATCGACGGGCGGAAGACCGAGTTTACCATAATGGGCAAAAAGAAGGCATCTATTGAGGATGCCGTTAATTTCTGTATAGAGGTTGCACTTAAAGGTAAACCTCTACCCAAAGACTCCCAGAAGATGCAGGATCTCGTCTCTTACCTGAAGACCCTGACCGGAAAGAAGTACAAACGAAAGGTCATAAAGGGTTGCTAATCCTGGCAAAAAAGATAAACTTTTCCATAAGAGGGCGGTAACCTCAACGGGGTTTACTGCCCTTTTTTTACACCATTTCTATACCGTCTATCATTGTGCCACAACTGCCACAGGCACCGTTTTTCAGGTTTTTCCTCCTTATACTGAAACCAAACCGTTCAATAACCGTCTCACCACAGGATGGGCAGTAGGTGTTCTCCCCACCTTCACCCGGGACATTGCCCTCATACACATACTTCAAGCCAGATTCAAACCCGATCTCTCTTGCTCTCCTCAGAGTGGAAACCGGAGTCCTTCCCCTGTCTAACATCTTGTAAGTCGGGTAAAACTGTGTGACATGCCAGGGTATCGCCGGGTCAACGGATGCAATGAATCCAGCAGCAAACCGGAGAAACTCCTCAGAGTCGTTATATCCCGGGATTATCAGTGTTGTCACCTCCACCCATACCCCAAGACGCTTCATCCTCCTTATTGTCTCAAGCACCGGCTCGAGTTTTGCACCCACCACCTTTTTGTAAAACTCATCATCCCCCTTGAGGTCAATATTATTACCGTCAAGGTATGGTGCTATCATCTCGGTTGCCTCTGCTGATGTGTAGCCGTTGCTTACAAACACATTCTTTATCCCCTTTTCGTGTGCAAGTTTCATAATATCAAGTGCATATTCAAGGAAAACGGTGGGTTCTGTGTAAGTGTAAGAAATGCTTGAAGCGCCAGAAGTTTCAGCCTCCTTAACTATATCTTCAGGCGGTATAAACTCCCCACCAATCGCCTTATAGAGCCTGGGAAACTGTGATATCTCCCAGTTCTGACAGTGGAGGCACCGGAAGTTGCATCCCACTGTGGATATTGAGAGAGACCTCGTTCCGGGCTGGAAGTGAAATAGGGGTTTCTTCTCAATCGGGTCGAGGTGTTTTGCAATAACCCTGCCGTAAACAAGGCTGTAGAGTTTTCCCCCACGGTTTTCCCTTACCTGGCATATCCCCCTCTTGCCCTCACTGATTATACAGTAATG
>CAYMML010000057.1:0-12504 GCA_964391515.1 uncultured Thermodesulfovibrio sp. | reverse complement strand
TTCCACCTCTTCGAGGTGTGGTTTTTCGTAGGGCATTTTCTGCTTTAACTCTTTTCTGCTTTCATTCATTTCTTCACACCTCCAATAGATATTTTAACCTGTTTTTCCCTATTTTGCAAAGAAATTCCGATGGTTTAACCGTTGAGCCGTGTTCAAGTTCAAGAGAGGCCGGGCAGTAACCGCAGATTGAGACCTTATCACAACTGCTACACCTTAGCCCTTGAGGTGCAGGAACCTCAAACAGCCCTGGAATTACCTGCTGCCAGCCCTCCGTGAAGGCTCCCTTTTTGAGGTCATAAGAAAATGATGTGGTCATGAGGCAGGGGGTGAGAATGCCGGTTGATGAGATGTGAAAGGATGTCCTTCCGGCGCCGCAACCGTAAAGTTTTTTAAGTCTCACCTCCTTTGGTTGTTTCCTGAAGAACTCTCGCCAGTTTTCAACAACAGCAGGGTCGGAGAACTCTGCCTTTACAGCCCTTTCAGGGTCTGGCCTGTGATCTATGGGGGTGAGATCACCATCAAGTGATGCGGTAATGCAGGGGTCTGACCGGAAGCCAAGCCCCCTCGATTTTGCAAACTCCCTGATCTCTTCAAACTCATCCTGGTTTTCCCTGAGAATAACCGTCTTTAATTTGAGATGCAAGTTGGCATTCATTATGTCTTCGATCCCTTTGAGGCATTTTCTGTAAGAACCCTTTATGCCGGTTATGGCTTCGTAGGTCTCCTCCCTTGCCCCATAGAGTGTGATATCAATTAGCGAGGGTGGAAACTCTCTGAAAAGTTCAATATGCTCCTTCGTTATCAGGGTTCCGTTTGTGAAAATGGTAACTATAAGGCCGAGTTTTTTTGCATGAGTGTATATTTCAGAAAAGTCAGGCCTTATCAACGGCTCGCCACCGGTAATTAGCAGAAACAGACAACCGGCACCGGTGATCTGTTCAAGTATCGCCTTCCACTCCTCAGTGGATAGTTCATCCTTTGTATTATATCGAAGGCTACCGTTATAGCAGTGAACACACCTTAAGTTACACCTCTTTGTAAGTTCTATACTGCCCGAGATGGGCACCCTTTCTTTCTGGGTCTTCTCCCTGAACCTTTCAAAGAAGGTCTTTTCACCAAATTGGGTGCATTGCTTTGTGCCCGGATTCATGGTGCTTCCTCTATCAGGTTTCTTTCTTTCAAACTGTTTATAAACTCGTTCAGGTCTTTTCTTGCCTCATCCCGGGTAACCTCGAAATTTTCCACTATCTCGTCAAGTATCTCATCAACTGATTTCCTTCCGTCTATCCTTTCCCAGATAAACTCCCCAAGGTTGTTAAGTATGAATATCTTTTTCATTTTAGCCACATCGCCATGAACAGGCACCAGTATGGTCTCACCTGCAACCTTTCTGTAAACCACATTGTCAGTTTTTGAGGGAATCATGGGTCAAACCTTCCTCTTAAAAAATAGGCTATCCGATAATAAAAGAGACATAACAGGTATGTGCCTTCCAGCCCTTCTGAAGCGATTTGTGGAGAGAATATCTCTCATTACTGTAACTCCCAATCCTGAACTCTATTATATCATAAAATATAAAAATATTTAATCCTCAATTAAAATAAGCAAAAATTATGCCCATACATCCACACAAGAAATCAGGCATTTTTGCCAAAACCGTGTTACGCATAGCACACACACTGTTACCCTTACTACATATTATCGGAAATTCTGGTAAAATCTTGAGGTGGGGTTTTTTACCTGTCCCTCCAGACCTTTCCTCCCTCAACCCTGTAAACCCTGTCTGCCAGGTCGAGGAGGCTGTTTCGGTGAGAGATTATTATAACAGTTCTTCCCCTGAACAGGCCTTTCAGGGATGCCTTGATCTTTTCCTCCGTTTCTGCATCAAGTGAGGATGTGGGCTCGTCAAAGATGAGTATTTTGGGTTTTTGCAGAACCGCCCTTGCGATGGAGACCCTCTGTCGCTGGCCGCCTGAGAGGTTGAGCCCCCTTTCACCGGTGACGGTATTGTATCCATCAGGCATGCTCATTATCTCATCGTGCAGTCCGGCCTTCATGGCAGCCTCATAGACCTCCGGGTCTGTGGCTCCAGGTCTGCCGTACCTGATGTTCTCCCTGATTGTTCCGTTAAATAGAAATATATCCTGACTGACCACGGCAATCTGCTCCCTCAGGTAGTAGGGGTCTATATCTCTTGTGTCAAGTCCGTCGATCTCAACGCTTCCGTGCCAGGGTGTGTAGAAACGGAGTATGAGGTTTACTATTGTGGTCTTGCCACCTCCGGTGGGTCCCATTATTGCGGTAACGGAATTATTTGGTATTTCCATCTCCACATTTTTGAGAACGGGGGTTTCATTTTTATAGCCGAATGTCACATCCCTGAATCTGATATTGCCACTTATGCCTTCAGGTCTTAGCAACTGTTTACGCTTTTCCTCATTCAGTTCGGGGTCGATCAGGAGGAGTGACTTTAGCCTTTCAAGTGAGGCAAATACGGGCTGGAGTGAAAGCCATACCCAGGAGAGGGAGTTTGCCGCCCCTGATAGTGCGATTATGTATGCGGTGAAGGCGACATAATCACCGACGGTCATCCTGTTTTTTGTTATCTCTGCCACACCGTACCAGATGACGAGTAAAGTGGCGACGAACTGTATTGCCTTTACTGAATGAACCGAAACGGTGGAGAGCAGAAGCCGCCTGACCCTGTTTTGCATGAGGTTTTGGAGGCTCTCTGAAATCCTTTTTCCCTCTTCGTCCTCCGTCACATGAGCCTTTACCACCTCCATGCCGGAAAAAACCTCCTGTATCTCCCTTGATGCAACCGCCTGTGCCTCCCGCTCCCTGTGGCTTACCCGCTTTATCCCCCTTCCGAAGTATATGTTCAGGAGGATGTAGAGAGGGATCGTCGCTATCACTATCAGGGCGATCCGGTAGTTGAGACCAAGGAGGATGGTGACCCCGAAGAGGAGTGTTGCAGATCGTGTGATTATCTGCGAGATGCTGTCTGTAAACAGATACTGTATCCCGTTTATGTCGTCGGTGATCCTTGAAAGCAGGTAGCCGGACTGCTCCTTTCTGAAAAATGAAAAGGGAAACCTCAGAATCCTCTCAAAAAGCCCTTTCTGCAGATTGTAGGTTATTCCCTGCTGAACCCTTACCATGAGGTACCGGTGGGCGATGTTAAAGAGACCTATCAGTATGCCACCTGCTACCAGTATTGTGATGAGTGTTTTGAGGTCTGAGAGAGAGCCTTTCAACAAAGGAAAGAGGTTGGAAAGCCCCAGTGTGGAAAGCAGCGCTTCAAGTCTTTCAAACCCCCTTTTTTCGATCACAAAGTCTATAACCACCTTGCTGGTAAGGGGAAGAAGCGTTAAGAGAAAGGTGGAAAAAACGGTGAGAATAATCCCTAAAACTGCCTGAAAAAGGAGCGGCTTCAGATAGGGCATGAAGAGTTTTATGTCCTTTGGCCTGAATGGATGGGTGGCTCTTATGTCGTCACTGTCTCTGTCTCCCATAGATGAATATACACCTTGAATGCCCGTGCGGGCAAGCCCCGGATTTGCATAAATAAAATTTATAGGATTATAATGACTAAATGGAGCACCAATTTGACACGGTCATTATCGGCTCCGGTCTTGCCGGCCTGAGGGCGGCAATAGAGGCATCCAAGGCTGGCAGCGTGGCTGTGCTCACCAAACTATACCCCACCCGTTCTCACTCAACGGCCGCACAGGGGGGAATAGCCGCAGCACTTGGGAACGAGGAGCCTGACTCCCCGGAATGGCATTTCTACGACACCACAAAGGGCAGTGACTTCCTTGGCGACCAGGATGCCATCGAGGTCATGTGCGAGGATGCGGTAAGGACGGTTATTGAACTTGAGCACCTGGGCGTGCCCTTTTCACGCACCCCTGAGGGCAAGATCGCTCAGCGGAGGTTCGGGGGGCATACAAGGGAGTTTGGTGCCGCACCTGTGAGGCGTGCCTGTTACTCGGCAGACCGGACGGGGCATGCAATCCTCTTTGCCCTTTACGAGCAGAGTGAACTCCAGGAGGTGAGTTTTTTTCCTGAGTTTCACGTCCTTGACATCGTGGTGGAAGGTGGTAGATGCCATGGTGTGATTGCGCTTGAGATAAGAACGGGTGAGATACACACCTTCAATGCAAAGGCGACCCTCGTTGCCTCTGGCGGTTATGGCAAGGTCTTCAAGACCACCTCCAATGCCTATGCAAGCACCGGAGACTGTCTCGGCATACTGTTTAAAAGGGGTATCCCCCTTGAGGATATGGAGTTTTTCCAGTTCCATCCAACCGGCCTTTACCGGCTTGGGATACTCATAACCGAGGGTGCCCGTGGGGAGGGTGGAATACTGATAAACGGTGAGGGTGAGCGGTTCATGGAGCGGTATGCACCCACCATCAAGGACCTTGCCCCCAGGGATATGGTCTCAAGGGCGATCATGACCGAGGTGAAAGAGGGAAGGGGGATAAACGGTGGAGAGTATGTCCACCTTGACCTTACACATATACCGAAGGAGATACTGGAGGAGAGGCTGCCGGAGATATCCTCCTTCTGCAAGATATACATGGGGATAGACCCGTCGGAGGCACCCATTCCGGTGCTTCCCACAGCACACTACGCCATGGGTGGTATCCCCACAGATGTGGACGGCAGGGTGCTTGCCGATGAGAAGGGCAACACAGTGGCAGGTCTATATGCCGCAGGTGAGGCAGCATGTGTCTCTGTACACGGTGCTAACCGGCTTGGGTGTAACTCGCTTCTCGATACGGTGGTATTTGGAAGGAGGGCTGGTAAGGCGATTGCCGGTGAGATTTCGGAAAACCACCCCGGAGTGATCAAAAGGGATCTGGTTGAACAGAGGAGGGCGGAGATTGAAAAACTCAGAGGAAGAAGGGGAGAGGTCAAACTTTCTGAATTGCGCAGAGAACTCCAGCAGGAGATGACCGACTGGTGTTCTGTCTTCAGAAACGAGACAGACCTTAAAAAACTTATTGAGAGCATAAGAGGTATAAGAGAGCGTTATGAAACAGTTGGGTTAACCGACACCGGTGAGAGGTTTAACACCGAACTCCTTGAGGCACTTGAGTTTGGGCATATGCTTACGATTGCCGACCTTATAGCCCGCTCCGCACTCAATCGCACCGAAAGCCGTGGCGGGCACTACAGGGATGATTTTCCCAGTAGGGATGACGAAAACTGGCTAAAACACACCTTCGCATTCAAAGACGGCGAGGATGTGGTGTTCAGGTATAAGCCCGTGAGTATCACAAGGTTTCAACCCGAGGAGAGGAAGTATTGAGGGAGTACAGGTTCAGAATCAGAAGGTTTGATCCTGAGACCGACCGGGAGCCCCGGTGGCAGGAGTTTAGTATATCGCTTGAGCCGGGTGAACGGGTGCTTGACGGTCTCATAAAGATAAAGGAGGAGCATGACGGCTCCCTTACCTTCCGCCGTTCCTGTGCACACGGTATCTGTGGCTCATGTGCAATGAAGATAAACGGGAGAAACCGCCTTGCATGCCAGACGCTGATGAAACAGATGCCGGAGCAGATCGAGATCGAGCCACTACAGTCTTTCCCTGTGATAAAAGACCTGGTGGTGGATATGGAGCCCTTTTTCGGTAAGAACTCTGAGGTGCTGCCATACCTTATAAATACTGAAACACCCCCTGAGCGTGAAAGGCTGCAAAGCCCTGAGGACCAGGCAAAGATACTTCAGTCTATAACCTGTATCATGTGTGGTTGCTGCACCTCTTCCTGCCCCGTTTACTGGTCTTATAAGGAGTACCTCGGTCCGTCGGCACTTTTGAAGGCGGCAAGGTTTCTCTTTGATACAAGAGACAGGGCTGAGGTTGAAAGGATAAAGAAGATAACCGGAAGCAATGGGATATGGCGTTGCCACTCCATCTACAACTGCGTTGAGGTATGTCCGAAGGAGATTGATATTACCGCTCACATAGCAAAACTGAAGAGGTATGCAATCAAAAGAAAGATGAAAGGAGGAGTCTGAGGGGTAAGCATATTATGTATAAGGCAGGCAGAACCCCATCGCAACCGGATTTAATGCGATTTTATTCGATTATAAAAACAGTTTCTTTGGCAGTGAAAGTGGTAACACCGGCTGTTGTTTCACGGTACTGGATGTATCGCGAAAATCCGGGTTTCTCCTTAGTTCTACCTGCCATGCTACACCGGGGTTGTTGGTTTTCCTAATGAGGTTATTAGTAAAAACCATAAGTTATGGTAACACAAAGGGGCTATTAGCCCCTGAGAAAAACACACAAAAAAGGAGGTTGTTATGAAGCGGTTTCTGATGGTAATGGCCGTAAGTCTGATCGTCCTTGCCTTTGCCGGTACCGGGCTTGCTGCGGATGTGCTTGACATCACTATTCCCCTTCCTCTAACCGGAAGCAAGGCGAAGTTCGGTGAGATCGAGAAGCGCTCCTATGAGATCGCCGCCGAGGAGATTAATGCAGCGGGCGGGATCAAGGGCAAGAAGGTAGTCCTTCACTTTGAGGACTCACAGGGCAAACCCGAAATCTCAAGGGCTATTGCCGAGAAGATTATTGATGTAAAAAAGCAGCCCTTTGTGATGGGTGAGTACAGTTCTTCCTGTTCTAAGGCTATTGCTGCGGTGGCTGAGGAGAGGAAGGTTCCATATCTGGTAGTAACCGGTGCATCAGATACGATTACACAGCAGAACTACAAGTATGTCTTCAGGATGAACCCGTCGGTCTCTTACTACACCGGGGGTCTCAGGTCGTTTTTGAAAAAGGTGGTAAAGCCCAAGACTGTGGCGATCCTGTATGAGAGCACCGACTTCGGGACAAAGGGAGCCGAGGGGATGGTGAAGGATGCAAAGAAACTGGGGATGAAGGTGGTCATGAAGGAAAAGTACGAAAGCGGTGCGGTTGACTTCAAGCCCATCCTCTCAAAACTCAAATCAAAGAGGCCGGATGTGATCTATATGGTCTCCTATGTGATGGATGCCGCACTCCTTATGAGGCAGATCAAGGAACTCAGGATAGATGCAAAACTCTTTGCAGGCGGTGCCGCCGGTTTTGCCATTCCTGAGTTTATAGAAAACGCAAAGGATGCCTCCGAGTATGTGGTAACTGCTACCCTCTGGTCACCAAAGGTTGCCTATCCAGGCGCAAAGGAGTTTGCCGAAAAGTACAAGGCAAGGGCTGGCAAGTACCCGTCATATCACGGTGCAGAGGCATACTCCGCACTCTATGTGATGAAGGATGCCCTGGAGAGGGCAAAGTCCTGGACGCCTGATGACATAAGGGATGCCCTCAAGGCCACCGATATCGTTACCGCATTCGGGCCTATCAAGTTTGAGGACAGAGAGGGCTACCAGAACCAGAACTTCATGGATACCCTCGTTCTTCAGGTCATCAATGGCAAGCACGAGACCATCTGGCCTGAGAAGTATGCCACGAAAAAATACGTCTATCCCATTCCAAGGTGGAGAGACAGAAGGTAGTTTGCTTACAATATAATTGCCCCTCAGCCCCTCCTTCGGGGCTGAGGGAATTTTACAGGTGAGTTTGGAGACACTGAATGTCGGTTCAGATTGAGATATTTCTTCAGACACTGATAGCCGGTTTGCTGCTTGGCGGGCTGTATGCGCTCATCGGCATCGGGATGACGCTCATAATGGGCGTGATGAAGATCATCAACCTGGCACATGGTGAGTTGATGATGGTTGCCATGTATATCGCATACTGGCTTTTTGTCCTCTTTCATATTGACCCTTATGTGTCTGTGCTCATAGCAACACCGGTAATGTTTTTTATGGGAGTGGCGATTCAGAAGTTTCTTATAAACCCCGTTATGAAGGTGGAATCAATACTTCCGGAAAACCAGGTTATCCTGACTGTGGGTATCGGGATGGTGTTGTCAAACCTTGCTGCCATGTTTTTCACATCTGACTACCGCTCAACCCCGGTTGACTATGCCTCGGATGCCTGGTACCTTTCCGATTACTGGAGAGACTCACCCATCGAACTCTCACTGTCTGTTCCCTGGACTGTTTCCTTTGTCCTTGCAGTGATAATCACTATCTCCCTATGGTTTTTTCTAACCAAGACCGATATGGGTAAGTCCATAAGGGCAACTGCGCAGGACAGAGATGCCGCCCTCCTTATGGGTGTTAATGTGGAGAGGATGAGGGTGGTAACATTCGGGATTGGCTCTGCCCTGGTGGGTGCGGCAGGATGCCTCTTTATACCAATCTATTACCTGTATCCTGCACTTGGGGGCAAGTTTACACTGATTGCCTTTGTTATAACTATACTTGGTGGGCTTGGCTCTACCATAGGAGCGATCATCGGCGGTCTGATATTGGGGATATTTGAGTCTATGACTGCCACATACATCGGTATGGGCTGGGCACCGGTGGGAAGGTTTGTCATTTTTGTTGCCGCCCTTATCTTCCTTCCCGGCGGGGTTGCCTCAATTCTGAGAAGACAGAGGTTAGGTAAATGAGCAGGTGGGCACCCTGGATAGTGGCAGCAGTGCTGGCAGTGCTACCCCTCATAGGGCTCAGCACCTATATGATGCACATCCTCATTCTTGTGATCATGTGGTCTGTTATAGGTATGGCGTGGAACCTCCTTGGCGGGTACTGTGGGCAGGTGTCATTCGGTCATGCGGCGTTTTTCGGGATAGGCGCTTACACAGCCGGAATACTCTACTTTAAGGGTGGGCTCTCGGCATGGTGGGGGCTTCCGCTGAGTATATTTTTTGTGGCTCTGGCATCTCTGATTATCGGTTATGTAACCCTTCGGCTGAGGGGTCCGTTCTTTGCCCTTGGAACCCTTGCCATTGGTGAGGTATGCAGGGTGACGGCTGAAAACCTGAGGGACTTCACACAGGGGACACTCGGTATTATGCTACAGCAGCGCACATGGGTTGAGAAGACATGGTATTACTACATAATACTCGGTATAGCCATCATCACTTTTGTTGTAATTAAAAGGATTATAAACTCTAAGATGGGGTATTACTTCGTGGCTATCAGGGAGGATCAGGATGCGGCTGAATCCCTTGGGATAAACACGACTTTGTATAAGACCATCGCACTGGTGTTAAGCGGTGTGTTTACCGGCCTGGCAGGTGCCTTTTATACGAACTATATGGGGTATATTGACCCAGAGGTGGTGTTTGCCCTTCATGATATCTCCATAATTACGATTATGGTGGTAATGGTCGGTGGGGTTGCCACATTCTGGGGGCCGGTGGTCGGGGCTGTAATAATGGTGCTTCTTGCAGAACTCATCAGGTCTATCCCAAAACTCGGTGCTGCCCACCAGACCATGTTCGGGATACTCCTTATATTGATAATAATTTTTCTCCCAAATGGGATCGTAGGTGATTTTCGGAAGATACTGCGTGTTTTCAGGATCGGAGGAAGATCGTAATGGCGCTTCTTGAGGTAAGGAATGTCTCACGGTTTTTCGGAGGCCTTGCTGCGGTAAACGATGTATCTTTCGGTGTGAATAAGGGTGAGATCGTTGGGCTTATTGGCCCTAACGGTGCAGGTAAGACCACCCTGTTCAATGTGATTAACGGGTTTTACAGACCCTCAAAGGGAAAGGTGCTCTTCAAGGGTGAGGATATAAGCGGAATGAAACCCCACAAGATATGCAAGCGGGGGGTTGCAAGGACATTTCAGGTGGTTAAACCGCTTCAGAGGATGTCTGTGCTTGACAATGTGATCGCCTCCGCCTTTCTTCGCTCTCCAGGCAGGAAAGAGGCTGAGAGGGTTGCCCTGGAGGTGCTTGAGTTTACGGGACTGATTGATGACCGTGATGTCATATCAAAGGGGCTTCCCCTTGGAAAGAGGAAGAAACTTGAGATCGCCCGTGCCCTTGCCACCAGGCCCGAACTGTTGATGCTTGATGAGTCTTTTGCCGGGCTCAACCCTGCAGAACTTAATGAATCCATAGAGATAATAAAGCAGATAAAAGAAAAGGGTATTACCATCCTGATAATAGAGCATCACATGAAGGTGATAATGTCCATATCAGACAGGATTGTTGTACTCAACTACGGTGAGAAGATCGCAGAGGGAAGACCCGAAGATATAGCCTCTAACCCCGAGGTTATAGAGGCTTACCTGGGAGAGTCGGGAAGTGCTTGATGTAAAGGGGATAGATGTATTTTACGGTGATGTCCAGGTGATCTGGGACCTCTCCTTCAATGTGAGGGAGAAGGAGGTGGTGGCTCTCATTGGTGCAAACGGGGCAGGGAAATCCACCACTCTGAAGACCATCTCCGGAATCCTGAGCCCAAGAAAGGGTTCAATCACCTTTAATGGCACGGATATCACAAAGGTAAAGCCGTACCGGCTGATAGAGATGGGAATAGCACATGTCCCTGAGGGAAGACGGCTCTTTGTGGAGATGACCGTGGAGGAGAATCTGGATATGGGTTCTCTCAGGGGAACGGCAAGACGGGAACGGGAGAAAAACAAGGAGATGGTATTTGAGATCTTTCCCCGTCTCAGAGAGAGAAGGGCTCAACTTGCCGGCACCCTCTCCGGTGGGGAACAACAGATGCTTGCAATTGGTAGAGGGCTTATGTCCAAGCCCAAACTCATAATGTTTGATGAGCCTTCACTCGGGCTTGCACCCATACTTGTCAGGGATATATTCAGGGTGATACAGGATATAAGAAACGAAGGTGTTACCGTCCTGATCGTGGAGCAGAATGTTAAACAGACCCTTGGGGTGGCAGACCGTGCATATGTGCTCGAAAACGGGAGGGCGGTTCTTGAGGGCACAGGCCGGGAACTGATGGATAATGAACATGTCCGTACCGCCTACCTTGGGGTCTGAGTGTCGGCCAGGAGACTGGCCGGAGGAGGTGTAAGGGATGTATGTATCAGAGTGGATGACAAAAAAGGTGCATGCGGTCTCGCCCGATGATAGTATTTCGGAGGCCGCAAAGATCACAAAGGAGTTCGGGATCAAGCATCTGCCGGTGGTTAAGGGTGACAGGGTTAAGGGCATCCTTTCAGACAGGGATATCAAGGAGTATGTTCCCTCAAAGGCAACCTCACTTGATGTCTACGAACTCCACTACCTGCTTGCAAAGACAAAGGTGAAGGAGGTAATGAAAAAAGATGTATATACCACCTCACCAGATACCCCTGTCGAGGAGGCTGCACTTTTGATGCTTGAAAAGAACATAGGATGCCTTCCCGTCGTGGATAAAGGGCACCTGGTGGGGATAATATCAGACCGGGATATCTTCAGAATAGTTGTGGACATAACCGGTATAAGGCATGGCGGTAACAGGATAGACCTCGTGGTTGATGACCGGCCTGGCTCAATCAAGGAGGTTGCAGATATAGTCCGCAAGCATGGGTTTAGTCTCCAGAGTATCCTTACCTCCTATGAAGGGGTGAAGGGGGGTAAGAGAAGGGTGGTTATCAGGACGAAGGGTAGCGGTGCATTTCCGAAGATGAAGAGGGAACTTGAGGCAACATTTCCTGCTGTGAGTATTAGAAAGGGATGATATGAGATACCGCTGGCATACAGGCTCAATTGCATGGCTTATCCACAGAATCAGCGGGGTGCTTCTCACGCTTTATATATTTGTCCACCTCTATGTGTTGAGCAGCCTGAAAGACCCTCTAAGGTATGGTTCTATGATGAAACTAATGAAGAACCCCTTTGTGGTGCTTAGTGAGGTGGGGCTCCTTGCCCTTGTGCTTGCCCATGCTTTGAACGGCCTCAGGGTTACGCTTCTGGAACTCGGGCTTCCTACAGGACTCCAGAAGGGGCTGTTTTACGGCGCCTTTATAGTGGGATTTGTATTGATTATTGCCGGCAGTATTCCCATACTTGGAGGTATTTTCTGATGGCACTCATTACCTGGCTTTTCCAGAGGATTACCGGGGTGGTTCTTTTCCTTGGGCTCCTGATACATTTTTTTGTGATGCACTACACAGGCGAGCACCAGTTGAGTTATGAGGTGGTAAAGGAAAGGCTTGGTAGCCCCTTGTGGAAGACATTTGACCTGGCTTTTCTTGTCTCGGTGCTTTATCATGGTTTTAACGGGCTCTGGGGGATAGTGACTGAATACACAAAAAGGGGTGTCTTTAGACGGCTTCTTTATACGGTTATTCTGGTATCAGTTTCTCTGCTCCTTGTTACGGGTATAAAAATAATTCTCTTATAAACCCAAATTACAAAAGGTTATATTTGGAACCTTTGCTATCAGTCACCCTGAGTGAAACGAAGGGTCTCGTTCCAAGAGATTCTACACTAACGCTTAGAATGACTACCTTCAAGCAATTCTACTTAAACCCTTTCGTAATTTGGGATAAAATAAAAACTTTCACTGTCCATCCTTGTAAAAATTAACAGAAATCCTTTAAATTTATATGGAAATTGTATTTTTACCATTTACAAAGTTAAAAATGTCAGTTGAGGCAGGCAGAACTCCATCGAAACCGGATTTATGCGAT
>CAYMML010000056.1:399-12534 GCA_964391515.1 uncultured Thermodesulfovibrio sp. | reverse complement strand
TATAAACGACTGCCGTGGGGGATGCCGATTCAGGGCAGAACTCCTTGGTGACCCAAGAGGGAAAGACATCTATAAGTGCCATGCCTTTGACCGGTAACATAAAGAAAGATGACTATAGGTGGTTGATAGTCATTGCCGGTTGCCTATGTATTTTTGCCTGTATAGGACTTGGCAGGTTTACCCTTGGAATGATACTGCCTTCAATGTCAGACGACCTTGGGTTTTCCTACTCCGAAATGGGGTTTATCGGGACGGCCAACTTTATAGGATACCTCTCTTCTGTGGTTGTTTCCGGTTTTCTGGTGAGGTTGTTCGGTGCAAGGTTGGTAATAACGGCTGCCCTGGTCTGTGTTGGTGCCTCAATAATACTTCTTGGTTTTTCAAAGGACTTTGTTTCAGCGACCGTCCTTTATACGGTTACCGGCTTTGGAAGTGGTGCTTCAAACATTCCCATGATGGCACTTGTTGCAAAGTGGTTTGTAAGACATCAAAGAGGGAGGGCGGCCGGGTTTATAGTGATGGGGAGCGGTTTTGCCATCATCCTTTCAGGCAAACTGATCCCCTATATCAACGAACACTGCGGTGCGATGGGTTGGAGGATAAACTGGTGGATAGTTGGTAGCATGGTGCTTCTAATTGCCCTTTTCTGTTTATTACTCCTTAGAAACAGTCCAGAAGATGTGGGTGGAAGCAGGGTGGAGGATACCGGTGATCAGTCACAAAAGCGGAGGTTATTACTCATAAAAGACCCTTTTGCCTATTATCTTGGTCTTGTATATTTTATCTTTGGGTTTACCTATGTAATTTATGTTACTTTCATTGTTACTTTGCTTGTTAAGGAAAGAGGGGTGGCAGAAAACATCGCAGGGAACTTCTGGTCGTACCTGGGTCTATTGAGCCTCATTTCCGGCCCTCTTTTTGGAACGCTTTCCGACCGCATTGGCAGAGACAAGGCGCTTGGGCTCGTGTTTTTCTCCCAGTCCCTGTCCTATATACTCGTGGCAGCAGGTGGAAGTGGCCTCTCTGTTTATCTTTCGATAATCTTTTTTGGCATAGTTGCCTGGAGCATACCCTCCATAATGGCAGCCCTCGTGGGAGATGTGTATGGGGCAGATAGGACGCCTGCGGTGTTTGGTTTTGTTACATTTATATTCGGTCTTGGTCAGGTTGCAGGACCGGCCATTGCAGGTCTGATCGCCGAGAAGTCGGGAACGCTCAGTTATAGTTTTATCCTTGCATTTCTATTTTCTGCCCTTGCCGTCTGGCTTAGTCTCAGGATCAAAAAAGAGATGTTACGATTTGAGACATGATTTTTTGGTATTTGTAACATATAGTAATCATCCTTTTCGTAATGCAGACCAATTGTCCTATTTTTACAGGGGGTTATCTTTTCTAAATCCAGGCATTGTTATTGCAAGTTTTTGCAGACCGTTCCTTTTGACAAGGGAAATTTATATTTTTAGGAGGTTATTATGGGGAGGTATGACGAGATTTATCAGAAGAGCATTCAGGACCCTGAGGGTTTCTGGGCTGAGGCGGCAGAGGCGATCACATGGTTTGAACCCTATGAAAAGGTGCTTGATGACTCACGTGCACCTTTTTATAGATGGTTTACCGGCGGTAAGATGAACACCTGCTACAACGCCCTTGACAGGCATGTTGAGGGGGGACGGGCAGACCAGGTTGCCCTGATCTATGACAGCCCTGTAACCAACACAATCAGGAAATTCACTTACAGGGAGTTGCTTGACCGGGTATCCAGGTTTGCAGGTGTACTGAGAGGCCTTGGTGTTGAAAAAGGCGATACCGTTGTCATTTACATGCCCATGATACCCGAGGCGGCCATAGCCATGCTTGCCTGTGCAAGGCTCGGGGCAGTTCATTCGGTGGTCTTTGGAGGGTTCGCAGCCCATGAACTTGCCATAAGGATTGACGATGCAAAACCCAGGGTGGTGGTATCTGCCTCGGGTGCAAAGGAGGTAACGAGGATAATAGAGTATAAACCCCTCCTTGACAGGGCGATTGATGAGGCTACCCACAAACCCGAAAAGTGCGTAATCTACCAGCGTGATTTTGTAAAGGCAGATATGGTTCCAGGCAGGGATTACGACTGGGAAGAACTAATGAGAGATGCCGAGCCGGTTGAGTGTGTCCCGGTTGATGCCACTGACCCTCTTTACATTCTCTACACATCCGGCACCACAGGGGTTCCAAAGGGCGTGGTGAGAGACAATGGTGGACATGCCGTGGCTCTCAGGTGGAGCCTTGAGTATATTTATGGTGTGAAGCCAGGTGAGGTTTACTGGGCGGCCTCCGATGTGGGATGGGTTGTAGGACATTCCTATATAGTTTATGGCCCACTTATCACAGGCTGCACCACCATACTCTATGAGGGTAAATCGGTGGGCACACCAGATCCCGGGGCCTTCTGGCGGGTGATCTCCGAGCATGATGTGAAGGTACTATTTACCGCACCCACCGCCTTCAGGGCGATAAAAAAGGAAGACCCAAATGGTGAGTATCTGAAGAAGTATGATCTTTCCGGTTTCCGATACCTGTTCCTTGCAGGAGAAAGGCTTGATCCTGACACCTACCACTGGGCAAGCAACCTCTTAAAGAAACCCGTAATAGATCACTGGTGGCAGACCGAAACAGGCTGGCCTATAACGGCAAACTGTATGGGGATTGAGGAGTTTCCAATAAAGCCGGGTTCTTCAACAAAGCCGGTGCCGGGTTTTAATGTAAAGATACTCGATACAGAGGGGAAGGAACTTCCCAATGGCAAAGAGGGGATAGTGGCGATAAAACTCCCTCTTCCACCTGGAACTCTTCCCACGCTATGGAAGAAGGACGACAGATTTCTTGAGTCCTACCTCAACCCCTATCCGGGTTATTACTATACAAGTGATGGTGGCTACATTGACGAGGATGGTTATGTCTGGATAATGGGAAGGATAGACGATGTGATAAACGTCTCCGGTCACAGGCTCTCTACTGGAGAGATGGAGGAGGTGGTGGCAAAGCATCCTGCCATTGCTGAGTGTGCGGTGGTGGGAGTAAGTGATTCACTCAAGGGGCAGGTTCCTGTGGGGCTTGTTGTGCTGAAGGCCGGTGTGGACGGGGATCATAACCAGATAGTTTCAGAACTTGTTAAGATGGTGCGTGACCAGATCGGGCCGATAGCCTGTTTCAAAAAGGCTGTTGTGGTAAAGAGGCTTCCAAAGACAAGGTCAGGGAAGATACTGAGAGGAACGATCAGGAAGATCGCTGATGCCGAAGAATACAGAATGCCATCAACCATAGACGACCCTGCAATACTCGGTGAGATAGAAGAGTCTTTAAAGACGATCGGTTACGCCCAGAAGGGAAACTGATAGGGTAGGGGGTGGAACTCCCTACCCCTGTATTTCAATGAAACCGGGCGCTTCCAACCTTCAGGATCTCTCAATAGAGATTCTTGACTATACCACAGACGGTATAATTGCGGTAGATCATGAGGGTATAGTGGTATTCATGAACTCTGCCGCAGAGAGGATAACCGGCCTTTCACGGGACTCTGTCATAGGAAGGGATGTGGTACAGGCTATCCCAAACACCCGCTTAAACATAGTCGTAAAGACTGGAATACCCGAAATTGATAAAAAACAACTCATCGGTGATACGGTTATCCTTACCAGCCGTTATCCTATAAGAGATGCCTCAGGTGAGATACGGGGGGCAGTTGCCATTTTCAAAGACATAACTGAGATAGAGGAACTCTCGGATAGGGTATCTGATCTATGGCATGCCAGAGAGTTGCTCGAGGCAGTTATTGAGGCATCTGAGGACGCCATCAGCGTGGCTGACGAGAGAGGGAGAAACATAATCGTAAACCCTGCCTACACAAGAATTACAGGCCTTCCAAAGGAGGCGGTGATAAACCAACCGGTAACGGTAGATATTGCCGAGGGTGAGAGTATGCATATGAAGGTTCTCAAAACAGGCAAACCGGTTCACAATGTAAGGATGAAGGTTGGGCCGTTGAAGAAAGAGGTGCTGGTAAACGTTGCACCTATATACATTGATGGAGAGATAAGGGGCAGTGTGGGTGTAATTCACGATATTTCCGAAATATTATCCCTTACCGAGGAACTCACGAAGGCTAAAAAACTTATCAGGCAACTCGAGGCAAAGTACACATTTGATGATATTATCGGTAGTTCCCCCCATATAGTAAAGGCAAAGGAAGAGGCAAGGAGGGCGGCTGCCACGCCTGTAACTGTACTATTGCTTGGTGAAAGCGGCACGGGGAAGGAACTGTTTGCTCATGCCATTCATAACAGCAGTTTCAGAAAAGGGGGGCAGTTCATTCGCGTAAACTGTGCGTCCCTGTCAGAAAACCTCCTTGAAAGTGAACTCTTCGGGTACGAGGAGGGTGCCTTTACAGGGGCGAAAAGGGGTGGCAAGAAGGGGCTGTTTGAGGAGGCAGACGGAGGGACGATATTCCTTGATGAAATTGCTGAACTCCCCCTTACACTGCAGAGTAAACTCCTCAGGGTAATGACAGAAAGAGAGGTAAGGAGGGTTGGTGGAACTGAACAGATACCCATAGATGTCCGCATTATAGCGGCTACCAATGCTGACCTTGAAAAACGGGTACGTGATGGTGGTTTCAGGGAGGACCTTTTTTACAGATTGAATGTTTTTCCCATAAGGATCGTTCCACTCAGGATGCGCAAAGATGATATCCCCTCTCTTGTGGAACATATAGTTTACAGGTTAAACCAGGCTTATGGTAAAAATGTGCGGGGGGCATCTGAAGATGTCCTTTATTTGTTGAGAGAGTACGACTGGCCAGGAAACATCAGAGAACTTGAAAACGTAATAGGACGGGCAATGATAAACATGAAACCAAATGAGGTTGTGGTTGAGCCTGAGCATCTTCCACCACTTTGTCAGGATCAGGATGAATGCTTTGAGCAGGTTTTCAGAGGAAGGGTGAGAAGCCTTGATGAGGTGGTTTCAATGGCTGAAAAAGAGGCGATAATGAATGCCCTTAAGGCTTCAGGTGGGAATCGTGAAGGGGCTGCAAAACTTCTTGGCATCTCCCTGAGAAGTCTCTATTACAAGATAAACCGATACGGTATAAGGGACACGGAAAGATCCAGACCCTGATTTTCTCAGCCTTCAGAGAGCAGGAAGAGGTTATCCCTGTGAATTACCTCATCTGAGTACTTATAACCTAAAACCTTTTCTATCTCTGATGTTTTTAGCCCCCTAATCTTTTGTATGTCATGGGATGAGTAGTTTGAGAGCCCTTTGGCTATCTTACGACCAGCCTGGTCGGTGCAGTAGATCGCATCTCCGGCATTAAAAGAGCCCTCCACGTCAATGATGCCGGATGGAAGCAGGCTCTTGCCCCTTCTGATTATCGCCTCTGTTGCACCACTGTCAATCACAACACTTCCCTTTGTCCTCACGCCAAAGGCAAGCCATCCCTTACGGGAACTGACCCGCTTTGCAGATGGTTTGAACTCGGTGCCGACTCTTTTCCCACTAAGGAGGTCTCTAAGTGCCTTCTGCTTTCTACCATTTATGATGTTTACAACAATTCCAAGTCGCATTGCCTTTTCAGCAGCAATCAACTTGGATATCATCCCTCCCGTTCCGACCATGCTCCCTTCTCGCCCTGCGGCAGACTTGAGATCAACCGTAATCTCCTCCACAAGGGGTATCAACTCCGCATCTGGAAACCTTGAAGGGTCTTTCGTGTAAAGCCCGTCCACATCGGAAAGGATGATCAGCCGGTCTGCAGAGATAAGCCCTGCAACTAAAGAGGCAAGTTGGTCGTTGTCACCGAACTTTATCTCCTCTATGGATACAGAGTCGTTTTCGTTGATAATGGGAATTACACGATAGTCAAAAAGCGTCATAATGGTATTTCTTGCGTTTATGTACCGGTACCGGTCATGAAAGGCATCCCTGGTTATCAGTATCTGGGCGACCTTCTTTTTGTGTCTTCCAAAGGCCTTTTCATATGCCTGGACGAGAGAACTCTGGCCGGCAGCAGCGGCTGCCTGTTTTTGTCTGATCTCGGTAGGTCTTTTCTTGAGACCAAGTTTTCTCACACCGGCTGCAACCGCCCCGGAAGATACCACCGCAATCTCATGCCCTTCAGAGTGGAGTTTAGCAATCTCCGTTACGATCGAACTTATTCGCCTGGTGTCAAGCCCTGTCTCTTTTGTTATTATATTGCTGCCTATTTTAATTACCAGTCTCATTCTTCAATAACTCCTGCAAGGTATCTTATGAGTTCATCAACCCCTTCTCCCGTTACCGCCGATATCTTAAAAAGAGTAAGTCCCTTTATTTTACAATATTCTTCGAGCCCTCTGAGTTTTTCGCTGTCTGCTATATCCATCTTTGAGGCCACCACGACCTGGGGCTTTTTCTCAAGATCCGCCCCGTACATGATGAGTTCCCTGTTTATCTTTTCGAGGTTTTCTTCAGGCCTTCCCTCAGACATAATGGATACATCAACAAGGTGAACTAACAGATGGGTCCTTTCCACATGCCTGAGAAACCTGTGTCCTAACCCTGCACCTCTGTGCGCACCCTCTATAAGTCCCGGTATGTCTGCCACAACAAAACTTCTCAGGTCATCCAGTTTCACAACGCCGAGATTCGGGACGAGTGTGGTGAATGGGTAGTCTGCTATCTTGGGCCTTGCGGCGGATATCCGTGAAAGAAGCGTGGACTTCCCGGCATTTGGGAGACCCACGAGCCCCACATGGGCAAGCAGTTTGAGTTCAAGGATAAGGTCTCGTTCCTCCCCCTCCTCACCTGGCTGGGCATACCTTGGTGCCTGCCTTACCGGGGTTGCAAAGTGGGAGTTACCAAGACCACCCCTACCACCTTTTGCAACCAATACCTCGGCACCCTCCCGGTCAAGGTCTGCAAGTATCTCCCCTGTGTGTGCATCACGAACAATAGTCCCCACCGGAACCCTGATGATCATATCCTCACCGTCCCTGCCGTGCATCTTCTTTCCCATCCCATGACCACCATTTTTTGCCCTGTATCTCTTTTTATACCTGTGGTCAAGAAGGGTGTATAACTGTGAATCTGCCCTTATGATTACATGTCCGCCCCTCCCTCCATCGCCGCCATCGGGGCCACCCTTTGGTATGAACTTCTCCCGGCGAAAACTCACACACCCCTTTCCACCCCTTCCGGACTGGACATGTATCTTCACATAGTCTATAAACTCTGACATTCTTTCTAATCTCCCAGAAGGATTATAGCAGATGGACGGTTGAGAAGTTAATTAGCCCTCGGTTTCTGGTATAATTGTATAAACGAACTTTAAGGAGGGTTTTATGAATGTGGGAAACATCGTAAAAGAGGCCTATGAGATACTGAGAAAGAACTTGGTGCTTGTGGTTCCGCCACTTGTGGTCTCGATTGTACTTGCCCTTTTGATGATGGTTATCGTCGGGACGGCGGTAATGAAGATGGGGGAGACGAGAATTCCACAGGCCGGCGGGGGGTTTGTATTTCTCACCTTTATAGGTGCCGTAATATCCTTTACGCTTCACGCCCTTGCGCAGGGGGTTACCATCTCGATGGCTGGTGATATAAAGAGCGGTGAGGGGTGCAATCTAAAGAGGTCTTTTGATACAGCGCTTTCAAGGCTGTCGGCACTCATCGGGGGCGGTCTTATCTTTGGAGTCCTCGTGACCATTGGGATGGCGCTTTTGTTTATCCCTGGCCTCGTGGTAGCCTTGCTTTTCATGTTTACCTTTGTAGCAATAATGGAGGATGAGGAGGGGGCAGTGGGAGGATTAAAGAGAAGTTTTTCCATCGTAAAGGAAAACTTCGGTGCCTCTTTGTCGGTCTTTATTGTGTTGATTGGTATAGGGCTGCTTGTTGGGATAGTAAATGCGATAATTGGTATGATCCCGCTACTTGGACAGTTGTTGAGTATATTCCTTATGGGGGCATTCTTTTCATACACCGCTGTAACCCTCGTTCTTGCTTACAGGGAACTTACGAAAGGTGGAGAACAGGTGTAGATGAAACTCCTTCTCTTTTATGCACACAGGTTCAGTTACAGGACATTTTCAAAGACCCTTCCCGATATGCCTGACAGAGAGGGAGATGGTGAGATGAGTTCCGCCGTTGTTGTCTTTTTTCATGTGGAGAAAGAGGATGAGGCAAACAGAAAGAGTGTGCTTCAGAAATTTCTGAAAAACACAAAATGGCTTGCAGGGAAGTTCGGAACTAAAAAGGTGGTTCTACATTCATTCAATCACCTTTCAACAAGCAAGTCCTCTCCCGAGTTTGCCTATGGGTTGTTAAACGAGGTTGAAGAACGGCTAAGGAATACCGGGTATGAGGTTATGACCACACCTTTTGGGTATTTCAACGAGTTTCAGATACATGTGGCGGGTGACTCTCTTGCAAAGGTGTTCAAGGAGTTCTGAATATAAGGGTATAGAGATTATCAGGAGGAGAAATGGCAAGGAAACTTAAAAGGGAAGACCTTTGTTATCGTTGCGATCCCGGGCTTTTTAGGTTCAAGGATACTCGTGAACTGCCACCCTATGAAGGCACAATAGGGCAGGAGCGTGCCCTCAGGTCGATTGATTTTGGAGTAAGCCTCCAGAGCAGGGGGTTCAACATCTATGTGCTTGGCGAATCCGGCACCGGTAAGACATCCACGGTAAGGTCAATCATCTCAAGAAAGGCATCTACAGAGCCGGTTCCTCCAGACTGGTGCTATGTGTATAACTTTGCTGAACCCGACCACCCCCTTGCTATTAGTTTACCTCCCGGTAAGGGTGTGGAGTTGAGAAAGGATATGGAGGAACTGATTTCTTCTCTCAAGACGGAAATTCCAAAGGTGTTTGAGTCAAAGGAGTATGAAAAGCAGAAAAACCGGATAATGGAGGAGTATCAAAAGAGACAGAAAGACCTCTTTGCTTCACTTGAGGAGGAGGCAGAAGCAAAGGGGTTTACAATAAAAAGAACGGTTGGGGGGTTCTTTATCGTTCCTGTAAAGAAAAGCGGAGAGGTATTGTCTGAGGAGGAGTTCAACAATTTAGATGAGAACACAAAGAAAAAGATTGAGGAACTGGGGCGGATGCTTCAGGAAAAACTTGATGATGTGGTAAGGGCATTAAAGGCAGGGGAGAAAATCGTAAAGGAACTTCTTAAAAAACTCGAGCGGGAGGCGGCTCTTTCGGTGCTGGGTGAGATGATTGACGAGATAAAGGCAAAGCACGAGGGGAATGAGAAATTACTTAAATACCTCGACGATGTAAAGGAAGACATACTTGATAATCTGGAGTTTTTCAAGTCACAGTCTGAAGAGACTCAACCACCTCTTCCCTTCATGAAGGTGCCAAAACAGGAACCTTCCTTTAACAAATACACGGTGAATGTGATTGTAAACAACGCAAACCAGAAGGGTGCCCCCTGTGTGTTTGAGAGCAATCCCACCTACTACAACCTCTTTGGCAGGATAGAGCACAAGTTTCAGTACGGTGTGGCAGTAACCGACTTTTCAATGATAAAACCCGGGGCACTCCATAAGGCAAACGGTGGGTATCTGGTAATACATGCACTGGATCTTTTGAGAAACCTCTTTTCTTACGATGCCTTAAAGCGTGCAATCAGAAATCGGGAGGTGAAGATTGAGGATATATGGGAGCAGTACAGACTGGTCACATCTGCCATGCTGAAACCCGAACCGATCCCACTAAATGTTAAGGTGATACTCATTGGTAATCCCTATATTTATTATCTCCTCTATAATCTTGATGAGGAGTATAACGAACTTTTCAAGGTAAAGGCGGACTTTGACAGTCGTATGGAAAGAACCGATGAGACCACCATGAACTATGCAAGTTTTGTGGCTACAAAGGCAAAGGAGGAAAACCTGCTGCCCTTTGATCCTACGGGGGTGGCAAGAATTGTGGAATACGGCTCAAGGCTTGCGGAACACCAGATGAAACTCTCCTCAAAGTTCAGTGAGATCTCAGACATAATCAGAGAGGCACACTATTGGGCACAGAAGGATGGTGATAGTGTGGTAAAGGGAGAGCATGTTGAGAGGGCTATTGAGGAAAAGATATACCGGCATAACCGCATAGAGGAGAGGATGCGGGAGATGATGGCAGAGGGCACACTGATTGTGGATACAGAGGGTGAGAAGGTCGGCCAGATAAACGGCCTTGCCGTCTTGAGCCTTGGTGATTATAGTTTCGGTAAGCCCTCAAGGATTACCACAAATGTATATACAGGAAAGGCCGGTGTGCTCAATATAGAGCGTGAGACTAAGATGTCCGGGAAGATTCACGAAAAGGCTATCCTTATACTTTCTAATTATCTTGGTAAGAAGTATGCAACAAAGCACCCCATAAGCCTCTCCGCCTCAATAACATTTGAGCAACTTTACGGGATGATCGAGGGAGACAGCGCCACCTGTGCCGAACTTTACTCACTCCTGAGCGCCATATCGGGGGTGCCGATAAAACAGAGCATTGCCATTACTGGCTCAATGGATCAAAACGGCATCGTCCAGCCCATCGGAGGGGTGAACGAAAAGATAGAGGGGTTTTTCGATCTCTGTAAACTCCGTGGGCTTGACGGTTCACACGGTGTGATAATCCCATCAAGGAATATAAAGAATCTCATGTTGAAGAGAGAGGTCATTCAGGCGGTAGAGGATGGGAAGTTTCACATATACGCCATCGATCATATCGATGAAGGGGTGGAGATACTGATGGGTATTCCGGCCGGTGAGATGGATGAAGATGGCAATTACCCTGAGGGCACTCTTCACTTCCTTGTATCAAAACGGCTTTCTGAGATAAGGGAGGCGCTGAAGGGAAAGAAGGAAAAGGAAAAGGAGGGTGAAGAAGACGGGAACAACAACCAGAACGAAAATAAAAAATGACCGACCTATGGGTAGCACTTTCCCTCTTTTCTGCCTTTTCCCTTGCCACAAGTGATGCCCTTACAAAGCGGGCACTAAATAAAGAAAACGAGTACATCATCGCCTGGCTCAGGCTCTTTTGTGCTCTGCCCTTTCTGGTTTTGCTGCTTGTCTTTTCTCCTTTTCCTGATCCAGATTCAACCTTTTACATTGCCTGTTTCATAGGCATCCCACTTGAGATACTCGCCCTCATATGGTATGTAAAGGCTCTAAGACTCTCTCCCATGAGCCTTACCCTGCCGTTTCTTGCACTTACCCCTGCCTTTATTATGATCACCGGCTGGGTGATGATGGATGAGGTGGTAAGTCTTCGGGGAGGGGTTGGGGTTATCTTAATCGCACTGGGAGGTTATCTTCTCAATATCAGTGATCCCCGAAAAGGTGTCTTGCACCCTTTCAGGTCAATTATAACCGATAGGGGTATAAGGTACATGATCGGTGTCTCCCTTATTTACAGTTTCACCTCTGTGATAGGTAAGATCGCCATACTCCACTCATCCCCATTGTTTTTCAGCGGAGCCTATTTTGTGGGAGTGACCCTATGTTTTTCTCCGGTCATCCTGTTACAGAGCAGAAAGATCAGAAAAGACATCCGCCAGGACATCAAAAGATCGGTTCTTCCGGGTATATTCTATGCCATGATGATCATCTCACACGTCTTTGCAATAACCATGACGAAGGTGGCCTATATGATTGCCCTTAAGAGGACGAGTTTTCTCATGGGTGCAGTTTATGGGTTCTTATTTTTCAGAGAAAAGAATGTTACATACAGGCTAACAGGGGCGGTGGTGATGTTTCTTGGCTTTTTGTTGATAGTGCTTAAGTAGGAGTTATTATTGAGGCTGTCCGGCTTTGTGTGCTTGGTTACCCACAATATTGCATATTAATTTATTGGTGCCGGAGGCCGGACTCGAACCGGCACGGAGCCAGGCTCCGAGGGATTTTAAGTCCCTTGTGTCTACCAATTCCACCACTCCGGCAGTAGATACTGTTACGATGAAGAAGACAAATCCAAGTGCCACCCGGCGGGACTTGGAATGTAAGGTAACAAAACTATTTTAAAACATTCTGTGCCCTTGCGGGCACAGTGCATTCAAAGCCCTTGTGTCTACCAATTCCACCACTCCGGCAGTAGATACTGTTACGATGAAGAA
>CAYMML010000056.1:0-299 GCA_964391515.1 uncultured Thermodesulfovibrio sp. | reverse complement strand
TGCGGGCACAGTGCATTCAAAGCCCTTGTGTCTACCAATTCCACCACTCCGGCAGAGAATTAAAAGTAAAAAGGAAATCCGAGTAATTATACCATTTTTACAAGCAGAAACCCTGCAAAACTCTATAACTTACTGATTTTAAAAGTATTTCACCGGGTTTGTCAATGAAGGTGCAAAATTTGACAATTCATCCGAAGTTCCGGTATCATATCCGTAGCGGGGTAGAGCAGCCTGGTAGCTCGTCGGGCTCATAACCCGAAGGTCGGAGGTTCAAATCCTCCCCCCGCCACCAAGCATAA
>CAYMML010000055.1:0-12678 GCA_964391515.1 uncultured Thermodesulfovibrio sp. | reverse complement strand
AAGGGAAGGTGGCCGCACGGTTGGTGCCGGTGTGGTTACCAAGATTATAGAGTGATAAAGGCAATAGTTTAAGGAGATAAACTGGTGAGAGAGATAATACTGCTACAGTGTACGGAGTGCAAGAACAAGAACTACTCTACCATGAAGAACAAGCGGAACACACCCGATAAACTCCAGTTGAAGAAGTATTGTAATAACTGCAGACGGCATACTGTTCATAAAGAGACAAAGGCATAAGTGGCCTCCCTGTGTCTGACCAGTGGAGTAAAGGATTTATGCAGGCCAGTAGCTCAATTGGTAGAGCACCGGACTCCAAATCCGGGGGTTGTGGGTTCGAGACCTGCCTGGCCTGCCAGTTTACCAATACACTCTGTTGAGGTTTTCGCTAAAGGGAGCCCTTTTGGCTACGGTATTGCCTTTCATGCGATTCAGGTTTTGTGGTAAATCTGGTATTTTAGTGGAGACCCTAAAAGCCGCCTGAATGGCAGATGCAGGATGGCCGGGAGGTTGAACGGGAGTTTTTGGCTTTGATCCTCTGACACTGAGAGGCAGATTCCAAGCAGGGTACGGAGAGAAGACATGTTTGAGCGTATCAAGAATTTTTTCAGAGAAGTAAAGGTGGAGTTTAAAAAGGTGGTCTTCCCCAACAGGGAGGAACTAATCGGCTCGACATGGGTGGTTATCATATCGAGCATTATTGTAGCGATTTTCCTTGGTGTGGTGGATCTGATACTTACAAGGTTTGTTCAATACTTAATAAGGTAGGAGAAGATGGCAAAAGAGTGGTATGCTGTTCATACATATTCGGGTTTTGAAGAGAAGGTGAAGGCCTCCATTGAGGAGCGGGCCAAGAAGAAGGGTCTCTCCGAAATGATTAACCGGATACTCATCCCCACAGAGAAGGTGATAGAGTTAAGGGGTGGTAAGAAGAGAGAGGCGGACCGAAAGTTTTACCCCGGGTATATCCTGGTGGAGATGGAACTGAACGATGAGACCTGGCATTTAGTGAGGAGTATTCCCAGGGTTACGGGCTTTGTGGGTGGCACCAGACCGGTTCCCCTCCCTGATGAGGAGGTGGAGGTGATCATACAGCAGATAGAGCATGCCCCGCAGAAACCTCCCAAGACGGAGTATGAGGAGGGCGAGAGTGTCCGGATAATCGATGGGCCCTTTACAAACTTTGTCGGGGTGGTTGATGAGGTGGACATGGACCATGGCAGGCTGAAGGTTATGGTGAGCATCTTCGGCAGGCAGACTCCTGTTGAACTGAACTTCTACCAGGTTGAAAAGACATAGCCTAAGAGGGTTGAGACCCAGGTTGAGGCTGAGGGTTATACCGATCTTCTCAACCTTAACCTTGACCTTAACCTAATTCTTTATTTTTGAGGAGGATATATGGCGAAAGAGGTTTTAGCCGAGGTAAGGCTTCAGATACCGGCAGGTAAGGCGTCACCTGCCCCCCCTGTGGGACCCGCCCTTGGTCCGCATGGGATAAATATAATGGACTTCTGCAAGCAGTTTAACGCAAAGACCGAGAAGATGGGCGATACCATCATACCTGTGGTGCTGACGGTTTACACTGACCGCTCCTTCTCCTTCATAACCAAGACCCCGCCTGCGGCAGAACTTATCAAGAAGGCTGCCGGGATTGTCAAGGGTACCTCAGAGGCGGGTAAGGAGATGGTCGGCAAGATCACCCTTGATCAGGTAAGGGAGATCGCCCAGACGAAGATGCCCGACCTGAATGCCTACGACATTGAGCAGGCCATGAAGATCGTCATGGGTACTGCAAGGAGCATGGGTGTCGAGGTGGTAGAGGGTTAGTTAAGTTAAGGTATTTGAGATAAACGAGGAGGAATTATGGGAAAGAAGATTGAAAATGCCAAGAACCAGGTGGATAGACTGAAGGATTATGCCATAGAGGAGGCGGTGGATTTACTGAAGAGCCTCTCTTATGCCAAGTTTGACGAAACGGTTGAACTTGCAGTGAACCTGGGTGTTGACCCGAGAAAGTCAGACCAGATGGTCAGGGGTACCGTTGTGCTTCCTCACGGAACCGGTAAGAGCGTAAAGGTGCTCGTATTTGCCAAGGGTGAGAAGGAGCAGGAGGCAAGGGAGGCAGGTGCCGACTATGTTGGTGGTGAGGATCTGGCTGAGAAGATACAGAAGGGCTGGCTCGATTTTGACAAGACCGTTGCAACCCCCGATATGATGGCAACCGTAGGTAAGTTGGGTAAGATCCTCGGGCCAAGGGGGATGATGCCAAACCCGAAACTCGGCACCGTCACATTCGATGTGGCAAAGGCTGTCAAGGAGATAAAGGCCGGTAAGGTGGACTTCAAGGTAGAAAAAGGCGGAATTGTACACATGCCGGTGGGTAAACTCTCTTTCGATAAAGAAAAACTTGTGGAGAACATAAGGGCTGCCCTTGAGACGATCTTGAGGGCGAAGCCATCTGCTGCCAAGGGTAAGTACATACGGAGGGTCACGATCTCTTCTACGATGGGTCCTGGTATCCGTGTGGATGCTTCCACCATCTCTAAAAAGGCTGCATAGAGGTTCTTGCCCCGGCAGAGTTGTTGCTCGGGGATAATGATAGATCTAAACCGGGGCGTTGTCCCGGGAAGGAACCCCTCGGTGTGAGGGGTTCAAAAATCGGTCAGAGACAGCAGGTCGGAAGGGTAAATGACAGCGACGGACTGTCAGCCTGCCGAGACCGTAGCGGGTTTCATGTCTTCTGTCTCTGGGAAAGGAGGTAGGCTCTGAAGACTCGGAAGGAAAAGGCCGAAGAGATGGACCTCCTGAGGGAAAGATTCCAGAGGGCCAAGGGGGTGGTTTTCACCAACTACAAGGGTCTGACGGTTAAGGAGATCTCCGAGATGCGTCGGAGTCTCCATGAGGCTCAGATCGAGTATAAGGTGGTGAAGAACACACTTGCCCGCATTGCCTCTAAGGATACCCCTCTTGAGGTTGCATCCGAGTTTTTCACCGGGCCCGTAGGGCTTGCCATCGGGTATGACGATCCCGTGATAGTGGCAAAGAAGGTTCTTGAGTATGCCAAAGACAACGAGAAGTTCGGGATCACCGGTGGTGTGGTGGAGGGCCGGCTTGTGGATGAGGCTACCCTCAAGAAGGTGGCAAAACTGCCGCCGAGGGAGGTTCAACTTGCCATGCTTGCCGGTGCATTTTCATCACCCCTTACAAAGATGGCATCGCTACTACAGGCGACGGTACAGAGGTTTGGTTACGCCTTGAATGCCCTCAAGGCAAAGAAAGAATCAGAATAAGGATTAAGAATACAGAGAAATAAGGAGGTTTTAAAAGATGGCAGAGATAACAAAAGAGCAGGTCTTTGAGTTTATTGACAACATGACCATTATGGAGATGTCTGAGTTTATCAAGGAGTTTGAGGAGCGTTACGGTGTACAGGCGGCAGCCCCCGTAGCGGTGGCAGCAGCCCCTGCGGCCGGTGCGGCAGGTGGCGGTGAGGAAGCCGCAGAGGAGAAGGTGAGTTTCGATGTTATCCTCAGTGCGGCTGGTGACAAGAAGATACAGGTCATTAAGGTGGTGAGAGAGATCACCGGCCTTGGTCTCAAGGAGGCCAAAGAACTCGTTGACAATGCACCAAAACCAGTAAAAGAGGGTGTGTCCAAGGAAGAGGCCGAAAGCGTGAAGGCAAAACTGGAAGAGCAGGGTGCAACTGTAGAGATCAAGTAGTCTGTTTGCTGAAAGCATTTGGGCAGGGGGAGAGACGGGTGCTCACCCCCTGCTCCAGTCTCAATTTTTCTGATTTTTGAAAGGAGAACCATGGCACAGGTTTTAAGAGAAAGGAAAAACTTTGGAAAGGTTCCCCCCATCCTTGATGTTCCTTACCTGATGGAATTCCAGAAGACCTCTTATGAGCGCTTTCTGCAGCAGACCGTTGAACCGTCCAAACGAAAGGATATAGGGCTCCAGGCGGCACTCAAGGGGATCTTCCCCATCTCTGATTACAACGAGACGGCAACTATTGAATTCATTGAATATCATATTGGTGAGCCCAATCTTACACCACGCGAATGCCTTGAAAAGGGTGTCACTTACGGTGCACCGTTGAAGATAAAGGTGAGACTCGACCTCTATGAGTACGACCAGCAGAACAGGAAGGTTTTGAAGGAATCGAGAGAACAGGATGTGTATATCGGTGAGATCCCCCTCATGACAGAGACGGGGACTTTTATAATAAACGGAACAGAGAGGGTTATTGTAAGCCAACTCCACAGGTCTCCAGGGATATTTTTTGCACCTGACAAGACCAAAACCCATGTAAGCGGGCGTCCCCTTTACACATCCAGGGTGATCCCTGCAAGGGGGTCCTGGCTCGATTTTGAGTTTGATACCAAAGACCTCCTGTATGTAAGGATCGACCGGAGGAGGAAGATACCCGCAACCATTATACTCAAGGCGCTTGGGTACTCAAACGAAGAACTGCTCAGGATTTTCTACCCCTCCGAGACCATATACAGGAAGGGGAAGGGTTTTTACAGGCCTGTTTCAGACGTCCTGATAGGCTCAAAGATAAGGACAGAGATAGTTCACCCTGATACCGGAGACCTGATCGTCAGAGAGGGTGGAAAGATTTCAAAGGCGGCATTCCGGAAGATTTCCAATGCCGGCATAACTGAGATACCCATAACTACTGAGGAGATTATCGGCAGGGTTACGCTGAAGGATGTGGTTGATCCTGAGACGGGTGAGGTGATACTTGAGAGCAACGAGGAGATCACCGAAGAGGTGTTAGAAAAGATCAACTCCCTCGGTATCGACCAGATAGAACTCCTCTTTATAGACAATGTGAGGTTTCTCCCATCCCTGAGGGACACACTCATGACCGATAAGGTAAACAGCAGGGAGGAGGCCCTCATAGAGATTTATAAAAAACTCCGTCCTGGTGAGCCATCAACACTTGAGGCGGCGGAGGAACTCTTTCACGGGCTGTTTTTTGATCCCAAACGTTACGATCTCTCGCCTGTGGGGAGGTTGAAAATAAACAAGAAATTGGGGCTTGATACCCCACTTGAGACCCGCGTACTTACAGACAGGGACATTATAGAGATGGTGAGATACCTCCTTATGCTCCGGACAGGACGGGGGGAGATTGACGACATTGACCATCTCGGTAACAGAAGGATCAGGGGCGTGGGTGAACTCCTGGAAAACCAGTTCAGGATCGGCCTCATGAGGATGGAAAGGGCGATGAAGGAGAAGATGACCCTTACCGAACTGGATGAGGCGATGCCACATGATGTCATTAACGCAAAGCCTGTGATGGCTGCTGTGAAGGAGTTTTTCGGTTCAAGCCAGTTGAGCCAGTTCATGGATCAGACCAACCCCCTCTCAGAAATCACGCACAAGAGGAGGTTGAGCGCTCTTGGCCCTGGTGGGCTCACAAGGGAGCGTGCCGGGTTTGAGGTTCGTGACGTTCACCCCACACACTACGGGAGGATCTGCCCTATTGAGACCCCTGAGGGGCCGAACATCGGTCTGATAACCTCTCTTGCCACCTATGCCAGGGTGAATGAGTACGGGTTCATAGAGGTTCCCTACCGGAAGGTGAAAAACGGAAAGGTGACCGACGAGATCGAGTACCTCAATGCAATAGATGGTGAACTCCATGTGATTGCCGAGGCAACCTCTCCTGTTGACAGATACGGAAGGCTTGTGGGTGATGCGGTGCCTGCCAGGCTTGGTGGTGACTTCAAGATGGTTCCACCTGAAGAGGTGGAGTATATGGATGTTTCACCTAAACAGATCGTGGGTGTCTCCGCAAGTCTGATTCCCTTTCTTGAAAACGACGACGCCAACCGTGCACTCATGGGCTCCAACATGCAGAGGCAGGCGGTTCCCCTGCTTGTGCCTGAGGCGCCGGTGGTTGGAACCGGTATGGAGGCGGTTGCAGCGCGAGACTCCGGGGTGGTCGTCATTGCAAAGCGCTCAGGCATTGTGGAGAAGGCAGACTCTGAGAGGATCGTTGTGAGGGTTACCGAAAAGGGCGGCGGTGTTGATATTTACAAACTCGTCAAGTTCAGCCGCTCTAACCAGGGCACCTGTTTTAACCAGAAGCCCCTTGTGAAGACCGGTGATAAGGTACAAAAGGGGGATATACTTGCAGACGGCCCGAGCACCGACCTTGGTGAACTTGCCCTGGGTAAGAATGTGCTGGTGGCCTTCATGCCCTGGGGTGGCTACAACTTTGAGGATGCCATACTGATCAGTGAGCGGCTTGTGAAAGAGGATGTTTACACCTCGATACATATAGAGGAGTTTGAGGTTGAGGCGCGGGAGACCAAACTTGGCCCCGAGGAGATCACCCGTGACATACCAAATGTGGGTGAGGAGGCACTGAAAGACCTGGATGAAAGCGGTATTATCAGAATAGGTGCGGAGGTGCAGCCAGGGGATATCCTCGTGGGTAAGATAACCCCCAAGGGTGAATCCCAACTCACTCCTGAAGAGAAACTCCTGAGGGCAATCTTTGGTGAAAAGGCCGAGGATGTGAAGGACTCCTCCCTCAGGGTGCCTCCCGGGATAGTGGGGACGGTTGTGGATGTGAAGGTATTTGCAAGGAAGGGTACCGAAAAGAGTGCCCGAGAAAAGAGTATCGAGGAGGATGAGATCAGGAGGCTTCAGGAAGATCTGGAGGAGCAGATCAGGATCTATAGTGAGGAGGCATACTCAAAGGTCAGAGCACTCCTCCTTGGGTCTGCCGTTTCAGAAGACCTGAAGGTACCGCGCATAAAGGAGATCATCTGCCGTAAGGGGCACAAACTGACGGAGAAACACCTTGAGAGGATAAAGGATCAGTATCTTAACAGGGTGAAACTAAAGGATGAGAAGACCCAGCAGAAGGTTGACGAGATTCTGGCAAACCTCAAGGAGATGATTAAAAAGTTCCAGAAGGGTTACGACGAGCGGATTGACAGGCTGAAGAAGGGTGATGAACTGCCCCCGGGTGTGAATAAGATGGTGAAGGTCTTCATAGCCATGAAGCGGAAGATCCAGATAGGTGACAAGATGGCGGGAAGGCATGGTAACAAGGGCGTCATATCCATGGTGCTGCCCGTTGAGGACATGCCATTTCTGCCTGACGGCACACCTGTGGACATAGTGCTTAACCCACTTGGCGTCCCCTCTCGTATGAATGTGGGGCAGGTGCTTGAGACCCATCTTGGATGGGCTGCCAAGGCACTTGGGTTACACATAGCATCACCGGTCTTTGAAGGTGTGAAGGAGAAGGAGATCAAATCCCTGCTCAAAAAGGCCGGGCTGCCAGAAAGCGGCCAGACTGTGCTCTATGACGGCCGTACGGGAGAGCCCTTTGAAAGGCCGGTAACGGTTGGTTATATGTACATGCTCAAACTCCACCACCTTGTTGACGATAAGGTGCACGCAAGGAGCATCGGCCCATACTCCCTTGTTACCCAGCAGCCCCTTGGAGGTAAGGCGCAGTTTGGTGGCCAGAGGCTCGGTGAGATGGAGGTCTGGGCACTTGAGGCATATGGTGCAGCATACACACTTCAGGAGTTTCTCACCGTTAAGAGTGACGATGTCCAGGGGCGTGGCAAGATGTATGAGGCTATAGTGAAGGGTGACGCAAGCCTGGACTCCGGTGTGCCCGAGTCGTTTAATGTGTTGATAAAGGAATTACAGAGTCTTGGTCTGGATGTTGAACTCCTGCAGAAGAAGAAAAAGAGTTCCAAAAACTGAGGAGAGCCGGACCACCTGTTCAGATAGATGTTAATGAGTCATTATGACTAAAAAAGAAGGGAGAAGGAAAATTGGAAGAGATTTATGCCCTTTTTCAAAAGCCAAAAAACCCAAAGGACTTTGATGCCATAAGGGTAAAGATCGCATCCCCTGAGAAGATCAGGGAGTGGTCTTATGGTGAGGTCAAAAAACCTGAGACGATAAACTACCGTACCTTCAAGCCGGAGCGGGACGGGCTGTTCTGCGCAAAGATATTCGGGCCCATAAAGGACTGGGAGTGCCTCTGTGGTAAGTACAAGAGGATGAAACACCGTGGTGTGGTGTGTGACAAATGCGGTGTTGAGGTTATCCAGGCAAGGGTCAGGCGTGAGAGGCTCGGCCACATAGAACTTGCAACCCCTGTTGCCCATATCTGGTTTCTAAAGGGGGTGCCAAGCAGGATAGGGACGCTCCTTGATATGACCATGCGAAACCTTGAGAGGGTGCTATACTTTGAGAGTTATGTGGTGATTGATCCGGGTGAGGGCACCGGCCTCAAGGAGAAGCAACTGCTCTCTGATGAAGAGTACAAGCAGGCGGTTGCCGAGTACGGCACAAAGTTCAAGGCGGGTATGGGTGCCGAGGCGGTAAGGGAACTGTTGAGGGCGGTTGATCTGGATGGGCTTGCGGCGGAACTGAAAAACAAGATACAGGAGTCGTCCTCCATCGGTCAGAAACGGAAACTCACAAAGAGGCTCAAGATTGTTGAGGCGTTCAGGAAGTCTGGCAACAAGCCCGAATGGATGATCATGGATGTAATCCCGGTGCTTCCACCGGAACTGAGGCCTCTTGTCCATCTGGATGGCGGAAGGTTTGCCACATCTGACCTCAATGACCTTTACAGAAGGGTGATAAACCGGAACAACCGGCTCAAGAGGCTGATGGATCTGAAGGCTCCCAGTGTGATCATAAAGAATGAAAAGAGGATGCTTCAGGAGGCTGTGGACGCACTCTTTGACAATACGAAGAGGACAAAGGCGATGAAGAGTTCCACCAAGAGGCCTCTGAAGTCTCTGAGTGACATGATCAAGGGTAAACAGGGAAGGTTCCGTCAGAACCTCCTTGGTAAGAGGGTTGACTATTCGGGAAGATCTGTCATAGTTGTGGGGCCGGAACTGAAACTGCACCAGTGCGGTCTTCCCAAGGTGATGGCCCTTGAACTCTTCAAGCCCTTTGTTTTCAACAAACTTGAGGAGAAGGGGTATGTCACCACCATCAAGCACGCCAAGAAGATGGTGGAACTTGAGACAGACGAGGTCTGGGACGCCCTTGAGGAGGTGATCAAGGAGCATCCTGTTTTACTGAACAGGGCACCAACACTGCACAGGCTTGGCATACAGGCGTTTGACCCTGTGCTGGTCGAGGGTAAGGCGATAAAACTCCACCCCCTTGTCTGCACCGCCTACAATGCAGACTTCGACGGTGACCAGATGGCAGTGCATGTTCCCCTTTCCATTGAGGCACAGATAGAGGCAAGGGTGCTCATGATGTCTGTAAACAACCTCCTCTCACCTGCAAACGGCAGGCCAATAGTCTATCCCACTCAGGATATGGTGCTGGGAATTTACTACATCACCAAACAGAAGAAGGGGGCAAAGGGAGAGGGGATGGTGTTTGCCGACCCCGATGAGTTGAGGGCTGCCTACGATGCCGGTGTTGTATCAGAGCATGCCTCAATCAGGATCAGGATAGATGGTGAGATCGTGGATACCACGGCCGGTAGGGTGCTTCTCTGGGAGATCATCCCTGCAGGTGTGCCCTTTTCGTTTATTAACAAGGAACTGACAAAGAAGGACATACAGAACCTGGTCGATTACTGCTACAAGAAGATTGGTCGCCGGGAGACGGTGGTCTTTCTTGACAACCTGGAGCGGATGGGCTTTTCCATGGCAACTCGTTCCGGTATATCCATCTGTATGGACGATATGCACATCCCCAGCAAGAAGGCAGACATCATAAAAGAGGCCGAACAGGAGGTGCTTGAGGTCTATAAGCAGTACTCTGATGGTCTCATAACACAGGGTGAGAGGTACAACAAGGTTATAGATATCTGGGCAAATGTGACCGAGCGGGTGGCTGAAGAGATGATGAAGGAGTTGGGTGCAGAGGACGGAACCACGCTTTCCGAGGAGGAACTGAAGGAGAGACGCTCATTCAACAGCATCTTCATGATGGCAGACTCAGGTGCGAGGGGCTCGGCGGCCCAGATCAGGCAGTTGGCTGGTATGAGGGGTCTGATGGCAAAACCCTCAGGTGAGATTATCGAGACCCCTATCACGGCAAACTTCCGTGAGGGGCTGAGCCCATTACAGTACTTTATTTCCACCCACGGTGCCCGTAAGGGTCTTGCCGATACGGCTCTCAAGACGGCAAACGCCGGTTACCTTACAAGGAGGCTTGTTGATGTCTCCCAGGATGTGATTATAACGGAGAAAGACTGCGGTACTCACGATGGGATAACCGTTCAGGCACTCATAGAGGGTGGTGAGATTATCCAGCCCCTTGAGGAGAGGATACTGGGAAGGACAACTTCCGATAAGATACTCGACCCCGTAACGGGTGAGAAGATTGCCGATGCCGGACAGGAGATAGACGAGGAGGTTACCCAGAAGATCATTGATGCTGGAATAGACAGGGTTAAGATCCGCTCTGTTCTCACATGTAAGACCCGGTTTGGGGTCTGTGCAAAATGCTACGGACGTGACCTTGCCCGTGGTAAACCGATCGAGATCGGTGAGGCGGTGGGGATTATCGCCGCCCAGTCCATCGGTGAGCCTGGCACACAGCTTACCATGAGGACATTCCACATTGGTGGAACGGCGACAAAGGTTACAGAGCAGGCGGTTCTTGAGGCGAAGAACTCCGGTAAGGTGAAGTTTATAGACCTGAATGCGGTTAAGAACAGGGCGGGAGTGCTGGTCGTCCTTAACAGGAACGCCAAGATCGCCGTAGTTGACAGACAGGGCAGGGAGAAGGAGAAGTACAACCTCGTCTATGGTGCTCAAATACTTGTGGATGAGGGTACAGAGGTTAAGGCCGGGCAGAAGTTGGTGGAGTGGGATCCCTACTCGGTGCCCATCCTTACAGAGATTGGTGGCCGTATTGCCCTTGGTGACATAGTTGAGGGTGTGACGGTCAAGGAAGAGGTGGACGAGGTGACCGGCCTCAGCCAGAAGGTGATCATCGATTACCCGCCGAATATGAGGCCCAGGATATCCATTAAAGACGAAAAGGGTAAGGCCACCCTGAAGATACCTGGCACCAAACACCCGGCAAGGTATCTGCTTCCTTCCGGTGCCCATATCCTGGTGGAAAAGGGCGATATTGTGGCGCCTGGTGATATACTTGCCAAGATACCTCGTGAGACCACCAAGACCAAGGACATCACCGGTGGTCTTCCCAGGGTTGCTGAACTCTTTGAGGCAAGGAAGCCCAAGGAGCATGCCATCGTATCAGAGATCGATGGTGTGGTTGAGTTCAGAAGCGCCCCCAAGGGGCAGCGTGTGGTGGTGGTTAAGGCTGGAGATACGGAAAAGGAGTACATCATTCCGAAGGGCAAGCATGTGACTGTGCATGAAGGCGACTGGGTGAGGGCTGGTGAGGCACTCATGGACGGTGCCGTAAACCCCCACAGCATACTCGATATACTGGGGCCTAACGAACTCCAGCGGTACCTGGTGGATGAGGTTCAGAAGGTTTACCGGCTTCAGGGCGTGAGCATAAACGACAAGCACATTGAGATAATAGTGCGTCAGATGATGAGGAAGATCAAGATAGAAGACCCTGGAGATACGGAGTTTCTGATTGGTGATCAGGTGGATCGTGAGGAGTTTATCGATGTAAACGAGAGGGTAAGGGCGGAGGGCGGCAAGCCTGCCACCGGTAAGCCCATGCTCCTTGGTATCACTAAGGCATCGCTCTCGACATACAGTTGGGTGAGTGCCGCCTCCTTCCAGGAGACCACCAGGGTCCTCACAGAGGCCGCCCTTGAGGGTAAGGTGGATGAACTGAGAGGTCTAAAGGAGAATGTGATAATGGGAAGGATCATCCCTGCAGGAACAGGGATGGCTGTTTACAGAGAAACCTTTGTGAAGCGTGACTCTGTGGCCGGCCTTCTTGAGGAAGAGAGGGAGGAGACAGAAGATACCGATGAAGGAGACGAGGAAGAATAAAAAAAACTGGCTCAAAGAATAGATGCCTTCAAGAAGGGGATATCCGTCGGATATCCCCTTCTTTTTTAGGCACCTTACCAAACCTCCTGTAAATGAGAGCCGTGTATATGGCCACCGTAAGCAGGTAGAGACCGAGCATCAGAAAGAATGACCGCTCATCAAGTTTTGGTGGTTTTTCGAGGTTTGCAAGGAAAGCAAGATGAAATACTCCCATAAGAAAGAGGTTCGTAATAAACCCTATTGCGTGTATCCAAGGGGTTGTGAGGTGGAGGGTCTCTTCCCTCTTTTCAGGAGAAAACCAGTAATCCCGCTTTGGAAAACTTATTAGCCTCGTGGGCAATTTCCTGACAATAGCAGGAAGGAAAAAAAAGAAAAGGGTGTTGAAGACAAACACACATACACTTAGCGCAAGATTCCCCTCCCTCGACATCCAGCCGTTTGGTAACCCCCCGGCACCAAAGTGTGTTGCCACATGGGGTGGCAGATGGTAGGTGTAATAAAACTGTAAAAACACCCCCAGTGCACCGCTCAAAAGCAGTAGATGTTTCACCATCCTATCCTTTCTGTGAGATAACTGTCTTTTTAGAGGATAGCACAAAACCGCCAACTATAGAAACACAACCCCACGGAACGTGTAACTGGTATAATAAAACTATGAAGTTCAAGGGGATAAATCATGTCGCCCTTGCCACTGGGAATATGGATGAGACGATAGGTTTCT
>CAYMML010000054.1:0-12794 GCA_964391515.1 uncultured Thermodesulfovibrio sp. | reverse complement strand
TCACGGTACTTGAGGTATCGCGAAAATCCGGATTTCTCCTGAATCCTGCCTGCCCTGCTCCATCGGGGTTGTTGACATTAATAATGTAGATATTAGTATAAACATCCTCTTAATAACAGGAAATGATCACCGGTGTTATCCCACTGACTCCAGAGTGTTTCTCCTCTGTGCCCCTCTTTGTTCTCCGTGGGTTTTTGCGGCTTTAAGGTCATGTTAGGCCTCTCATTTTGTATCTCTTCATTTTCCGGTGTTTTACTTCCCCCTTATGGTGTCTATCTTCTGCACTTTTGCCAACCACCTTTTTGAACCGTTTTCCCTTGCGTTTATTGAAAACATCCCTGCCCTTTTTGTGTTTAAACCTCAGTTTTGTTTGGGAAACAGAAAATCGAGTTTTTGTGTATCCATGAAAAGTTTTCTTTCTTTTCCTGCCCTCTCTCTGAAACACCCTCTTTTCAACAACCCTCTTTTCAGCAATGCGCCACCTGTGCTGACCCCTTTCCTTTCTATGGTGAGGACGGATAAACCTGTCCTTTTCCCTACGATACTCCCTCTTCTTTATTCTCCTTTTCTTCTCCACGAAGATTTTCTTCTCTTTATAGACCACCACTTTGCGGGGTCTCAATGCCCTCCGTTTCCTTTTGATAACCGCCCTTCTAATCCTTCCGTTTCTATAATGTCTGATCGTCTTTTTTATGATTATCTTTTCCTTTATGATCCTAACCGGAGGTGGACCGGTGTAGAACTCCCCCGGGCCAAGGGGAAACCAGCCAAGGTAAAGGTCGTCCGAGTACCATACAACCAGTGCAGGTGACCACACTGCCGGACGTCCTGGAGGAACCCAGCACCAACCCCTGTGGTCAACATACACCCACCTCCCGTAGTGGTAAGGTATCCATCCCCACGGCTCGGAAGGAACCCACACATACTCCTCCCTGATCTCTACCCATCTTCCTCTGCTGTAAGGCACCCATTCTAATGGCACCTCAGCAGGTACCCATACATATCCATAATATGGGTCTTCCACCCACTCTCCATACCTGCCAAGAAACCCGGAGTAATCTGACAGTAGAGGTGGTAAAAACCCATCTTCAATTGCGTAATACTCTCTGGTAATCCTGTCTCTTGCAAAGTTCCATCTTACCCACTCATCGGGGTAATTTAGGGGTGCGGTCTCCGTCTCACCATAACCATTTGAGATTACCTCCACACCTTCTTCAAGGTGCCAACTTCCTGTACGGTCGATTACCCTGACTGATCCCGACCAGACCTCCGCCTCAATACCCCGCACTCTGTTTCGGACGGAAAGTGATACTACACCTTCAGGAATAAGTTTCACATCATCTCCCAGCACATCAACCCGGAATCCTCTCCTGCCAAAGTCTCTCATATAAAGGTTACCCTCAACCAGCCTCACCTCCACCACAGCCTCCGAGGCGGTCTCTCTCATCCCAACTATCCTCATCCTGCTCCACTCATCAAGCCTTATGAACACCGAGCCACCGTAATCAATCTCTACCCAACTGTGCCCCTCAGTACTGACCTCCTGATCAACGAAGAGGGGCATATTTTCGGCAAGATCCATCCTGTTGTAATCATCCCGGAGATCGGTCATCCGGGCAACCCCTTTTACAACGGATACCCTGAGTGGCAAACCAGATGCCTCAACAACCGTAACAAAAGAGATAAGTGCAATTAAGACCGATAGCAACTTTATTGCAATCTTTGCTCTCATTTCATCCTCCTTTCATCCAAAAAAGCATAAACATAATAACCGACGGGTAGTTAGATGCCCCGTTAGTTGAATCTTTTCTGATTTACTATCAGCATCTTTGATGCCAGATATCACAGGGCATCGGGGACACAGAGCAAACCGCTTAAAAATCAACATGTTACAAAACCCGCACCCCAAATCGAGCCCTCCTCCTATCCCCAAAATGGGAAACCCGTCCCCAATAGGGAAGCAGATTTCCGGGGAAATGGCTCTTTACCTTGAAAATATGCATACTCATCTGATAGTATTTCTGAAGGTTACAACCTCCGGTTTTCCTGAAATTTCAGTATTTTTAGTGTCAGTCTCGTCGTTACTCTTTAACTGACACATCTTCAAAGAACATACAAGGAGGCGTAATGTTCATTCAGAAACTGCTGGGAATCTTTTCAAACGATCTTGCAATAGATCTGGGGACTGCCAACACCCTCGTATATGTGAAGGGTAAGGGTATAGTCTGCAACGAGCCATCTGTAGTAGTAATAAGAAAAGACAACAAAAAAACCATCGCCGTTGGTGCCGAAGCAAAGAAGATGCTTGGCAAGACCCCGGCCAATATAACCGCTATAAGGCCGATGAAAGACGGGGTGATAGCCGACTTTGATGCCACGGGGGAGATGCTCAAGTACTTTATCACAAAGGTGCACAACCGTAAGAGTTTTGTATCCCCAAGGGTGATAATAGGGGTACCCTCGGGGATAACCCAGGTGGAACAGAGGGCGGTTAAGGATGCAGCCCAGGCATCAGGCGCAAGGGAGGTCTATCTGATCTCGGAACCAATGGCTGCAGCCGTCGGGGTGGGACTTCCTGTAGGTGAACCAACCGGCAACATGATCGTTGATATCGGGGGTGGCACAACAGATGTGGCGGTGATCTCCCTTGACGGTGTGGTATTCAGCAAGGTTGTTCGAGTGGGCGGCGATAAGATGGATGATACCATCCTTGCCTACATAAAAAGGAAATACAACTTGATGATCGGTGAGCGCACGGCAGAGCAGATCAAGATCGAGATCGGTTCTGCCTTCAAAGTTAACAGTGAAAAGGTGGAACTTGAGATAAAGGGAAGGGACATGGTCTCGGGCATACCCAAGACGATAACAATCAATGACGATGAGATCAGAGACGCCCTAAAGGAACCGGTTCAGATGATACTGGAAACCATTAAAACCACACTTGAAAACACACCCCCCGAACTGGCTGCCGACATTGTTGACAAAGGGATTGTGCTTGCCGGTGGGGGTGCCCTTCTCAAGGGTCTTGACATGCTCATAAAGGAGGAGACCCAGTTACCCGTGATAGTTGCCGATGATCCGCTGACTGCCGTTGTCAGGGGTGTGGGAAAGATGCTTGACGAACTTGATCTGCTTCAAAGGGTCTCGCTGAACTGAAAACCCTAACCATAACTCAACCTGAATGTTACAAAAAGACAACCACAGAGGGCAAAGAGTTATATATATGATCTCTTTTCGTAACAAACCATGATAGACAGAAGAATAACCCTCCTTGTAATCCTCTTTGTTACATCTATCACCCTTATGACCTACCAGAGCACAAGGGGGCCTGTTAACCCTGGCCGGTTTTTAAAACTCCCCCTTTACACCCTTACCGGTGGTTTGAGCAAACTCTGGAAGGGTTTGACCACACCGGTAAAAGAGATATACAAACTGAAAGAGGAAAACAAAAACCTTAAAGAGGAGGTAAAGAAACTCCTCCTTTCAAACGAAAGATGCACCGAGTTGGAAAAGGAAAATCTCAGGTTAAGAGAGATACTCAAACTCAAACCCTCCCCACAGGGAAGTTATATAACTGCAAGGGTAGTGGCAGGGGGTGCAAGGAGGTGGCCCCGGGTGATAGTTATCGACAGGGGGGAGAGGGATGGGGTGAAGAAGGATATGGTTGTGAGAAACACAAAGGGGCTTGTGGGCAAGGTGGTAGAGGTGAATGCTGGATACTCGGAGGTGCTTCTCATTACAGACCCATCATTCAGCGTTTCCGTTCGGTTGCAGGAGTCACGGCTTGAGGGCATACTTTCGGGTAAAGGGGACGGAAGTTGTATCCTAAAGTACATCTCTAAGAAGGCCCCTGTGGATATAGGTGAGCGCCTTGTAACATCCGGACTGGACGGTATATTCCCCCCCGGCATACCCGTTGCTGAGGTTACCAGCCTGGAAGGGGAAACGGAACTCTTCAAGAAGATCACCGCAATGCCCTATATTGATGAGACCTCTCTTGAGGAGGTAATGCTCCTGACAAAAGCATACCCACTTACTTCAGGTAGTGGAGGTGCAAAAAATGACCACCACTAAGAAAACAGGTGTCATCGTACTGCTTTCTATCACACTTCTTGTCATCCAGATGCTCTTCAACAAAAAAGGAATCCCCATTGACCTGCTCATCCTACCGGTCTATGCAGTTAGTATCCGTTGTGGTTACCAGAAGGGGTTCTGGGCAGGTGTCCTTATCGGGTTTATAGAGGATACCCTCTCAGGTGGGTTCCTTGGCCCCTCCATCCTTTCAAAAGGGCTCATGGGGATAGTTTCAGGTTCTCTATTTGGAAGGGTATTTATATGGCGTCCTCTGGTAGGATGGCTTACGCTATTACTGCTTGGGGCACTTGACTATTTAATACAGGTTTTTGCACTTCTGCTTTTCTGGGTAAGCCCGGGTAGCCTCACCGACATTCTCATATACTCCGCCTTGAGCGGACTGATAGTATCCCCTGCAGGGTATCTGATAGGGCCGGAAGATGGACAATAGAAAGGAAGTAGTACGAACAGGTAGTTTGGTACTATTTTTTATGCTTCTAATATTTGTCCTCAGGTTGTGGCAGTTACAGATCCTGAGGGGAGATTACTACTATAACCTCTCACTGAAAAACCGTGTCTCGGTGGTGAAACTCCCTGCCCCAAGGGGGATAATCTACGACAGGCGGGGAAGGGCACTTGTGGAGAATGAACCATACTTTGTGGTTTCCCTGCTTCCAAAACCACCTGGCAGGGAGATCAACCTGACCGCACTGTCTGAACTGCTCGGCATATCCTCCGACGAACTTTCAGAGAGGATAATCAGGAAGAAGCCCTATACCCTTGAGCCGATAGTGCTGAAAAAGGGTCTCACCTTTAAAGAGGTTGCCCAGATCGAGGCAAGGAGGTCAGACTTTCCAGGGCTGATCATACAGACGGAGATAATCCGATCGTATCCTTATGGGGAGACTGCATCTCATCTGATAGGTTATATCAGCCATCCCCATGAGGAGGAGGTAAGGAGCGGCAGGTTTGGTGATTTGCCGAGGAAATCATACATAGGCAGGTGGGGAGCCGAGGCCCTTTTCGATGATGACCTGAAAGGTGTACCAGGTGTAAAGTATATAGAGGTGGATGCCCTGGGAAGACAGATACACCCTCTCCAGGAGTTTTCTCCTCAGCAGGGCAAGGATATTCACCTCAGCGTCGATATTGAAACCCAACTTGTTGCAGAAAACGCCTTTGGCAGACGATCGGGGGCACTACTTGCGCTAAACCCCACAACCGGCGAGATAATCTCTCTCGTAAGCCTCCCATCCTTCGACCCGAACATATTTGTAAAGGGAATTTCTGCAGAAAGATGGAAAGAGATCATCAACAACCCCGGCCATCCCTTTCTGAACAGGGTGTTTCAGAGCCGCTACCCCCCCGGCTCGGTATTCAAGATTATTACCGCTCTTGCAGGGCTTGAGGAGGGTGTCATAAAGGAAGACACCTCTTTTTACTGTTCTGGTAAGATCGAGGTGGGCATCTGGACATTTCGGTGCTGGAAGGATGAAGGACACGGCCATACAGATATCTACAAAGGGCTTGTGGAGTCCTGTGATGTCTTTTTTTATGAAACTGGCAAACTCCTTGGTATAGACAGGATAGCCAAGTATGCCAAGGCACTTGGGCTTGACCGTAAAATCGGGCTTGGTCTATCAAACGAAATCCCTGGGATCATACCCACAAGTGCCTGGAAAAAGAAGACCAAAGGGAGGCCCTGGTATCTTGGTGAGACATTCAATGCCGCCATAGGGCAGGGCTATGTGACGATAACCCCTGCACATGCGGCCATCCTCATATCTGCCATCGCAAACGGTGGTAATGTTTACAGACCCTCCATGCTCAGACTCTCTCATCCACCAGAACCGATCTCAAAGATCAGCATCTCCCCTGAACACCTCTCCATAATAAGAGATGCCCTTAAAGGGGTGGTAAACGACCCCAAGGGCACGGGCTGGCGTGCAAAGAGTGACAGGTTTATCATTGCAGGAAAGACGGGCACCGCCCAGGTGGTAGGCAGTTCGGACGATACCAGAAGGCGTGGCCCCAGAGATCATGCCTGGTTTGTTGCCTATGCACCCTATGAGGAGCCTCAGATAGCGGTCTCTGTTTTCGTTGAGCATGGCGGACACGGTGGTGAGGCGGCAGCACCCATAGCAAGGGATGTGATAGAGAATTACCTCGAAGGGGTGGCATGGGAATGATCAAACGGGTCTTTGAAGTGCTTCGGTCTGGTGAGTTCACCGTAAGGCTCCGCCGTGTGGATCTACTTTTGCTTTTCATACCCATAATAATTACCATCCTCGGTATTATGACGATTTACAGTTCCACAAGACCCGTCCTGGAACTCAACCAGCCCCGGTTCTATCTGAAACAGTCCATCTGGTTAGTGGTAGCACTCCTTGGTATGGCTGCATCGATTGTTATAGATTACAAAAAACTCTTCAGACCGGCCTTTTACCTTTATGGGTTCGGAATTGTACTCCTTTTTATAACCATCATCTTCGGCCATGAAGGCATGGGGGCTCAACGATGGATAAGGTTTGGTCCTCTTAGTTTCCAGCCCTCAGAGGTTTTCAGGGTACTGCTTATAATCGGTGCCTCAAGATACCTGACAACGAGAAGATCACCCCCGGGGTGGGGATCTGTTTTCACTTATGGCCTTTTATATCTGATGCTTCCTTTTTATTTTCTTTACAAACAGCCTGACCTGGGAACGGCACTGATTCTGTTTTTTATCGCCTCCGCCCTGCTACTGATAAAGGGGCTTGGTAGAAGAAAGATACTCGTTCTGGCACTCGTTTCCGTTATTGTGCTCCCCCTTGGTGGAAGGATTGTCTGGAAAGGGCTAAAGACATACCAGAAAAACAGGATAGTGGCATTCCTTGATCCATCAGTTGACCCCAGGGGTATTGGATACCAGATAGAACAGTCAAAGATAACCATCGGCTCAGGCCGGATACTTGGCAAGGGTTATCTGAAGGGCACGCAGGGGCCGTTCAGGTTTTTACCAGAAAAGCATACAGACTTTATATTTTCGGTCTTTGCAGAGGAGTGGGGGTTTGTTGGCTCCGTGATCCTCCTTGGGCTATACTCGCTAATTATTCTCAGAGGGCTCGAGACAGCCTACTATGCAAAAGACCCATTTGGCGTCTTTATGTCCCTTGGAATAAGTGCGATGTTTTTCTTTTATCTCTTTATAAACATTGGGATGACGATGGGGCTCTTACCTGTGGTGGGGATACCACTGCCGTTTTTCAGTTACGGAGGCACCGCCCTTCTTAGTAACTTCATCGCCGTGGGGTTACTGATCAACATAAGAATGAGGAGGTTCGAACTCTTCTACTAACCATTATGTTTCGTGCCGACACAACCTCTTGAGTGTCTGATCACTTAACAAGCACACTCTGTAACAACTCAAAAAATCCCGGGAAGGATATATCCACCGCCTCTGTGCCCTCAATCACCGTCTCACCTTCTGCAACAAGTCCGGCAACGGCAAGTGACATGGCAAGCCTGTGGTCCCCATGGCTCAGGACCCTGCCACCTTTCAGCCTTGTGGGCCCATTAATCACCATACCATCAGGGAGTTCCTCGATCTCAGCACCCATCTTTCTTAACTCACCGACAACCGTTGCTATCCGGTCAGACTCTTTGACCCTTAGTTCAGAGGCACCCCTGATTATTGTTTCACCCTCAGCCTGAGTAGCAATTACGGAAAATACCGGAAACTCATCAATCATTGCAGGGACAAGTTCTGCTGGAAGTTCAATCCCCTTTAGCCCCTTGGTATACCTTGCATGCAGATTACCAACCAACTCTCCCGAAACCTCCCGCTCTTCTGTGACATTTAGATCACCCCCCATCAGGTGTATGGCCTCAAGGAGACCCGTACGAGTTGGGTTAATCCCTGTATCTTTTATAGTTATTTCTGAGTTCGGTATTATGAGTGCACCGGCTATAAAAAAGGCAGCCGATGAAAAATCACCTGGAACGGTAATATCAAAAGGTTCAAGTTCTCTACCACCTCTCACCCTTACCGTAAGGCCTTCCACATTTAGATCCGCCCCCATAGATATAAGCATCCGCTCAGTATGGTCTCTTGACCTCTGTGGCTCCTCAATAAGGGTATCTCCCTCTGCACAAAGCCCTGCAAGAACTATGGAGGATTTCACCTGGGCAGAAGCCACCCGTGATACATGGTGTATCCCCTTCAAACCACCTCCCCTTATGGAAACAGGTGCAAGAGTATCATCAGCCCTTGCCATGATCCTTCCACCCATCTTTTTCAATGGCTCTATTATCCTGCCCATAGGCCTCTTCCGGAGGGATGCATCGCCCGTGAGGGTGGTGTAAAAGGGTTGGCCTGCAAGGAGCCCTGTAATAAGCCGGATGGTGGTTCCAGAATTACCACAATCTATAACATCATCCGGCTCTCTGAGCCCGTATAAACCTTTTCCGACAATAATAACCTCTTCGGCACTTTCAGTTATTTCAACACCAAGTGCCCTGAATGCGTTCATTGTGCTTATAGGGTCTGCGGCCTTAAGGAGATTTTTAATCCTGCTTTCCCCCTTTGCAATGGATGCAAACATGACCGCCCTGTGTGAGATGCTCTTATCAGGTGGGGGGGCAATCTCGCCCCGGAGAGAACCGGCAGGAGAAACCACACTCTCCACGGTTATCTCTCCAGCCTCATCCTCAGATCAACCGCCTTTTTGAAGAGGTTCTGAAGGCGGTCCTGTTCTGCATATCTGAGGCACTCTTCAACCTCGTCAAGTTCCCTCCTGAACCTATCGATCAGATCCAAAAGATTTGCTTTGTTAATCATCATGATCTCCGACCACATCCCTGGGCTGCTCTCTGCAACCCTGGTGGTATCCCTGAACCCCCCACCGGAGAAAAGTAGAACCTCCGGTTCATCCCCTGCAACCGTATCAACCAGAAGATATGCAAGGAGGTGGGGAAAGTGACTTACGCCAGCCATCACCCTGTCGTGTTCCTCAGGGCTCATGAGCGATATCCTCATCCCCAGTTTCTCCCATAAGTCTGCCACCCTTCTCATCACCCTGCCGGAAGTCTTTTCCGTGGGGGTGATAATACAGAGGCCGTCTCTGAAGAGTCCAGGATCTGCCGCTTCCACACCGCTTTTCTCAGAGCCGGCAACAGGATGGGTGCTCACAAAGAATACGCCTTCAGGGAGTTTGCTCTCCACATCCCGGATCACCTCTCCCTTAACACTACCCACATCTATAACAACCGCCCCAGCCTTAAGGTGTCCCTTGATCTGTTCAATAAGGAAGGGGAAAGCACCAACGGGAGTGGCAAGGACCACAAGGTCTGCACCTTCTACCACCTGCCCGGGGTCAAGGCTGTATGCATCTATAAAACCAAGTGATCGTGCCGTTTCAAGGTTTTTTACTGTCCTTCCATACCCGACCACCCTCTCAGAAAGCCCACATCTCTTAAGCCCCATTGCAAGACTACCGCCGATAAGCCCCACTCCCAGGATAGCAGTATTCTTAAAATCCGCCTCTACCATCTGTCAGGCTTCTCTCCCGATGGATTTGGCCACTCCACTTATCTCTGCCATTAACTGCCTGAACACTGTGGGCTTGAGTGATTGTTCCCCATCAGAGAGTGCCTCCTCAGGATTAGTGTGCACCTCTACCATTAGTGCATCAGCACCGGCCGCCACCGCTGCCCGTGCCATGGGAACCACCAGATCCCACTTGCCCACCCCGTGGCTTGGGTCAACAACCACGGGCAGGTGTGTGAGTTGCTTTAGCAGAGGGACGGCAGAGAGATCAAGCGTGTTTCGTGTTGCGGTCTCAAATGTCCTGATACCCCTCTCACAGAGCATAACCTGGTGGTTACCCCTTGAGAGTATGTATTCGGCCGCCATCAACCATTCCTTGATGGTTGCAGACAGCCCACGCTTTAACAAAACAGGCTTCCGGGCCTCACCCACCTCAAGGAGGAGCCTGAAGTTTTGCATATTCCTGGCCCCGATCTGTATGATATCTGAATAACGCGAGACCACCTCCACATCCCTGGGATCCATGACCTCCGTTACTACAGGAAGTCCCGTCTTCTCACGAGCCTCGGCAAGTATCTGGAGCCCCTCTTCTCCAAGGCCCTGGAATGTATAAGGAGAGGTTCTTGGCTTGAACGCACCACCCCTTAAAAAGGATGCCCCTGCATCCTTAACGCTCTGAGCAATCTTCAGTACCACCTCACGCGACTCAACTGCACAGGGGCCCGCTATTACCTGCACCTTTTTGCCCCCTATGACCCTTCCGGAGACATCAATCGTGGTATCCTCATTGTGGAACTCCCTGCTTGCAAGCCGGTAAGGCTTGATGATCCGCATCACATTTTCTACCGACTCTATTGCACGGATCGAGTTCTCCTCATCCTCTGACACCCTGGAGGTATCACCGATCACTCCTATAATGGTTCGTTCCGTGCCCTTTGAGATATGGGCTTCAAGCCCCTTCTTGTGGAGTTTATCCACAATATGTTGAATATCAGAGTCTGTAGCACCTGGCTTTAAAACGATTATATCCATCTCATACTCCCTTCCCTAACTCGGCCTCAAGCGCCTGGATGAGTCTTTTGTTCTCATCCATGAGGCCAATAGTGATACGCACCCATTCAGGACCCATGGGTCTTATAATCACTCCCCTTCTGAGAAGTTTTTCGTAAAGTTCACCGGCAGAGATTGAAAGGCGAGGCACGAAAATGAAGTTGGCCTCAGTAGGGACATACTCTATCCCGAGACGTTCAAACTCCCGGTAGAGGTACTCCTTACCCTCATTGTTTACCTCTATGCTCCTTATAATGTGATCTTCATCTTCAAGTGCCGCAAGTGCGGCCACCTGGCCAAGGCTGTTAGTGTTAAAGGGCTCTCGAATCTTGTTCATCTCCACAAGCACCTCTTTTCTGCCAATTCCGTAACCGATCCTGAGCCCAGCAAGCCCGTAAGCCTTGGAGAATGTCCTGAGGATCAGTATGTTTCTGCCTTCACGAAAGTAACTGAGACTATCGGGGTAGTCATTGTCTGTGACATACTCATAGTATGCCTCGTCAACTATCAACAGGATATCCTCAGGCAACCTCTCCATTAACCGTTTAAACTCCTGAGCCCTGTTTATAGTACCCGTCGGGTTGTTTGGGTTTGCAATAAAGAGGATCTTTGTATTTTCCTTTACAGCAGAGAGCATACCCTCAAGGTCGTGCCTCCACTGAGTGAGAGGCACCTCGGTCTTTTCCGCACCGACGGACTGCACCGCCAGAGGATAAACCACAAAAGACGGTGCCCCCATGACCGCATGGTCATCCTGCCTCATAAAGGTCCTTACGGCAATATCAAGTAATTCGTTTGACCCGTTACCAAGTATCAACTCATCAGGCTCCACACCCAGTCTCTCGGCAAGGGCATTTTTCAGATAGTAACCGCTGCCATCAGGGTATCGGTTTAACCCTGAAAGATGCCGCTTTATCGCATCCAGTGCCTTTGGAGATGGGCCAAGGGGGTTTTCATTTGAAGCAAGTTTTACCGCCCCCTCAATCCCCAACTCCCTCTCAAGTTCCTCAACCGGTTTGCCTGGCTGGTATGGTTTTATAGCACGGATATACTCAGGGGGGTTAATCATAGTTCCTCCACACCTTTGTTCATTATCTCTGATTTCGGATAAGACCCGAGCACTTTCAGAAAGATACAGTATTTCTCCACATCCTTCAGGGCATCTCTTACCTTTTTATCCACAATATGCCCCTCAAGATCGATAAAGAATATATACTCCCATGCCTTCCTCTTGGAGGGGCGGGATTCTATCTTTGTCAGATTTATCTTCTTCTTATAAAAAGGGGTAAGCACCTCAAAGAGAGCCCCTGGCTTGTCCTTTATGGAGAGCATGATCGAGGTCTTATCCTTCCCAGACGGTGGTGGGAACTCATCGCTTATCACCAGAAACCTGGTAAAGTTATTTTTGTTGTCTTCAATGCTCCTCTTTACGAACTTGAGATCGTACATCTTTGCCGCCAGATCGCTTGCAATGGCCGCCCCATCAGGGTCCTGAGCAGCAAGTTCAGCAGCCTTGGCAGTGCTCGTTGCATCCACGGTCTCCACCTCCGGCATGTTTCTTTCAAGCCAGTGTCTGCACTGTGCAAATGCCTGGGGGTGGGAGTAAATCCTCCTTATCTTCTTAATATCCCCTTCCTTTGAAAGAAGGTTATGGGTTATCTCAAGCATGATCTCCGCAGAGACCTTCAAATCCACATCCATAAACATGTCAAGTGTATAACTCACAACCCCCTCATTTGAGTTCTCTATGGGGACCACCCCAAACTGTGCAGTGCCTTCTAAGACCGCCTCAAACACATCCTTAATGCTATCAACCGGGATGATCTTTGCAAAAGAACCAAAATGTCTTTGCGCTGCAAGGTGTGTAAATGTAGCAAGAGGCCCCAGGCAGGCAACCTTCAGGGGCTCTTCAAGTGCAAGCGAGGCCGATATGATCTCTCTGAAGATTATCCTGAGGGCATCGTTGGGAAAGGGCCCCCTGTTTAACTTCTGGAGCCGTTCTATGATCTCCCGTTCTCTTTGCGGCACATAGAACTTCTCATCCTTCTTCTTTTTGATCTCCGCCACATCTAAAACGACCTCAGCCCTCCTGTTGAGGAGACCAAGTATCTCTTCATCAATCCGGTCGATTTCTTCCCTGAGTTTT
>CAYMML010000053.1:0-12885 GCA_964391515.1 uncultured Thermodesulfovibrio sp. | reverse complement strand
ATATAGGACACTTGCAGATGAGGCCCCATACAACAGTAAAAGAAAGGTTGAAAGGATTTTTAAATCCTTTATGAACAACTATGACGACAGAATAAAATGGCGTGTACCTCAAAATGCCCAGGGAAAAGAGTGGTTGAATCGCTGGAAGGGCATAAAGGCAGATTTTGCAAAGTTAAAGCCCGAAATACTGAAAGTGGCAAAGTAAAGTAGTTTTACATTGTGTTTTAAGACAGGGCAGAAGGTTTTATACTGCTATACCTCATTCAGAATACACACACGGCCTCGGTAAAATGAGGCCGTGTGTGATAGGAGGGTTAATGGAGGGGGCAGTTAATACCCGTAATACTCACGCCAGGCATCCCTTCTTCCCCTTTCGTAATCTCTCCTTTCAAGATACCGCCACTCGTCTCGCCAGCCTCTCCTGTAGGCATGTCGCCGGTGCTTCCGCCATCCCGGGGCTTCCTCGTAGATATAGACCTTCTTGTAAACCACCCTTTCCGGGGCATTGTAATAAACCCTTTCGTGATGGGGCTGGCTCTCCTGAGCGATAGCGTTCATTATGGGAATACCAAGGAGCACTATACCCGCCGTGAGAAGTGCCGCAGATTCGTTGTTCATCGCCGATGCATCATCAGGAGTTGCAAAGGTCACACTTACAAGCGCTACTGCAAGTAAGGTTATGATTACCACTTTTTTCATTTTACAACCTCCTTTCCTTTTTAAGATCTCGAATTAAAATGCCTACTGCCTTAAGCCTGCAATGAATATTACAATTCTCGTGCCAGTTCCAATAAGATGTATAACCACTTGTTTTATAAAGGTTTTACAATTATATCAGGTGAGCACAACATCCCCTCTTCCCCATTTAAGAAACCACTTTCCCTTTTTGGTAATCAGAAAATCAGAATTTGCTAATTAAAGGAGTTTTGTTATCTCATCTGTTACGAAAAGCGGAAGGTTTTTCTTTTTTCCCTCTTCAATGACGGTTACCCCCTCTTCAGCCTTAACCGCCCTCCCGATAACAGTTCCCCTTATACCGGCTTTCTTGAGGGCATTGATTATCCGATCTGCACTATCTTCCTTAGCAAGTATCAGAAGGCTTCCCGATGCAATAAGGCCAAGTGGATCGATACCAAAGTATTCTGAAAGTTCCCCCGTTTCATTATAAACAGGTATCCGCTCCTTCCATATCTCAAACCCCACACCTGATGATCTTGCGATCTCATGTATCCCGGTTGCAAGCCCCCCTTCGGTTGGGTCATGAAGACCCTTTACACCACCAGCACTGATGGCTATTTCTGCATCTCTTACAACACTTATCCCCGGTGAAAAGAGGAAACCCTTTGCCCTCTCAAGGAACTCTTCCCCAAACCTCTCAAGAACCTCCTTTCCCTTTTCTCTGGCAATCAACGATGTCCCTTCCACCGCTACCGCCTTTGTGAGTATGAGAAGGTCACCCTCACTTCCCATACCATCCCGTATGAGTTTCTCTTTACCGACTGTTCCCACCATAAGCCCCGCAATTACTGGCCTGTTCAGGTCATAGGTAATCTCTGTATGTCCCCCCACTATGGAGATTCCCATCTCCGAGGCTGCTTCAGAAAGTTGTCTGAATATATCCTCAACGAGATGATCATCGGTTCGATTTTCCGGAAGCAGAACCGTGGGAAGAAACCACCTGGGCCTTCCTCCCATACAGGCAATGTCGTTTGCATTTACCGCTAACGCATACCTCCCTATCTGGTCTGTGGCGAAGGTGATAGGGTCTGCCTTCAAAACCATATACTCATCACCGCCCGTATCTATAACCGCCGCATCCCTTCCTATGCCAGGCCCCACAATCACTAAGGGGTCATTATGTGAAGTATACCTCTGTAATAGGGTATCAAGAACTCCCTGGGGAAGTTTGCCGGTTTTATAAAATTCATCTTTCATACTCTTATTATAACCCTGCCATTACCGATATGGTAAAATACATTATGCCTCTCATACTGGTTACCAATGACGACGGGATACACTCTGAGGGGATCAGGGTATTATCAGAAGCCTTAAATGCCATTGGGAAAGTCGTCATTGTTGCACCAGACAGGGAAAAATCTGCAGTAAGCCACGCCCTCACAATGCACCGCCCCCTGCTTGTCGAGAAAATGGCAGAAGACACATACGCAGTAAACGGGACACCCACAGACTGTGTGGTGATTGCGGTCGAAAAAATCCTGCCAGGCAGGCCTGATATAATCATTTCAGGCATTAACAGGGGTGCAAACATGGGAGACGATATAACTTACTCAGGCACAGTCTCTGCCGCTATGGAAGGAACCCTCTTTAACATCCCTTCTATAGCCATATCCATGCCTTACGAGGAAGGAAAGGGATTTCAATTCGCAACGGCTGCCAATTTTGCAAGAAACCTTGCAGAAAAGATACTCGAAAATGGGCTACCCGCCGATACCTTGCTTAATGTGAATGTCCCCAACCTGCCCGAAAGCGAGATAAAGGGCGTTAAGTTTACCCGCCAGGGAAAGCGCGTTTACGATAATGCAATTCACGACACCCTCGACCCCTGGGGGAGAAAACACTACTGGATCGGTGGTGGCACCCCATCCTGGGAGGAGGATGACAATACCGATTTCAGCACCGTCTCCGCCGGGTTTGTCTCCATCACCCCCCTTCACCTCGACCTTACAAACTACGATGCCCTTTCTCATCTCAGGAAAGACTGGCAGGACCTTACCGAACTCTTTTCTGAAACAGAATGATACCCACTTTGCAGAAGATATACGATGTGATAGTTGTAGGGGCCGGACCGTCCGGGATATTCACCGTTCTTGAACTCTTAAAAAATGATCCCACCCTCAGGATACTGCTTATAGAAAAGGGCTCAGATATTGATACCCGCAAGTGCCCAATGATGATAAAAGATGTATCCTGCCGGCAGTGCCATCCCTGTGCAATACTGAGTGGCTGGGGTGGTGCAGGAGCCTATAGCGATGGCAAACTCTCTCTATCAGGAGCGGTAGGGGGCAATCTCGGAAAGTTTATCGGCGAAAAATACCTGACAGAACTTATCCAGTATGTTGATTCCATCTATCAAGAATACGGTGCCCCTCACAAGGTCTATGGCACTCCCTCCCGGGAACTTGCAAAACTAAAGAAAGAGGCATCAAAACATGACCTTACCCTTATACCCTCTCCTATAAGACACATAGGCACAGAAAACTGCAGAGTCCTGCTTGAGAGGATAAGACGATATGTGGATGAAAAGATTGATATTTCCTTCAGAGAAAGGGTTACAGACATCGTAAAAAACAACAACGACAACACCTTTGTCGTAAAGACCTCTTCAAACAGGGAGTTGAAAGCCCGTTTCCTCATTCTTGCCCCGGGAAGAGAGGGCGCTCGATGGCTTGAACGGCTTGGAAGGAGGCTGAACCTCACGCTTCTCAACAACCCTGTAGATATAGGTGTCAGGGTGGAACTTCCAGCACACATACTTGAGCCTCTCACAAGCGTGACCTACGAGCCCAAACTGATATATTACTCCCGAGCCTTTGACGACATGGTGAGAACATTTTGTGTAAACCCCTATGGTGAGGTTGTTAAGGAATACCTGAAGGGTGTCTGGACGGTAAACGGCCATAGTTATTCTGACAGAAAGACCGAAAACACAAACTTTGCCATCCTGGTAAGCACATTTTTCACAGACCCCTTTGACGAACCCATTGCATACGGCAGATACATCGCAAGGCTTGCAAACTTCCTCGGGCAGGGTGTGCTGGTACAGCGGCTTGGTGATCTCCGGGCTGGGAGGAGGTCAACCCCTGAGCGTATTGCTAAGGGGCTTGTAAAACCCACACTAACAGATGCAACGGCAGGGGACCTTAGTTTTGCCCTCCCCTACAGGTATCTGAAAAACATACTTGAAATGCTTGAGGCAATGGATGGACTTGCTCCGGGGGTAAACTCAAGACAGACCCTACTTTACGGCATTGAGGTGAAGTTCTACTCCCGCCAGATTATGCTTACAGAAGAACTGGAGACAGAGGCGAAAAACCTCTTTGCCATCGGAGACGGAGCAGGAGTAAGCCGTGGGCTGATACAGGCCTCTGCCTCAGGTGTTGTGGCTGCAAGGGCAATACTGAAGAGGTTTTGAGAAAAACTATTTAAGGATTTTGGTTTAGGTTGATGTTTAAAACCTATTTCAGGGATGCTCCCCAATTATCCTTTCAATCTCTTGAGCCCAAACACTGTACCCCTCGTCACTTAAATGCACACCGTCATCAAGAAAATATCTCTCAACAGGCCTCCCGTCTCTGTCAACAAACTTATGGTATAGATCAACCACGCCAGTCTCACATCTCTCTGCAATCTTTTTAATTTCCTCATTTGCCTCCTCAATTAATTCAGCAGAAAGCCACCCGACATTCAGGGGAAGTATGGTATGGATATAGACAGATGCCCCAGGATAGTACTCTTTGAGTTTTTCCGTTATCTTTTCGTAGGACTGAAGGAAATCCATGTCTTCAATGGCAATGTCGTTGGTACCGGTCATAACAAAAATGATGTCAGCCACAGGGTGTTTATACTTTATTGCCGGCAGCCTGGAAAGCAACCCCTCGGTGGTCTCCCCCCCGATTCCAAGGTTAAAGACGTTGTGTTCAGGAAACCGTTCCTCCCAGTCATAGTATTCGATAAGGGAATGACCAAGAAAGAGAATCGTACGAGGGTTCATATCGCCTTGTCCAGAGCCAGAATAAGTTCTTTAATTCGAGTCAGATCAAGTCCTTTTTCCTCAAGCGCTGTAAACCTGCCCTTCTTTACCTTAAACATAGATTTATTATAACATTAAGTATTGGTATGGCTACTAAGAAAGACAAGGAAAACGCCCCGTCCGAAATGCTGAAACCGGAATGCAGGTGTGAGGAATCAAGGGACAAAACCCTTCTTGAAATGATAAGAATCATTTTAAAGGACCTTGCCTTCTGGAAGAAGGACCGATAGGCATGGATATTGTTCCGATCAAGATTGACTACGGTGAGGAAAAGGCTCGGGTGATGTATCTGGCAATAGCGATGATCTGCTCTCTCGTGATGCTTGAATAAGGAAAGGGTGAGAAGGCATAACTTCTCACCCTTTCCAATAAATAGTAGCGGTCTTACGCTGCGACGGCCTTTTCGACCTCCTTAAGCCAGAAGAGTCTTGAGCCCTCAATCATCACCTTCAATTGGGCATCCATAAACTCATTGGGGTTGTATTTTAGGTCTTGTCGTTTTTCAAACCGGCCTGATGGTTTTTCTACCTTAAATGCCTTTATAGCCTTTTTCACATCAGATGTTTTTGCTACCTTGATGGCAGAACCTGCTTCAGAAGCGATATCTTTGAACACAACCGCCTTCCTTACCGCACCCCCAAAGGGTTCAATGGCAGGTTTCACCTGCATGAGTTCGCCACCAAGGCCAACAATGGTGCCATCCTCCTCAAAGAATGTGGTCACAGGTATAAGGAGGTCTGCCTCTTCGGCAAGGGGTGTAATATGAGAACTGATCACAACCAGATACTCCACCCCTTCCGGCCTTCTGATGGATGGGTTGCCAACGGCAATAAGGGTTTTAACCCCTCCTGATGTTATCTCTCTGTATTTTCCTCCGTCAGTATCAATCCCCATCAGAAGAGTCCCCTTTGCATTTGCCTCAAGAGGAACGGAAAGGGCGGTGCCCTTTATAAGCGAAAGAGACCTTGCAGCATCAAAGAGCTGAGGGCTGGTAATGATACAGGGGTTCTTTGCCTCTGCATAGAGGTCTGCTGCCTTTGCAATCTGCTCTGATACCTCGGCATCCGGCACTTTCAAAGTAGAAGGGATTTTAACACCTCTGTCCTTCAGTGCCCTTGCAAGTGAGGCGATAGTCTTTGCCTCCTCTGCCTGTATCCCTATCTTTGAGATGCCCTCATAGGTTAAATCATTAGAGTTTATCTCAATAAGTGTTGCACCACGCGCCGCCCTTCTCCTCAAAGTGGCATCAAGTGCAGGAGAAATCCTTTCCCATTGAGATGGACTAATGCCTGCAACAATTATAAGGTCAGCACTATCAAGATCAACTTTACCATCACCTAAAAGTGAAGATGCATCACCATAGATACTAACGGTGGATGTCAAGTTCTTTATCCCAAGGGCATCAGCAAAAGACTTTATTGTTAAAAGGTCTTCGTTCAAAAGATCACCTGACATAAGGATACCAGCCTCACCGGTTATCTTAGAAGCAATCTCCTTAACGGCATCCTTATACTTGATGGGTTTTAACTCTCCACCCTCACGACTCATCGGCTCAAGTAGCCTCTTTTCTGAGTTCACGAAATCAAATCCAAATCTCCCGTATGCACATATATATTTATCAGCCCTTCCGTCTTCACCTCCTGAGTTTACCTTCGAAATGTCTCCACGATAGGTGCTTACAACAGTCTTGCAGGTATTTCCACAGAAAAGGCATACCGAATCGGTTCTCTCATAATCCCACTCTCTACCCCTCCTCCACCTGTCTGCCTCAAGAAGTGCATTTACCGGACAGGCATCCACACAACTACCACAAAAAGTACAACCGGAATCCTGAAGTGGTCTGTCCTCTGCAGTGGTCACCTTGGAGCCCACTCCTCTTCCTGAGAAATCCAGAACCGCCGTTCCCTGCTCCTTACAGACCCTCACACATCTGCCACAAAGAACACAGTAGTCGGGATCGCGCTTTATAAAGGGATTGGAGTCATCTACCGGGAATCCGAACTGTTTTCTGTTAAAGGTTGACTCCTTAACCTCATATTCATATGCATACCTCTGAAGGCCACATACACCCGCCTTGGTACAGGTCATACAATCGAGAGGATGCATACTCACTATCAGATCTATCACATACCGCCTTATCTCATCTATCTTTTCACTCCTCGTGTTTACTACCATACCCTCTTTAACACGGGCGGTACAGGCGGTCATGGGTGCCTTTAACCCTTCAATCTCCACCATACAGAGCCTGCAGGCCCCGATACCCTTCATCCCCTTCAGATAACAGAGATTGGGAATGTGAACCCCTGCCTGCTCTGCTGCATCGAGTATTGTAACACCGGCAGGAACGGCTACCTTCTTTCCGTCTATTGTTATCTTCACCTTCTCCGACATGGAAACCTCCTAAAGTTTGTTATTAGTATATTGGTATATTGGTTATTGGTGTATTGGTAATTGGTATATTTGTTGGGGGTTATGACACCTCCTGAGCAACATCCTTTTCCTTTATAACCTTACCCGTTTTTCGTTCGATCAGGACAATCGCACCTGTCGGACAGACAGGCAGGCACTCACCACAACGGGTGCACCTTTTATCCCTGATCTCGAAGGGCGGAAAACCAGATTGAAAACGGTTTTTCCTGGTCTGTCCGAGAATGGCATGGTGCTTACACACCTTTTTGCACTCACCACAGTTTATACACCTCTCACCTATCACCTTGTATCTCACATACTCGGGGCATACCTCATCAGGGCAAACACCTTTAAGGTGTTCCTCAAAAACACCGGTTCCGAGAAATTCCATCAGATAGTTCGCCGTATCCTTCCCCTTCTTGCAGAAAGATGCAATAAGCATCTCATCGGCAATCCTCTTTAAAGCATTTATATCATCCTCCGTACCTTCACGATCGATTATAGACTGAAGTCTCAATTTCGCCTCATAGGAGCCAAAGGCGCAGGGGAAACAACGACCGCACATGGGCCCCTTCAGAAATCCGTCTATATAATATAAGGCCATCTGGACAGGACACTTGAGCCCCTCGGCCTCTTTCCTGATATCAGCCACCTTGATCACTTTCTTTTCTTCCATCATCTCACCTCTCGTCATAGTCTCTCAAAACAGCATTAATACATATCCTCAGCCATGTAAACCACTTCAGGCAGGAGGTATGAGACCAGATCCCTGTAAGAGATCATCCCGATTAATTTATCCTCCTCCGTTACAGGCAGGTGTCTGATCTTCTTCTCAGACATCACATTTATGGCAACACCAATGTCGGTAGAGGCATCAAGCGTAATAGGCGCCTTGGTCATCACCTTCTCAATCGGATCATCATTGAAGTTCACGCTCTTTACGAAGCAGTGCATAACATCCCTTTCGGTGAAGATACCGACGAGTTTTTCATTTTCGTCCATAACCAGTATGGAACCAACGTTCTTACCATCCATGATAGTCACAGCATCCCCGATCTTACAGTCCTTCTTGCATGTGACGATTACAGATGGCTTTGACTCAAGAACATCTTTCAGTGTCATCTTAACACTCCTTTCAATGGTTTCCAGTTTTTCATAAGGTATCTGGAACCTCTCCTGTAGTGCTATCACACTATGCTTCCATATCTTTACAGCACCAACCGGGCAGGCGTAATAACATGCCTTGCACTTGGTGCAGTAATCCCTGTCAATAATAAAGGCATCCTTTGTCTCCTTCACGGCATCAAAGGCACATGCCTCCTTGCAAAGCCCACACCTTATACACTCTGTAAGGTTGATACTGAATAATCCCATGCCGCTACAGACCTTGGCACGGCAGTATTTGTCATAAATATGCTCCTCGTACTCCTCTCTGAAGTACTTTATGGTGCTCAGAACCGGATTTGGTGCACTCTGACCAAGCCCGCATAGTGAACCCTCCTGAATAAACTTGCCAAGGTCGATCAATTTCTGTATATCACCATGCTCACCCTCACCTCTTGTGATCCTCTCAAGTATCTGTAGCATCTGGTAGGTTCCGATACGGCAGGGGGGACACTTCCCACACGACTCCGCCTGGGTAAAACTGAGAAAATACTTTGCCACATCCACCATGCAGGTATCCTCGTCCATCACCACCATACCGCCTGAACCCATCATGGAGCCGACCTTTCTGAGTGAGTCAAAGTCTACCGGCAGGTCAAGGAACCTATCAGGGAGACAGCCACCAGAGGGCCCCCCCGTCTGAACCGCCTTAAACTTTTTATCACCGAGGATTCCACCGCCAATGTCAAATATTATCTCCCTGAGAGTAATGCCCATGGGCACCTCAACCAGACCCGTGTTTTTCACCTTTCCCGTAAGGGCAAACACCTTTGTGCCGGGAGAGGTCTCCGTTCCTATTGAGCGGAACCAGTCTGCCCCCCTGTCGATAATAGGAGGCACACAGGCATATGTCTCTATGTTGTTCAGGTTTGAAGGCACACCCCAGAGCCCACCACCAGGCTCACTCAGGCGGGGTGGTCGTGGCCTTGGGAAACCCCTGTCGCCCTCAATGGAGGCAACAAGGGCGGTAGACTCCCCGCATACAAACGCACCCGCACCTTCACGGACATCAAGATGGAAACTGAAATCCGTCCCCAGTATATTGTCCCCCAAAAGGCCAAGGTCTTCTGCCTGTTTTATAGCATGCCTCAGGTTTTTCACCGCAAGGGGGTACTCATGCCTCACATATATAAAACCATACTCCGCCTCAATAGCATAGGCACACAGAAGCATACCCTCTATAAGACTGTGGGGGTCTCCTTCCATGATGGAGCGATCCATAAAGGCACCCGGGTCACCCTCGTCACCGTTGGCAATAACAAACTTCAATTTACCAGGAGCCTTTTTGGTATGTAGCCACTTCTTACCTGCAGGGAAGCCCGCACCACCACGCCCCCTCAGATTTGCCCTGTCAACCTCGTTAAGGACATCATCCGGGCTCATCTCCGACAAAGCCTTTTGAAGAGCCGAATAGCCACCCACAGCGATGTAATGGTAGATATTTCGTGGATCGATTCTTCCGTTGTTACGCAGGGCAATCCTTAACTGCTTTTTGTAGAAGGGCAGTTCGTCTATAAGTTCATGAGGTTCTTCCAAAAAAGAGTCCCGGTTGAGCAGGTGCCTTACGGGAAAGCCTCCAGAGAAGGTGTTTGTAACAATCTCATCCGCATCAGAGGGTCTGACCTTCTGGTAAAAATACCCGAAAGGCTCAAGTTTCATGACCGGCCCCTTCTGGCAAAGCCCCTGGCAGCCAGTCCTCACGACCTGAATATCTATTCCAACCTCCTTTGCCCGTTCCTCTATCCTGGAAATCACCTTATTGGCACCTGTGGCCATACATGCAGTGCCGGTACATGCCCTCAACCTCTCTTTGCCCTCAGGAAAGGTCTCTTCCTGAAGGAGAAGACGAAGGTTATTCAACTCTTCCACATTTTTCAATCTTCCCATTTTTATCACCTCATGGATTTATCATTACTTTGTTATCACTCCACATCCACTTCTTCCTTCTCGATGGCCTCTATCAATTCAGGGATCTTGTTTTTACCGACTTCACCCACCACATCGTCATTTATCGTAGCAACAGGTGCAAGGCCACAGCATCCCACACATCCGACCGTCTCGAGTGTCATGGTGAGATCTTCGGTGGTCTCTCCCACATCTATTTTGAAGTGCCTCTTCAGTTCTTCAAGCACCTTTGAGGCTCCACGCACATGGCATGCAGTTCCCATGCAGACACGCACAATCTTTTTACCTCTTGGGCTGAAGTGGAACTGGTGATAAAAACTCGCCACCGAATAAATCTCCGCAAGTGGCAGTTCCAGTTTTTTTGATAGCCTTTCAAGTGCCTCTCCCGGAAGATACCCATAGTCTTCCTGGATTCTGTGAAGTATGGGTATGAGAAGCCCCTTCTTCTTGTCATGCTCACAGATATGGGCACCAACCTTTCCTATTTCCTGTTCCACATTTATCTTCTCAATATCCATCCAAACCTCCAAAACGATTGTATTCTAAAATCCTAAATCTAAAATCTGAAATCTAAAATCTCAAATCTTAAATCTAATATTACCCCACTCCCTCGTGTGGTCGTGCAGCGGATTCAAGTTTACGCCTGTCAGCCATGCTCATGAGTTTTCTCTCCACACCAAAACGGCCAGGCTCGTATTTCCTGAGTTTCAGTTCCTCTCTTGCCTTGTCAATATAATGGAAAGTAAGTTCAAGCATCTTTTCAGGGTCAGACTCAAAGTGAAGCGCTCCCTTGAACCTTTCATACCACACATCGGTGATAATCCTCTGCACCTCCTTACTCGCTGCAACAGGGGAACTGCCGCCCATTATCACAGGGGTTCCCGAGGCAACCACATATGCAGCGATCGTAATGGCCTTCTCAGACATCCTCTCGGGTGCAATACCCACTGCCGGCATACCGCCGATCTCGTCTGAAAGCCCGCCCTCTCTCGCCATGGCACTTACAATCGTCAGAATTCTTGAGTTATCAACACATGAGCCAAGATGAAGTATAGGTGGAATGCCTATTGCCTCACAGACCTCACGAAGACCGGGCCCTGCCATCTCAAGTGCCATCTCAGGTGTCAGGTAGCCGGCAAGACCACAGGCATGGGCACCACAGCCGGTAGTTACAATAAGCACATCGTTCTTTATGAGTTCTATGGCAAGGTACTTATGGATACCGGTTGCCTGAACCCTGGGGTTGTCGCAACCCACAATTGCTGCCACACCCCTGATACGGCCTGCCATTATTGCATCGTTCAGAGGACGAAAAGACCCCCTGTATTTCCCGCCCTGCATGTACTCGATATACTCGTGCGAGAACCCGGCAATAAGGGGGTATCTATCGGTAACGTGGCTTCCTTCTGCCTTACGGTTTGAGTAGTTATCTATTGCAAGTTTTACTATCTCGATAGCGACCTCTCTTGCACGTGTCTCATCAAAGGGGATATGAACCGCATCCGGCATCATCGCCTTATCTGTGGTGGTAATGATCTTTGTGTGAAAGTTCTTTGCAACCTGTGCAATGGCGGGCATGATACACTGCACATCCACCACCATTGCCTCCACCAGGCCGGTCAATAGACCGAGTTCCTGGTTTGTAAAGCCACCAGCCGAAGGGATACCATGCCGCATGAGAACCTCATTGGCAGTACAACAGAAACCGGCAAGGTTGATCCCCCTTGCCCCCTTGGACTCCGCATAAGCCTTGACCTCCGGGTCGTTGGCAACCTGCACTATCATCTCGGCAAGCGATGGTTCATGCCCATGAACAACGATGTTTACCTCATCCTCCTGGAATATTCCGAAACTTCCCTCCGCCTTGAGCGGCCTGGGAGTTCCAAAGAGTATATCGCTGATATCGGTGGAGATCATACACCCACCCCACCCGTCAGCAAGTGCTGCCCTGAGCCCCTGCCTGAGGAGGTTGTCAGGGTCGTGATCAACCCCAACCGAGGTGCGGTGCAAGCACTCAACTATCTCCCGGTCTATACCACGAGGAGCCACGCCGTACTTCTCCCATCTCTCCTGCGTCTTTTTTGGAGCCCGCTTAAGGTAATTGATCCTGCCCTCCTGGCGGCCAAAGTCCTCAAGAAACTTCTCAGCGACCTCCTTCGCCACCGTCTCCACCGCCTTACCTTCATACTCAATCTCCAGGTCTCTTGCAACACGGTAGAGTTTCTCGATATCCCTGATCTGGTAGTCCTTTACCTTACCTTCTGCCACCTCCTTAAGCAGCAGGGCCATATCCCTTGCATGGTCACTGTGGGCGGCACCACCTGATGCTATCATCCTCACAAGGTTCCTTGCCGCCACTGTGGGCAGGGATGCACCACAAATACCCCGTGCCTTCTCTTCTGCATCCTGGCCAACCAGCCTGCACGGCCCCATCTCACAGTGCTTACAACAGGCACCGCTTTCACCAATAGGGCAGGGCTTTAGCCTCTGAGCCCTGTCAAAACAGGTCTCATAATGGTGCTCTTCAGCCCACTCAACTATCTTTTCAGCCGACTGGTCTGCACTTTTTATTATCCTCTCAGCCATTTTTTACCTCCAAAAATAAGTTAAAGGTTACCGGGTTATTGTGTAACTGA
>CAYMML010000052.1:0-13102 GCA_964391515.1 uncultured Thermodesulfovibrio sp. | reverse complement strand
TTTCATCTCTATTACTGCTTACAGGTGCAAGTGGTCCAACACCCTTTGCTTTTAAGCGATGAGCGGAGATTTTATATTTGCTAACCAGTGTCTTAACCACCGCCTTTGCGCGCCTCAAGGACAAATCCATATTATGCTCAAAGGAACCGGTCATGTCCGTATGCCCTACTATATAAACTTTCATATCTGGATTTGCCTTTAACATATCTGAAATGGCCTTTAAGGTGGGTTCTGATTCAGGCTTTATAACATCGCTGTCAACATCAAAATAGATTCCATAAACAGATGCATGCCCCTTGCTCAGGATATCATTTGCAAGGTTCTTCGGGTCTGCCACCACATCCTGTTTCATCTTCTGTCTTTCAACAATGGTTAGGGTGTAACCGCCCCAATCACCAAGCACATGCACATCAACTATCTTTCCTTCCCTTTCAAACTCAAGCCAGGTTTTATTCATGTCAGGGTCTTTATTGAAAACTATTCTACCGCCTATCTTTTTGATTGCATTTTCATAGTTTCTGATAATCTGAAGCGGGCTTGGCTCTTTGGCACCTTCATTCAGGCCGTATTCAATTTTATAGACCTTCCCCTCAATCTTGATGGGTTCACCCTTTTCATTGACAAAGTCAACAGCACCCCAGTCGATGGTCTCGCAACTGTAGATGTAATGATCAGGCATCCTGCTTACAAAGGGATGGTCTTTACAGCCCTTATGATCCTCTTCTGAAATGGCAATACCGCTAAATGAAAATAAAAAAACTACAACCAACCCGAATATTATTTTTAATCTATTCATAACCTATCCCTCCTTATACGTTTAAGTCCAATTTTACTAATTTATACATTATCAAAACCAACAACCCTGATAGAGCAAGGATGGCAGAACCCGGGAGAAACCCGAATTACAGTTTGTTAATAGTTTTCAGGTATATCTGTATGTGGTAAGCGAGGTATCGCCGTACCGGTAGGTTTTTACCCTGCGCAGTCTTCCAACCCTCTCAGGAAGTTCCCGTTTAGAAAAGTGCTCCACAATGAGCATACCGTTTTCGTTCAGAAGCCCCCCATCACCGATCAGAGGAAGCACCTTCATGGTCTCCTCCGAATGATACGGTGGATCAACAAAGATGTAATCAAAACCCTTCCGCTCTTCACTGATCTTCTTAAGATAAGTGTAAGCCTTGAGCCTGAAAACCTGAACCCTTTTACTGAAACCAAGTTCCATTGCAATGGTCTTTATGAGGTTTGCCCTTATCCTGTTGAGTTCCACAAACACCGCAGATTCAGCACCCCTGCTCAGGGCATCAAGCCCAACGGCACCCGTTCCTGCATAGAGATCGAGGAATGTGCTCCCCTCTATTCGGGGGCCGATAATATTAAATATGGCCTCCCGCACCTTAGCAGCGGTAGGGCGGACGTCTCCTCCCTTTACTGCAAGCCTTCTGCCCTTTGCCACCCCGCCTGATAGCCTCATATCAGTCCTCTATCGGCGGGTTTATGAGCACATCCTGTTCTGACCTCTTTCCTGTAACTATCACCCTTCTTCCCTCCACCCTGAGCCTTCCTTCAGAAAAGAGTTTTATCGCATAGGGGAAAATTCGGTGCTCCTGCCTGAGTATCCGCTCTGACAGAGTGTCTTCCGTATCGTCGTCATAAACAGGAACCACCGCCTGTATTATCACAGGCCCTGTGTCCATGCCCTCGTCCACAAAGTGGACTGTGCAACCTGAAACCTTTACGGAGTAGTCAACCGCCTGCTTCTGTCCGTGAAGACCGGGGAATGATGGCAGAATGGCAGGGTGTATGTTCATTACCCTCATGGGATAGGCATCTATAAGGGGCTTTCCCACAATACGCATGAAGCCTGCAAGTATAACCAGTTCCACCCCCCGCTTTTTAAGTTCACCTGCTACCGCCTCATAATAGGCATCGCGGCTTTCCCACTCCTTAGGGATCATCACAAGCGGCTCTATGCCGTGCTGCTCCGCCCTCTTAAGGGCGTAGGCATCGGGGTTGTCGGAGATGAGCACCTCGACCCGGGCATCAAGGTAGCCCCTTTCGATAGAATCCTGGATGGACTGGAAGTTTGAGCCCCTTCCAGAGGCAAGCACACCGAGTTTTAACATCCTTTCCTCCTTATATACTCTAACTGAAATAGCACACCGCAAAATGCATCAGGTTGTGTTCATGGCCGATCAGGCACTTGAAAGCCATGAAACAAGCCGGTTGTATATCCACCCGATTATAGTGACACTTATAAGCCCGTCTAAAAAACCGTAAACAAACCCGAGCACACTTCCAAGGGGCGAGATGGAATACCCCGGATAAATAGACTCGGCAAGCGTCTTTAGAAAGAGTGTGGCATATCCTGTAAAGTAACTTATCCAGGTGGTGAAAAAGAGCGAACCACCCCACACAAGCCCAACCGCCACCCCCAGGGCTACAGGTTTAAGTTTCATGTTCCACCTCTTTTTTCCCTATGGAAAGGTCGTAGAGTTCCTTCTTTCTTATTCCATATTCCTCTGCAACCCTGTGAACCGCCTCCTTCCGTTTTATCCCTTTATCAACAAGTTTCTGCACCTTTAGAAGTGCTGCCTCTCTATCTGGCTCCTCTCCCCGGCTTCCCTCGACCACTATCACATACTCACCCGCTATCACCGCATCCTCAAGTTCGGAAATCACCTCGGAGAGTCTCCCACGATGCACACTCTCGTTAAACTTGGTGAGTTCGTGGGCGACCGATACATACCTGTCGCCAAAGATGTCAAGCATATCATCAAGTGTATCAAGCAGCCTGTGGGGAGACTCGTAGAAGATCATCGTCCACTTTTCTCCTGAAAGTTCCTTCAGTCGTTTCTGACGTTCGTTTCGCTTTGCCGAAAGAAAACCAATGAATAAAAACCCCTTCTCCTGAAGCCCGGAAACCGTAAGAGCAGCAATAAGAGCCGTGGGACCTGGAACCGGTATGACATCAAACCCTTCATCAATTGCCTTTTTGATAACCACCGTTCCAGGATCACTCACACCAGGGGTACCAGCATCAGTAACAAGGGCAACATCCCTTCCACCCTCGAGAAGACTCATCACCTCCTCGGCCTTCACCTTCTCTTTGGCACCCCAGTAACTCACGAGCCTCTTTCTTATACCCAGGTGGCTCAGCAGTTTTCTGGTATGCCTTGTGTCCTCAGCCGCTATAAAATCAACCTCTTTGAGAACCCTGATTGCCCGCAGGGTTATGTCTTCAAGATTGCCTATAGGGGTTGATACGATATAAAGTGTGCCTCTCATCAGTTCTCTTTTGTAAACCTGCCCTTGAACCTCTGAAGCCACATTATATGGCTCTGCTCCTCGTTTATTATCTCATCCATTATGTCTCTCTCCTTTACACCCCTTCTCAATGCCAGATAATAATGAAGCGTTTCTTTTTCAAACCCAAGGGCAAACTCCACCGCCTCCTGTATGGAGGCAATGTTATTCATCTTCGCAAGTGCCTTGTCAGAGCCAAGGAAGAACTCTGACTCCACCACCGCTCTCATATACTCGGAGACCTCGTCCCAACCCTCAGGTGTCTCATCACCAAGGATGTCGAGTAGTTCCCTGAACCTTTTTTCGTGTATCACCTCTTTGTCGGCAAGGGTCTTGAATAGGCCTGAAAGATCTGGGTCATCCTTGAATTTCTCTGCCATGTCTGAGTAGTAGTCATGCCCGAGTCTCTCTGTTCTTACCGCCTGCTCAACCACTTCCCTTACTGAGTACCTTTCCATCAGTTCTTTCCTCCTTCTTTAGTTTTATTTATGTATTCTCTGAGTTTCTGATCGGCAGATATGACCTTTTCGACATTCTCTCCTTTGAGTTCCCATGAATACCTTCCGGAACTCCCCCTTTTCAGGGTGATCCTTACCGGCCTTTCCGGGGTTACCTGAATAAGTTCGGCCTTTTCCTCCTTGAACGGCTCAACATCGGTCTGGTTTGCCCTGCAGCCCGCAAACGTAAGCACCATCAGCAAAATAATTAAAACCCTCATATCAGTAACTCCTGTACCGGTTGGTTATGGGAAACCGTCTCTCCCGTCCAAACGCCCTGGGCGTTATCTTTATCCCCGGTGGTGACTGCCTCCGCTTGTACTCGCTTCTGTCTATCATCCTGATCACCTTCTTAACACAGTCCTCCTCACAGTCAAGGGCAAGTATCTCCTCGTAACTCCTGTCTTCCTCCACATATGCCTTTAGCACCCTGTCGAGCACCTCGTACGGGGGAAGTGTATCGGTGTCTTTCTGGTCTGGCCTCAGTTCTGCAGATGGTGGCTTTATAAGCACACGCTCAGGTATAAGAGACCTGCCCTCCTTATCGTTTCTCCATTCAGCAAGTTTATAAACGAGGGTCTTAGGGACATCCTTTATCACCGCAAACCCACCTGCCATATCACCGTAGAGCGTGGCATAGCCGACAGACATCTCAGACTTGTTCCCTGTGGTGAGCACCAGGTAGCCAAACTTATTTGAGACCGCCATCAGGAGGTTTCCCCTTATCCTTGCCTGGATGTTTTCTTCCGCCACGCCGGGTTCAGTGCCCTTGAAGATATCAGAAAGTGCATTCAGAAAGTCCGAAAATATGCCCTCTATACTTACCGTATCGCACTCTATACCAAGGTTATCCACCAGTTCTTCCACATCCTCTTTGCTCTCCCTTGAGGTGTAGGGTGAAGGCATGAACAGCCCCTTTACCCTCTCACTCCCAAGGGCATCAACAGCAATGGTTGCCACAAGGGATGAGTCTATCCCGCCACTCAGACCGATAAGCACCTTCTGAAAACCATTTTTCTCAACATAATCCTTCACACCAAGACTTAGTGCCTTATACACCTCCTCCTCAAGTGAAAGTAACGGCAAGGATGCACCTTTTTTGGGTAGTTGCAGTTTTTGCTCTTTAAAGTGATGGCCATGGATTACAACACTTTTTAATTCCTCAGGTTCGCCCCACCCGTTCTGCCTCATCCTGGGGTTGTGGAGCCGGCTCATAAAAACACCTTCAAGATCAAGATCAACTATCATGAAATCCTCTTCAAACTGCTTCCCCCTCGCTATCAGTTCACCCCGCTGATCAACCACAAAACTCTGGCCGTCGAAGACGAGTTCGTCCTGCCCGCCCACCGCATTGAGGTATGCAATGATGGTTGAGTTGTCAGATGCCCTTGTGGAGAGCATCTTTTCCCTGTATGCAGGCTTTCCCATGTGGTACGGGGAGGCGTTAATGTTTATTATGAACTGAGCCCCGCCCATTGCCTGCTGGCGGGATGGACCGTCGGGATACCATATATCCTCACAGATGTTTATCCCGAACAGGATATCGCCGAGTTTATAGACCGAGGGAGAGTTGCCCGGCCTGAAGTATCTCAACTCGTCAAAGACCCCATAGTTGGGAAGAAACATCTTGTGGTATCTGTCTATTATATGCCTTTTGTGTATAACGGCAGCCGCATTGTGGATATCCATATCTCGGTCAACAAACCCGACCACCGCAACTATGTCTTCCACCTCGTCCCTGATCCTCTTGATCGCACCAAGGTTGTCTTCTATGAACTGGGGCTTCAAAAGCAGATCCTCTGGAGGATAGCCGGTTACACAGAGTTCGGGGAAGGCGACTATGTCCGCCCCCTCATCCTCCGCCCTCTTTACACAGGAGATGACCTTATCGGTGTTTCCCTCTATATCACCCACAGTGGTGTTAATCTGTGCAAGACATATCCTTATCTTTTTCAATACCTTTCTCCTTTATCAAGGAATTTCTCTTAAAATTATAGTGTCTAAAGTGGTGTTAAGGCAAATTACTAATATATAAATTAGCAATACCAACAACCCTGATGGGGCAGGGAAGGCAGAACTCAGGAGAAATCCGGATTTTCGCGATACCTCCAGTGCCGTGCAACAACCGCCGGTGTTACCATTATCACTGCCCATAAAACTGTTTTTATAATCGAACAGAATCGCATTAAATCCGGTTTCGATGGAGTTCTGCCTGCCTCAACTGACATTATTAATGTTACAAATAGTACATCTTAGAGCACAAGTTCTCCAAACTCGGTTGCAACCAGATCCTGAAGTGAGGAAACGGCCTTGAAGGCATGCCTGAGCATCTCCCGTTCATGTGAGGATAGATCGTCGGGATCTATATATGCCCTACCCTCACCCCCGGAAAGAAGATCGTTGATCTCCGCCCTCAGGGCATGGTATAGAAGCAACTGGTAGGCAGACTCGAAATACTCCCCATCGTCTTTATGAATAAAGCCACCTTCCACAAGCCCCCTGATCCTTCCCAGTGTTGAGGTCTCCCTTATCCCCTTCATGAGGGCAAGTATCCTTATCCCTTCAACTACAAAGATAAGGCCGCTTCGTTTTATATCCAGTTTCCCCTTATACTTACCATCCTTCTCTGTGATAAACTTCCCCATAAATCCCACAGGCACCCTGTGGCTTCCCTCCTCCTCGTGCATTATCCTCAATAGTTCGTAGTGTCTCTTTAGTTGGGAAAATGCGTAATCCTGAAAATCCCTGAAGAGTTCCCTCTCGCCATAAACCGGATATGAGTCGAATATAACCGTGGCGTATCTTCCAAGGGTGCTTATCTGCCTTTCAATCCAGTACTCGATCTGGTGAAACCACTCGGATAGGCACTTCCTGAATATGGGGTTCATACTCATTATGTAACCCGGGCAGAAAGGAAACCCCGCCTCTATCAGCCCTTCCGAAAACCCTCTACTGAGGTCAATAAAATACTCACTATAGGTGTAAATATCCTCGGCATCCTCAAGTATCATCCCATGATCCTGATCAGGGGTAAGCAGGTTTTCCCTCCTTCCATGACTCCCCGTAAGGAAGAGACAGAACTTCACCGGAGGATGCCCCAGGCGGTCAAGAACCATCTGAAGCACCTTTCTGTGGATGTCCTGGTTTATGAGGGATATCATCGTCACGATCTCATAGGCGCTTATTCCGAGTGAGAGTTTTGATGCTGCAACCTCCGTCTGCCTCTTTTTCACCTCACCCAACTCTTTAAAGTCCTTTGCCTCCTGGATCGAGGTGATCAGTTCCATGGGTTCTGGATGCCGCAGTTTCAACAGTTGCCTGAACGTAACGATGCCTACCACCCTGTTTTCTTCAACCACCGGAAGATGTTTGATCCCATAATGGGAGATCAGGGATAGAGCCCTGTAAATTGAATCCTCAGGATTAAGCGTAATGAGCCCCCTTGTCATAAGGTCTTTAGCCTTTATTGTTGATGGGTCAAATGCGTTTGATGAGGCGAGTTTCTTCATGATATCGCGCTCAGTGATTATCCCGACAGGCTTTTCCGCAGTATCATAAACTATCACAGACGAGACCGCCCGCCTTGTCATCTCTGCAATTATTGATTTCAGAGGGGTATCTTCACCGGCTCCAAAAACCGGAGAGACCATCACGGTATCGACCCTTTCACTATAAGGAAAAGACTCTATCCTTCGCAGTCTCTCCCGGTTTTTCTTCAGTTCTTTCAGGGTCTTCCGGTCATGGATGGGCTTAGCATTCATGAATTGTATTTTACCAGAAAGGGATACCCACGGTGGAGGCCATCAAAGTCTGATAAATCTCGTAACACCAGCCGGAGAAAACTCTATAAATACTCGGAAGCCTTTTCTTCCACTGCAAGGAAAAACAAAAGCCCCCGAAACGGGGGCTTTCAAAAGATTCATTTTGCAATATAGTTGAATTCTAAGCGGTAACAGGATAGACGCTCACCTTAAGCCGCCTTCTGTCTTTTCTCTCAAACTTCACAACACCGTCTATCAGAGAGTAGAGGGTATCGTCTCCACCCCTTTTCACATTAAAGCCGGGATGGAACTTTGTGCCCCTCTGCCTGACAAGTATGTTACCTGCCTTTACAAACTGACCTGCATACCGCTTAACGCCAAGCCTCTTGGCGTTACTGTCTCTACCGTTTCTCGAACTTCCCACTCCCTTTTTATGAGCCATATCTAACCTCCGTAAACTATGTCGTCAATCTTCAGTTTCGTATAATACTGTCTATGCCCCCTGAGCCTCTTAAACCCTTTACGGGGTTTCTTCTTGAAAACTAAAACCTTCCTCGCCTTTGAGGTCTCAAGCACCGTCGCCTTAACCGTGGCACCTTCAACAAAAGGTGTGCCCACCACCGTTTTCCCCTCGTCTGATACGAGGAGTACACGGTCTATATCTACCGATTCACCCTCAGGGGCATCCAGTTTTTCCACCCTGACAACCGCACCCGGCATAACACGATACTGCTTGCCACCTGTCTCCATAACTGCATACATTTTTATCTTCCTCCTGAATCTTAACAGAAATCTTAAACTGACTAATTATTTAACAATTTCAGGTGGGAAAATGTCAAGTTTCAGTAAACCGGGGAGGGCGAAACTCACCGGGGCTTACTTTTCCACATCACCAACTTTTTTCAGATACTCTGAAAGCGTATTTTTCTCATCCTGCCCGAGGTCTATAAACTCGATCCCCAGGAGATAGAAATCTTCACTTTCGTCCTTCTTATTTACACTTGCCACCCGTCCCTTTATGGTAATCTCTCCAGAGTCGGGTATCTTGAGAGACATATCCACCCTGTCTTCCTTTTCAAGGGGCATCTCCGTCTCAATAAGCATCCCCGAAAGGCTCATCTTCCTGACCACATAATCCTGAGGATACTCAAGGAGTGCACTCTTTGCCCCCATCCTGAACCTTCCAAGTATCCTCTTTTCCAGGGTCACAATCCTGTTGTTTTCAATAAAGGATATGATAGCCCTTGACTTTTCATCGAGGATATCAACAAACCTTATTCCTGCCTTATAGATGGGAACTATATCACCATCGGGTGTCTTTTCGGTTCTTGAGAGGGTTGACCAGACCACCTTACCCTTGAGTTCAAGGTGCTGGTCTTCATGCCTCAGTCTCACAGAATAATCAGAGTTGATATTGAGCCTCCTTGTGGTCTCAATCGCCATACCCTCAAGGCTCATATTGATAATCTTTGCATCTACTGAGAAAGTAAGCGACCCGTTTACCCCCTGCACCTCATACCGTTTGTGTCTGCGCATCTCCTTTACCGGTTTCAATTCTCCCTCCATGCAAGTAAGTGTTTCTGAGTTTTATTTTACAATAATCCCTGCATAACCGACAACATGATCGTAATCTCCACTTATCTCACCAGATGTGGCATATTTGATCAACCTCGCCTCTTTTGCCTGGCAAGAAAGGGCATAGTAAAGCATCGTGGTAACCGGCAGATACCCACACATGGAGATCCTTTTAGAGATCACGGTATTGTAAAGCCCCTCCGGATCAAGTGCGAGAATTCGCTCTATGGCAAGGTTATCGAGGCGTCTTGCCTCGGTATCGGGCAGGTAATGACTCATGTCCGAACTTGCCACAACGAGTATGCTTCTATTCAGTTTACGGGCGGCAGAAGAGATCGCCTCCCCAAGCATCCTGCACTCCTCAGTTGTGGCCTGCATCATCACGATAGGTAATATACGGGGGGTCTCTCTCGAAACTGAAAGGAACGGGAGTTGAACCTCCAGAGAGTGCTCAAACATGTGGGCACGGCTGTCACGGGCAAGTATATCAGATGCCCTGGTAAAAAGGAGATCCCCAAGTTCTCTGTCTATATAAAACCTGCCGGTGGGAATCACCCACTCACCGTCTGGGAACATGGAAATCCTGCTCCCAAGACCGGTGTGGTTTGGGCCTATAAGTACCACTGTTTCGGGTATCCTAACAGACGAATAGACCGCTCCTGCAACATGCCCGGAATACATAAGCCCGGCATGGGGAGAAACACAACCCAGCACCTCCTCCTTCCGGGCATCAACCATATAGCCCCGCACCTCTTCCCGTAGGAGTTCGGGACTTCCCCTGTAAAACTGCCCTGCCACCGCCGGTTCCCTGAGCATTAAAACACCTCCTCTTCCACATCCAGGGAGTAGGTGGTACTGTCAACAAACCTGGTGGAATCGGCAAGAAACGTTAGTTTCACGGTATCGGTAGGCCCGTTTCTCTGTTTTGCAACTATAACCTCAGCCACGCCCTTTGCCTCGAGGGACTTCTGGTTATAGAACTCCTCACGGTAGAGAAAGATGATCAGGTCGGCATCCTGCTCAATGGCACCAGACTCCCTCAGGTCTGCAAGGGTGGGTCTCTTGTCGTGCCTCTGCTCCACACCCCGGTTCAACTGGCTAAGGGCAATCACCGGTATATCCAGTTCCTTTGCAAGCGCCTTGAGTGATCGGGAGATATCTGATATCTCCTGCTCCCGCCTCTCAAACATCCCTCTGCCCTTCATTAGTTGAAGATAGTCAACAATCAGGAGCCCCAGTCCATGTTCCATCTTGAGCCTGCGTGCCTTGGCACGCATCTCGAGAACCGAGATATCTGTACTCTCGTCTATAAATATAGGCGCCTCTGCAAGCCTGCCAGCCGCAGATGTCAGTTTATGTATATCCTCCTTGCTTATAAACCCCTTGCGAACCTTGTTGGAGTCTATCATCGCCTCAGCGCAAAGCATCCTCAGGGCAAGTTGACGAGTGGACATCTCAAGGCTGAAGATCGCCACCGGTTCCTTTAGTTCCACCGCCACATGCTGGGCTATATTGAGGGCAAAGGTGGTCTTGCCCATAGAAGGTCTCCCACCTATGATTATAAGGTCACCCCTCTGAAAACCTGTGGTGAGTTCGTCAAGGTCACGGAAACCAGTGGGGATACCGGTAATCGCCTCCTTCCTGGAATAGAGTTGTTCGATCATCTCGAAACTCTCTTTTATCACATCCTTCATCTGGGAAAAGGATGCCCTGATCCTCTTGTCCGATATCTCAAATATCTTCTTTTCAGCAACATCCACCAGGTCATCGGCTGGCATGCCCTCTTCATACACCATGCCGGCTATCTCTGTAACGGAATTAATGAGGTTCCTGAGTAATGACTTCTCCCTGATTATCCGGCAGTGGTGTCGGATATTGGCAGAGGTGGGAACCGTGTTTACGAGAGTGCTCAGGTAGGAGACACCTCCCACCTCCTCAAGTTGGTTCTTCTGTTTGAGGATGTCTGAGAGGGTTATAATGTCAATTGCCTCATTCCGGTTGAAGAGGTCGATCATGGCACCGAAGATCTTCCGGTGGGCACTTCGGTAAAAATCACCCTCCTCGATTATCTCAAGTGCCTTGTGGAGTGCTGTGTTGTCAAGCAAAATCGCACCGAGCACAGACTGCTCGGCCTCAAGGTTCTGGGGTGGTAGTTTGTCGAGGGTGCTATCAAGGGTTGCCATCTTACAAGGACCGCCTCATTCTGTAAAGGAGACAATCGGCCCGTCACCCTCATAGGGAAAAGGGCTGAAGCCCCCAGAAGTATATTAAAAACAGACCGTTATCCGGCCTATGCCTCCTGCTCAACCCTGAGGTTAAGTTCTGCAACCACCTCGGGGTGAACCCTTACCTTCACGGTGTACTCACCAAGCCTCTTTATAGGCTCTTCAAGGAGTATCTTTTTCCTCTCAATATCAAAACCCGCCTCCTTGAGCGCCTTCTCTATATCCATATTGGTTACAGAACCAAAGAGTTTTTCCTCCTCGCCAGCCTTTGCCTTTATCACAAGCGGTGTCTGGGAGATCTTGTCGGCAAGAATCTGGGCAGCATCCCTGATCTTCCTTGCCTTCTCCTGTATGGTTCTCTTGTAATGCTCATACTCCTTTACATTCCGTTCATTCGCCTCTATGGCAAGATTTCTGGGGTACAGGTAATTCCTGTAGTAACCAGGCTTGACATTAACAACATCACCCATATTGCCAAGATTTTCCACATCCTCTTTAAGAATAACCTTCATATGCAGCGTGCTCCTTTCTGAGTTTCATTATTTCTATAAGGTATAGTATATCCAAGAGGTGAGGTTTCTTTCAACGTTCCCTCTTACCTTTTATAAACTCCTCAACCATCTCCTTTGCCACAGGGTCGGGGTACTGCTGGGGAGGGTGTTTCATAGTATAGGCGGAAATAGACGTTATTGGGCCTGAAACCCCCCTTGTAAGGGCAATCTTGGCACACCTTATTGCATCAATGGCACAACCTGCCGAGTTGGGAGAGTCCTCCACAGAGAGCCGCAGTTCGATGTTCATAGGCACATCCCCGAAAATCCTCCCTTCCATCCGGAGGAAACAGACCTTGTTGTCTCTGAGCCATGGGATATAGTCTGAAGGCCCTATGTGGATGTTTTTAGCATCAAGGGGAGCGGGCAGGACGGACTGCACAGCATCGGTCTTTGATATCTTCTTTGACTTCAGCCTGTCCCTGGCAAGCATATTCAGGAAATCCGTGTTTCCACCGGTGTTCATCTGGTAGGTTCTGTCAAGTTTCACCCCTCTGTCTGTAAAGAGTTTTGCAAGCGTACGGTGGGTTATTGTGGCACCGATCTGTGCCTTTATATCGTCACCAATAACGGGGAGCCCCCTTTTCTTGAACTTATCTGCCCAGACCGGGTCAGAAGCGATAAAAACGGGCATACAGTTGATGAATGCAACCCCGGCCTCAATACAGCACCTTGCATAATAACGGGTTGCATCCTCAGAGCCCACCGGCAGATAGTTGAGGGCGATCTCTGCACCACTTTCCTTCAGGATGCTCACCACGTCAGCCTCCGGCTGATCTGCCACCACGAACCTGGACTCCTCCGGGTACTCCTTCATATGAGGGGCGACCCCGTCCATCACCTGACCCATCTGAACGGTCACACCTGTAGAGGGAATATCCCCTTTAAAAATGGTTGTACAGTTTGGAGGGGCAAATATCGCCTCTGAAACATCCCTCCCCACCTTTCTCTTGTCTATATCAAAGGCGGCAACAATCTCTATATCACCGGGGCTGTACCCCCCAATATCCCAGTGCATAAGCCCTATGGCCTCCTCAGGCTGCCTTTCTCGGTAGTAATAGATCCCCTGAATAAGTGAACTTGCACAGTTACCAAGACCAAAAACGGCTATCCTGATAGGATCCATAGATGTAACCTCCGATCATTATTGTATTACTGATATCTAAATTAGTAATGCCAACAACCCTGAC
>CAYMML010000051.1:0-13207 GCA_964391515.1 uncultured Thermodesulfovibrio sp. | reverse complement strand
TGAAATTGGCGCTTCAGAGCAGGGAAGACACAAGATGGATGGCAATGTTGCTTGGAACATCTAATGCAGAGAATCATGATTTAGTGCGGAATGATTAAAACCGCTCCCCCAGGCAATTATTCTACAGCAGGTGGGATTATGTCATCATTGCGGTTTTGTTAGTTGCCAGAAGATTAAACTCAAATTACGAAAGGGTTTATGTGGAATTGCTTGAGGGTAGTTATTCTGAGTGTTACCGAAGAATCTCTTTCAAGGAGACCTTTTGCTAAGGTTGTCCTGAACAGGATGCGAAGGGTTCAGTGTAACGAAAAAGAGGTCGGAGAACGGAGGCCAGAAGTCGGAAAAACAGTATACAAAGGTCGGATGTCAAAAGGAGGATTATATCTATTATCATTACCGACTTCCGATTTCCGAATTCCGATTCCCGTTCGTCATTCTGTACCTGCCTCTGGCAGGTGAAGAATCTTGTTATCATGTTTGTAACGAAGTGAAAACCTCAGGGTGGCTGATATCAAAGGTTTCAAAAATGTCCTTTCGTAATCTGGGTTAAACTGAATATTGCATAACTAACTACATTAGAGGTGGAGGGGAAAGGGTTTCGAGTAATGCTTCCATTTATGTCCATTATGTTTTCATTACATATCAATCTCTTTTTTGACAACTAAACGGTTATTTTATCTCTACAGGCTTTTCAGCAGCACCTCTTATTGAGGTTACTTCGTCTTTCAATTCTTTGAGCCTTGAAAGTTCTTTAGAAACCAGTTCTTCTGCCTGTGCAGCCTCTTCCTTGCTACGCTTTCTGATTTCAATGCCCTTTCTTACTGCACCTTCAATCCCTCTGATGGTTTTATCGATCCGATCATACATTTCCCAGCGGAACTCAAGTCTGCTTTTTCTTAAACGGTCTACAAAGTCCCACCTTATCCTTCCTGATTGCCTCTCTATCATCTCAAGCATATATTCTCTCATGTTTTTACGGATGATGCGGTTGCTGACGAAGCGTGGCATTAGTGAGGTGAGGGCATCTCCAAGCATTTCTATCATAAGTGGTTCATCCTTGAATTTAAAATAGAAAGATGATTCCATGCTCCATGAGGAGGTGCCGTTTGTGGTCTCGAATTTGAGGTCGAATAGGTCAGAAGAATATCTGAACAGATTATCAACGGTCGCATTTACCTTTGTGTGAAATCGTGTCGTCAGTTTTTCAAAGGCTAAGGATATACGTGTGTCTTCATTTTTCCTGAATATTGTATAGTACTCCTGAACCTTTTCTTTGATAAATGTCTCAAGTGACTTTCTGAGTTTCTTTGGGGAAAGGGATTTGTTCTTCTCATAAAAATAATCATATTCAGGTAATAGTGTTTCCTTCAGTTCAGCCTTTGCCGCTTCAAGGTCAGGGTCAAGGATATCACTTATTATGCGGTTGGTTTCTCCTTCTAAAAGAATATCGAAGTCCCTCTTTTCCGATTCAATTTCTGCTTTCTTTTCACGAAAGGCGGCCAGTTTTTTTTCCATCTCCTCAATGGGTTCATTAATTGCCTTCAGTCGGATTTCAAGATTTAGAATACCCTCTGAAATAATCCTCAGGAGGTTGCCGGTTACAGAACGGATCAGTATCATCCCTTTTTCATCAAGTAGAAATCTTTTGAGCCGTTTCTCAAAATCTGGCAAGTTGCTCGATTGAAGAAGTGAAGGATTGTTTTTCAGTTTCCCCTCCAGTGCGTTCTTTGCAGAGATATAGTATAGTTCTGGAGAGTCAAAACCAACTTCATCCAGCAGAGTTTTTCTTACAAAATCCAGAGACTCTTTTAATTCATCCGCAGAGAGGTAATCGGCCTTGTTTTGCAGAAAAAATATCTTTTCTGAGTATCCTTTTACGTCTTTTAGAAACTTAATCTCTGCCTCACTGAGGGGCTGATCTACAGAGATAAGAAACACCGTGGCATCAGAGCGGGGGAGATACTCATATGCCACATCGGTATTGTGTTTATAAACTGATCCAACCCCGGGGGTATCAATCAACCTCACTCCCCCCTTGAGATATTCTGAGGGGTATTTAATGATGACTTCAAATACATCCTTTTCGTTGTGTGGATTCCCTTTTTCTGTTACATAATAAGGGAGATCCTGGACAGGAACCTGCTTTCTGTTGCCATCGTTGAAGATGACGGTCACCTCAGTTTCGGTGCCATACTCTATGACAGTTACTATGGATGTTAAAGGGACAACCGCAGTCGGCAGGATATTGTCACCAAGAAGTGCGTTTATGAAGGTTGTCTTGCCACGCTTAAACTGGCCTACAACCACCAGATTGAACCGATTGTTTTCTAATTTTTCTAAAAGTTCAGAGCATGGACATCCGGAAATCCCTTCAATAGTAGATGCTTCATCGATTAACTTGATCAGGCTATGTTTGAGATTTTCAAAACCTGTTTCCATACGCTCTTACCCCCATTTTTAGATCTCTCTTTCAAGCCATCTGTTCCCTGTTATCATTATCCCTATTGCCCCAAGTGGTGCTGTAAGGAGTATGGATAGCACTGCCACTGCAAGGATAATGTCGCCGTTTTTTACACCCATCTCGAGGGGCACAGCCCCGATTGCAGCCTGTACCGTGGCCTTTGGTATATAGGAGATCACACAGAATATCTTTTCCCTGAAGTTCAGATCTGTCCCAAACAGGCTGATGTATGTTCCGATACTCCTGCCGATAAGTGCGATAAATATGAGTATTGCACCGGCAACACCCGCATCCCAGGCCACCTTTATATTCACCTCTGCCCCAACCAGTACAAAGAGCAGTATCTCGGCAAATATCCAGACCTTCGCAAGTTTCTGTGACATCTTGTGTGCCCTGATCTCGGATTTTTCAAGGAGTATAAAACCGACCGTCATCACGCCAAGGAGGCCGGATATCGCAACTTTACCCTTTAGTGTCTCTTCAAGCCATATAAGGAGAATTGAGACGGCCACGATGTTTATGGTCATCTTTGTTGCTCTCAGGTTGTACCGTTCAAATATCCGGTAGAGAATATATCCGGCAACACCACCGATGATTATACCCAGGATTATGGACTCTGGTATCTCAAGCAGTTTTAGCATTATGTTTGCCTTTGCCCCGGTGTACATTCCTAAAAGTATTGAGAAAACAACGATAACAAACACATCGTCTATAGAGGAGCCAGCAAGCATCAATGTGGGAATCCCCTTCCTGGTCCCCATTCTTCTGTCAATGAAGTTGATCATCAGAGGCACAACCACAGCCGGTGATACGGCAGAGAGTATGGCACCAAGGATGGCCGCCTCAAGATAACTTATATTAAGAAATCGTGGGGCGAGGATCGTTATTGTGATTCCCTCAAATATGGCAGGTACGCAGGAAAGGAGCAGTGCCGGTCTTCCCACCCTGTTCAGTGTATCCCGTCTGAGTTCAAGTCCTGCCCTGAGAAGAATCACTATGAGTGCCACCATACGGAGGTCTGCCGAGACCTTCATGAGTTCGGGCTCCATCAGGTTAAGCACATAGGGGCCACAGATGATGCCCACTATGAGCATTCCCACGAGGCCGGGTAGTCGTGCCTTCCTGAAAATGTAGTCAGAGAGAAGACCTAAGAGGACAACAAGCGCAAGGCTTACCGCCATATGTCACCTCCTGAAGGGTTTTCGGGTGGTGAGGTGGCAAAAGTGGTATTTTCAGGCTGAAAAGGATAGAGACTTACTGCCATAAGATACCTCCTGTAGCAACATAGTGTTACAGGAGTCATCAGCCCTATGGCAAAGCCGGAGGCGGTTTGTGGCGGACTCCATCGCCAGTGAGTAAAATTCTACTTAAATAGAATTCTGAAAATCAAGTGACTATAACATTTCAGATGAATCTTCCATTGTGCCGTGGGTGTATTTAATGACATTTACATCAGAAACCACCACTATTCCCTCATCAACCATCTCATCCAGGACAGGGATGATCTGGTTTATCTTGTCCTCACTGTCGATAACGGTAATCTGAACCGGCATCTCTCCCTTGCGGGTAAGAAACTTCATCTTTCTAAACCGCCTGTGGGGCCCATAGCCGGCAATTGCCTTGTAAACGGTTGCACCTGCCACATCCATCATGATGAACCTTTTTACAATAGCCTCATAAAGGGGTTCACCCTCCCACTTCCGATCTTCCCTGACAATTACCCGGAGCATCTTTGCCTTCCCCTCAAGTTTCATCTTCTCACCTTTCCTTTCGTCTTCTTCCTCTGCCGAGGAACAGCACTTTATCACATTTGTATCGCTTACCTCTATTAGCCCCTTTTCAACAACCTGATAGACATCCGGTAACACCTTGTTTATCATCTCTTCCGAGTCAACCACCTCGATCTTTACGGGCATCTTCCCTGAGAGTGTGAGCATCTTCTGAGTATGATAAACCCCATCGCTTCCATACCCTGCAACCCCTCTGAAGACGCTTACCCCGGAAATCTTCTTTTTGTAGAATATGTCTATCAGCACCTCGTAAACGGGCTTTTTGCCGTAACGGTCTGACTCGTCCACGAAGATGCTTAATTTCTTGGCCGGTCCTTTCTTTACCATCGTTATATACTCCTTGCAAGCATCTCGCCCGCCTTTAGTGCAATGAAGCCTGCTATGAGGCTCAGTGCAACATTTAGTATAGCAAGAAACCACTCTCCGTCAAAGAGCAGTGCTCCCGTTTCGTATTCAAAGGTGGAAAAGGTGGTGAAAGAGCCCACAAACCCCACTGCGGCAAAGAGCCGCCAGTGTTCCGGTATGAGGAGCCTTTCAGAGAAAACAGTCATGAGAAGCCCTATGATGAAACAGCCCAAGATGTTTACCGCAAAGGTACCTGCAGGGAAGGTCTTTCCAAACCTTGCACCCACCCATAGGCTTACCATGTATCTTGAAACGGCTCCTAAAAAACCGCCAGCACCTATGAAAAGGATGTTCAACATATTGCTGTGACGGTATATACTAACATAAAGATATGAATGGGGAAACCTCTATTTCTTTCTTACATACCCCGGACATCCCTCAAACCCCTTGCAGCCTGCCTTTCTGAGCCGGCAGTCTTTGTTGCCGCAGATTGTGGGGGTTCCTTTTTTGCTCAGGTCTCTTTTATCTCTTGAGGTTGAAGGTCTGTCTGATCTTCTTCTTTTGCCCATCTTTTTATTATAAACCTTCCTGTGATCAGTGTAAGTATATAAAGACCCACGCCACCAAGGACATCCACGGCGTAGTGGTATCTGCAGTAAACGGTTGCAATTATGAGAAGTGCTACAAGGGGGATGAAGAGAGGGAGGAGCCTCTTTTCATATCTGAAAGTGAGGTGGAGAACCATGAGGGAAATACCCGTATGGCCGCTTGGGAAGGCGTCGCGCTTTATGCCCTCGATGCTGTTTAAAATGGAAGACACCCACTCGTAAACCCCACTACCCTTCATCGGGAATGACTGCAGGTGTTCCATGGCATACCGGGGGCCAAGCGCCGGAAAGAGTATATACCCCACATAGGAGAGGAAAAAACAGAGGAGGATGAAAGTGATCCCCTCGTCAAACTCTTTGTTTTTGCCCTGAAGTTTCAATACAATCCCAAGGAACACCGGAAGGAAATAGTAACTGGAATACCCTATCTGGAGTATGTCTGTAAGCAGGGGGCTGAAAAACCGCTCAAGCCAGACGGTTGGGTAGGTGCGGAAGATAAAGTAGTCTGCCCTTATAAGAAGATGGTCTATGTCGTGCGATCTTATGCCGGGGACGAGTTCGGTCATGGTGTCAAAAACAGTAAGTATCATTACTACAGGGAATACGATGTCATAGATGAACCGGCCGATCCCTTTTGAGGGAGATATCTTTCCGAGGTATATCTGTATCGCAAGCAGCAGTGTGTAGATAATCAGGAGTTTAAAGGGAGATTCAATAGAATTGTGAAATAGCAGGGTGAGGGAGGCAAAGAGAGATAAAAAGAATATGCTTACCTGATCGGCAGGCCGGATATGTATATCAATCTTTTTCCCTGTCTCTTTTTCCATACCTTGAATGAAACCCTGGTATTCTATCACGGAGGGGAATAATTTTTCTAAATGAGAATTATGATCTATATCATAGTCTTAAGCAGCAATACATGATAGTATGAAGTATAAAAACACGGGAGGTGCCTTATGATTAAAGAAAACACAGAGTGTCCAACATGTCAGACAGTTGGTAGTGACTTTCAACAGGAAACCAACCAGACTTCTCCGCCCCTTTCACACTGGCCGATCCAGATAAAACTGATGGGGACGGTTATACCCTTTCTGAATAATGCCGACCTGCTGGTTGCCGCAGATTGTACCGCCTTTGCAACAAGGGAGTTTCACGACCGATATCTTACGGACAAAAAGGTTCTTATCGGCTGCCCCAAACTCGACAATGCCATGTTCTATGTGGATAAGTTTACCGAGATATTCACGAACATACCCATAAAAAGTGTGACCTGTCTCAGGATGCAGGTGCCCTGCTGCGGAGGCATGACCGCCATACTGAAAGAGGCACTAAAAAGGTCTGGTAAGGAAATACCATTTAAGGAGATAATCCTTGGTGTGAAGGGGGAGTGTTTGTCTGAACGAGAGGTGGTGGATGAATGACCTGTCAGGAATAGTGGGGATGAGGTCTCCTGACAGGGTGGTCCTGAGGGTAAGGTCACTAAGCCCCTATACTGCTGAGTTAACTTCAGAGCAGATCGGGGTTATTGCAGATATAGCAGAAAGGTATGGTGCCGGATTTGTTCATGTGACACCTCGACAGACAGTGGAGATACCATTCATTGAGAAAGGATATATTGCGCAGATCAGAGAAAGGCTTTCTCAGTGTGGGCTTTCTACTGGTTCCACCGGGAACTCGGTAAGGCATGTAACGGCATGTTCAAGATGGTGCCTTTTTAACTCTTCTCCCATGAGTGGAGTTGCAGAACGGTTGAATAATGACCTGGCAATACGGGAATTGCCGGGCAAGGTGGACATATCGCTTTCAGGGTGTGATTTTTCATGCGTCAGGTCACGTACCTCGGATATTGGTGTGATAGCCAGGACGGATGTGGAGATAACCGATAAGAAATGCAAGAAGTGTTCTCTCTGCATAAAAGAACCCCTTGGCTGCCAGGTGGATGCAATCAGGATTACAGATGATGGGGTGGAAATTGATACTGAGAGGTGCGTAAGATGTGGTTTTTGCACGAATGTTTGCAGGCCGGGGACATTAAGAGTCAGATCAAGAGGATTTGATATCATTATAGGCGGCAGAGGGGGTATAAAACCTGCTGAAGGTGTATACTTCAAAACAGAGGGTACTGAAGAATCTCTGATGAACACAATTAGAAAAATACTTGATAGATATTCTGAACTTGCACTTGATGGTGAGAGGATTGCGGATGTTCTCCAAAGAGAGGGGAAGGAGGTTTTCTTGAGATGACAGATGAAGGGAGAATGCAGGAAGAAACTTTTTCACTTGAGATGCCCTCTGTTGGGATCATCAAGGGTGTTCTTGCCAAGGATATAGAAGTTGTCGGGGAGAAGGTCGTAAATCTTAGAACCTGTGCCCGGCCTTACAGAAACATTTATAGTGTATCGCAATTAAGAAAGATAAAAGAGGTTTCTGAAAGATACGGTTCCAGTAAGGTTCATCTCAGCCCCAGGCATAACCTTGAGATACCTGAAATCAAACAGAAGGAACTTGACAGGGCACTGCATGAACTGTATATTGCTGGACTCTTTCCTGGTGGTGCCGGTACATCGGTAAGGAACATCTTTACCTGCCCTGACTGGTGTGACAGGGCTGTAAGACCCGTTCAGGAACTCGGGCTGATGGTTAGCCATAACTTTGGTGACAGGGATATGCCGAATAAGGTAACAATATCCTTCGCAGGTTGTATGAACGGTTGCTCAAGGCCGGAGAATACCGATATCGGGGTGGTGGCGATTACAGAAGTTGAAGTGGATGCTAAGGCATGCGGTGATAACTGCAATCTTTGTATAGCAGCATGTCCTTTCAATGCGATTGAGAAAAATGGAGAGACCGTAAAAATAAATGATACCTGTTGTTATTGCGGGAAATGCCTGAAGGTCTGTTCTGATAAGGTACTTAAGGCTAAAAAAACGGGGTTCAAGATATTTATCGGTGGTAAAGAGGGGTCAACTGTACGGTATGGCAGAGAGTACAGAAAATGGGTTGATGATTTTGAGGTGCTTGAGATCATAGATCTGGTGTTAAGGCGGTATTCTATGTATGCAAGGGTGAGGGAAGGGAGTGAAAGGAAAAAGGAGCGGTTGGCAGAGGTGTTAGAGAGAGTTGGCTTTGAAAGATTCTTTGAGGGCTGATTGAGTTACCACCATCTCCAGAGGGATATAACAAAGATTATCAGGAAAACAAAGACCAGGTTCATGTAGGCAAAGAAATAGAAAACCCTTTCATGGAGAGGTCTTTTAGACTCACCATGACTCTTTATAAGCCTTCCAACCTCCGGGAAACCAAGTATCTTATCCTCTCCATGGGGAGCCTGTTTCATCGCCTCTGTAAGGTCAAAGCCTGCCAGGTGCTTTTTCATATGTGAGCCATCCTTCCAGAGACGGCTTCCGGTTACATCATATATCTTCCCATTATATGCAACATAGGCAGGTCTGTCCTCTTTTCCGTCAAACTGTGAAAGTTCCTCCATGGTAAGATCCTGCTTGTGTGTCCTGATTGCCTCCATCTTCTTCCTTTTCAGTTTTGGGCCGATAACGAATGTTACAATGGCTGCAGAGGTCACCATTATCAGAAAGAGCACTATCTTTATGGAAAGAAGTATTCCAAATCGGGTATGAAAGAGCATCCTGAAGGATGGTACCCTTGAGATGGTAAGAAGGGTGCCTGTTACCGCCATTATAATCATTGATGCCCATCCTACCAACAGTTCGCCCTTTGGCAGTCCCCTTGCTGCATAGGCGGGCTTCAGGAGGAGATGGACATAAAGTATAGCACCAAACCATATTATTGCAGTCATCGTATGAAGATAGCCGATTATGAGCCTTACAATGTGTTGAGTGGTGGTAAGTGGTCTGTAGAGACCTTTTATCCTGAGGTCATCCCTGAATGCCTTGCCTTCCTTTGTAAGTGGTCCTCCTCCAGATGGGTCAATGTGGCAGAAACTGCACGCCTTGCCTGTCTGCCTTGCATACTCCACATTGGCATGGCTGTTTACCGGATAAAAGACTATAAGTAGTAATATAAAAAGAAAAAGTTGTTTCATGAATTCACATATTATAAAGACCAAAGAATTTTAAGGTCAATGATTTGATCATAAGACTGAGAGCCTTTCAACTTTATCTAAAGATGATTTGCTTTCTAAGGCTAACCCTGCTGTGGCAGCAAGGAGGGGTTTGAAGTAATTTTGATATTTGAAGAAATCTCTCGGTTTCTTAAGGTATTAAGAAAAAAGGATCAGGTTTCAAAGACCTCTTTTTTAATGACATCTTTCACATCATCTTTTTTATCTTCTGCAGCCTCTTTTACTTTCAGGTCCGTTCCACATGTACCAAAACAAAACTCAAAAAGCCCCTTTTCTTTCCCAAGTTCCTCCCTGCAGGCTGTAATACACTCTCCACAGTTTACACAGTTTATCTCCTTCTTTGGAGACCTGGGCTTAACATCCATGAAGCACACCCTTTCACACCTTCGGCAGTCTGTGCAACGGGAGAAGTTTTCCCTGTCAAAGGCTACCCTTAGTGATCTCGGGCTGAACCATCCAAAGAGCATCTGCATGAGTCCTGGAGCGCAGACATATTTACAGAATGTGTGCCTTACAAGGATTGAGGTAATCACGATATAAATGGTTACTCCCACCATGCCTGCTTTTAAGCCTGTTGAAAGATTAAGAGTGGTTATCTCGTTCCATATACGAGAAGGTGCTATAAAGAAGCCGCTAAGTAACACCCCTATTATTGGTGGAACTGTAAGATAAAAGAAAATGGCCAGGGGGATGTATATTGATTTGGTTCCTCTTCCTGAGTCACCTTCATTATGGTTTTTCTTCCCGAATAATGATCTTCTTCCCAGAATCCTATCATTAAGATAATCGGCAAACTCAAAGAGAAAACCTTCGGGGCAGAGCCACCCGCAGAAAAATCTGCCAAATATTGCCCCCATCACAGGAAAGAAGGCAAGGACGATGAGCCATGGAAGAATCGCCTTCAGGATTATGATAACTGCAACCTCACCCGAACCATGGAGAGTGCCTTCTAAAAGTGCATCCCTGATACCAAGGCTCCATACCTTTCCGAAGAGATAGAACTCCTTGGTGTCAGAGTCATAACGGAGTATATTGAATATGGGCATGGTGAGGAAGAAGAGAAGAAATAACATCTGCGACAGCCTTCTTGAAATATGCAGTTTTTTGATCCTTTCCATAGTTATTTATAACATCTTGCCTTGTGTAAATGTTATGATTTGAATCATATGAGATTACAGGTGCATATTCAGACAGGATGAATTATATTCTTCAGAAAGCCCATCGGCTGGATTTATTCGATTATAAAAAAACAGTTTTAAAGGCAGTGATAAGAGTAACACCAGCGGTTGTTTCACGGTACTTAAGGTATTGCGAAAATCCGGATTTCTCCTGAGTTCTGCCTGCCCTGCTTCGTCAGGGTTGTTGGCATTATCAATGTAGATATTAGTAATTTCATAACACATAGGAAGGGAATGATGGTGTTTTAGGGGGAGGCGTGAGCCTCCCCCCATAATGTTGTTATGCTGTTGTTTCAGAGGGGGCAGTGGCTACAGCCTCAACCGGTTCTTTACCGAGTTTGAAGAAGTCAAGCACAAAGAGCCATACACCATAGAGGAATCCGAGCCCGAAAATTGCCCTGAGCACCCAGAACCAGAGATTGTAGTTAGCCTTTACAGTTACATAGTCAAGCCCTACAAGCCTTTCCATATAGGTTTGAACCATTCCGGCTGCAGTGAGTGACAGCACGATGAAAACCATTGATATAGTCATCCACCAGAAAGACCTGTATCCCCTTGAGGTATTGAACTCTGTCTTTCCTCTGATGAGCGGCAGTGTTATATAAACCATAGAGATAACGAGCAGTACATAGGCGCCGTAAAAGGCGAGGTGTCCGTGTGCGGTTGTTATCTGAGTGCCATGTGTCCATTTGTTTGCCTGAGGGATTGTGTGGATAACTCCCCATAGACCGGCACCGACAAAGTTGAAAATGGCATGTGCTGTAGCATAGAAGAGACCAAGTCGGTTGGATACAACTCTGTGTGTCCTTGTGGTCCTGAAGGCATCCCACACCATTAAAAGCAGAGGAACAGGCTCAAGGGAACTGAATATACCTCCAATCCAGAGCCAGTATTTTGGGGTGCCGATCCAGTAGTAGTGGTGTCCAGTACCAAGAATGCCAGTAAAGAGTACAAGAGCCACCTCAAGGTACATCCACCGCTCAAGCACATGGCGTTCGGCATTTGTAACCTTCATGAGCATGAAGGCAAGGAGTGCACCAGCAATAACCTCCCAGGCACCCTCAACCCAGAGATGCACAACCCACCACCACCAGAACTGATCCTTTACCATGCTCTTTGTGTAAAACATACCTGGCAGATACATCAGGGCAAGGAATGTAAGACCGCCAAGGAGTGTGCCCTGGATGCCCGTCCACCTTTTTGTCTTATACATGGTCATGAAGTTGTTTACGAGAAAGAGTATCACCGACAGGGCTATCAACCAGTCTGCCCAGCGGGGTGCCTCAATATACTCTCTACCCTCATTAAGCAACAATGTTCCTGCCACGAATTTATTTGCCTGTGGATTGAAGCCCATCCATATATATCCCAGCACAACTGCGGTAACCGCCACAACAGTAGCCCAGAACTGGAATTTGGCAAGACCAATACTCCACAACTCGCTTTGAGACTCCTCAGGAACTACATAGTATGTAGCACCCATTAGTCCCATAAGAAGCCATACCACCAGGGCATTGATATGCAAATCCCGGATTATGTTGAATTTGAGCGGAAAGAAATCCGGCCAGATGAACTGAAGTGCCGCTATTATACCGACGAGAACCTGGACAAGAAAAAGTAGCACAGCAAATGTGTAGAAATTCTGTGCTATTTTCTGGCTTTTGTATTTCATGTCTTTCACCTCCTGTTATTTTAAAGTCATCAGATAATTTACTAACTGATTAAGTTCTTCATCACCTATCTGTGCAAATGGGGGCATTGCTGAATCTGGAACCACACTCTGTGGGTCACGTATATGTTTTTTGTGCCATTCAGGGTCAGGCCGCCTTGATGCCACATGTGTGAGAGCAGGCCCTGATGTGCCTCCAACTCCCGAAATCATGTGGCACCCACTACAACCATACTTCTGGTACACAGAAGCACCGGGGTTCTGAGGTATTCTATATGTTGCGAGAACAGGTTTTGGAGGCCAGCCGTTTGTGTCCACCTTAGAAGTCCAGTCAAGAAAGGCAACTATCTTTTTCGCTTCATCAGGGGTTATCCCCAGTTCTGGCATTGCCCCATTGGGCTTAACCTTCCTGGGATGGACAAGGAACTTCTCAAGGTAACCTTTTGGCTTATTAACGGTGACCTTTGTGAGGTCTGGTGCATAATACGACCCGTTACCAAGAATCGTGTGACAGCCAATACAATCGTACTTGTGCCAGAGTTTTTTGCCCTGGTCGATCTCCTCTGTTATCTCTGGAGCGCGCTTGTCTATCTTCTTCATTGTGTCAAATGTAAGGGCTACGAAGATAACGAAGAAGAAGAGGCTTCCAAAGATAAAGAGGTTTCTCACACCTTTGTTGCTCATTACCACACCTCCTTTTTATTCTTCTTCTGCCAAGGGCAGAAAAAACTGCACCCCTTTGATAAAAGTATATTCTCGAACAATGATTAAAAACCATGATTTAAATCATATATGCCTGTAAGGGAGAGCCGAGTTTTGTATTATGAAAGGGGTATTTTTGATGGATGCTTAATTTTAGCAGCAAAAAAGATGAGATGAAATTTTGATTGAATCTGTGTCATCACGGAATGAGGGTTCCCTCCTGCGTCCGGGGCTGATGGCTTTACTGTTTTAGAATTACTATTTGTAACTTTAATAATGTCAGTTAAGGCAGGCAGAACCCCATCGAAACCGGATTTAATGCGATTTTATTCGATCATAAAAACAGTTTTAATGG
>CAYMML010000050.1:5099-13232 GCA_964391515.1 uncultured Thermodesulfovibrio sp. | reverse complement strand
ATGTGTTAAAGGCATCTTCTTAATGCTATATTAAAGAGATTATGAACTGGCGGGTAATAAATTCGGGGCCCCTTGGTGCGGCATACAACATGGCGGTTGATGAGGCGGTGGCTTTAGCGGTGATGGAAGGCAGAGAGGCTCCCACCCTTCGGTTTTATTCCTGGGATAGAGAGTCCATAAGCCTTGGGGCATTTCAGAAGGCGGAAGAGGTAAACCTGGAGTACTGCAGGGCGGAGGATATCCCCCTGGTGAGAAGACCCACCGGCGGGAGGGCTATCCTTCACGGCAGGGAGATCACATATAGTTTTTCGGCTCCAAACCGCCCCCCCTTTGACGGAGACCTACTCATGACATACAAACTTTTAGGAGAGGCCTTTCTCAACGGGTTTTGCCGTGCAGGGCTTCCGGTAAAGTGGAAAGGCCGTCGGGAAAAGGGACATGTCCTTTCAGGGAGTTCGCTCTGTTTTCAGTCGGTCTCCTATGGAGAGATCACCCTGTGCGGCAGAAAGGTCATGGGTTCTGCACAGAAGCGGTGGAAGGAGGGGTTTTTACAGCAGGGCTCAATCCAGTTGACCCTGAATTACGATGGGATGATAAGGGCATTTACCGATGTCACAAGAGAGGGGATCGAAAAGGCCATGGTGGGAGTTCTTGAGATCGCCCCCGGGATTGAGGAAGAGCGATTGATTGCTGAGATCATCCGGTCTTTTGCTGAGAGGTTCGGTGTCACCATGGAGGAGGGAGAACTCTCAGTGTACGAGAGGTCTATTGCCGAGAGACTTGTGGCTGTAAAATACGGTGCAGATGCCTGGACATTCAGGCGTTAACCTGTCACTCCTGCCGAAAAAAGTGCACTTGCGAAGTGCACTTTTTGGGGTTTTTCTGTGCGCTATTGCTGTTTAGAATTCAGGCTTCAGGATTTGATTTTAGTAAATCGGTTTGTTTCTGTGTTTTTTCGTGTGCCAATTTTGCGTATTCATATATGAGAGAGATGCCGGTTGAGAGGAGGAACATTCCTGCATACCCCTGTATGAGGGCTGCAACTATCTGGTATGGCAGGGCGATGATCAGACCCACAAGGGGGATCAGCCTGATTGCCAGCCCACCGGTTGATACGATAACCGCTACAAGTATGTATCCCACCAAAAGCCCTGTGAAGAGGAGAAAGATGGATACAGAGTTCATCATCATGGAACTTCCATTTCTGAAGGCGGTAAGGCTTGTGGTTCCCGAGATGGCTACATCTCCAAGCCCCACAAGAAAGGCACCGGAAAACCAGATAATGCCTGAGAGGAGTCCAAGAATAAGCGGAATACCCGCAATGATTGCCACGAATACCTGAAGGGTCTTTGATACATCTCCCAGCATCACCAGGATTGCGTACAGGCCAAGGCTGAATAGAACTGTCAGAAACATCAGGCCAATTCCTATGAGCCCGGTAACGGTCAGGAACCTGACCGTTGGGAGAAACATCCTCTTTGCCTCGGAAAAGAAGTTCTGAAGGCTGAAGTTTTCGGAGGTTACACAACTCCTTGAGAGTATGCCCGCCTTGCCACCAAGGATGTAGATACTCACGGTTGATGCAACCAGTATGTAGAGAAAAACGAGGAAAAAAGAAATAAACAGCAGTCCTCTGTGTTCAGAAACAAACAACCCGGGCGATTGGTGTATGAGAAGCATATCTTCCGGGTTGATGCCTGATGAAACGAGCATGATAATCAGGGGAAGTATTACGAGGACAACAAAGAGTATGCAGTTTGTTATCCGCCCAACAAGGTGAATGAGGAGTAGTTGCCAGTTGCGGTTCAGGGTACTGAACCCCCTGTCTATCGCCCCTGATATGTTCATACACCTCTCTCGATCTCCACCTCTTCGTAGAGGTGGGAGGGGAGTTCTGTTATAAACCTGGATGGTTTTAAAAAGGGTGAGTATCCATCGTCTGTGAGTGTGTAGCAGATGTAGAGTTCGTCCATTGCACGGGTACATGCCACATAGAAAAGGCGTCGCTCCTCCTCAAGCCCCTCCGTCCTTATCGCCTTCTGTGAAGGAAACCGTCCGTCGTTCATACCTATCAGGAATAGATACCGCCACTCAAGCCCCTTTGCCTGGTGCACCGATGAGAGAACCACGCCGCCACCAACCTCACCCTCCTCACCGTTAGAGACCCTCATTGCCTCGAGAGTAAGATCGCTAAGGAGGAGTTCAAGGGGGCTGTATGGGAGAGTGCCCCCTGGCTGGTAACGCTCGGCATACCGTATCAGTTGCAGGATATCGTCTCTCCTTGACTCTGCATTGGGGAATGTCTTTCGCAAATAATCCTCGTAGCCTGCCTCAAGCAGATACCCGATGGCATCTCCCGGGTTTTCTCTGAAGGGTATCTCAAGAAGGCCGGCCATTGCGTTTAAAAAAATACCGTAGTGCTCCTTCGCCCTTTTTGAGACATCACCTCCTGTTTTTAAAACGGCTGCTACAGGGTCGGATGTTGAGGCGATCTTTTTCCATATCCGATCAGCCGTTACATTCCCCACATGGGGGATCATCTTCAGAACCCTCTTCCAGGCAAGTTCATCGTAGGGGTTCTGGAGTATCCGAAGATATGATATTATGTCCTTTATATGTGCCTGCTCAAAGAACCTGAGCCCCGATCTTACCTCAAAGGGTATCCCCCGTTTCTGAAACTCAATCTGTACCTCCATAGACTGGTAGTGAGACCGGTAAAGTATGGCGATCTCCTCAAGTGGGATGCCCTCATCATGGAGTTCCATTACCCGGGTTGCAAGGAAAGAAGCCTGCTCGTACAGGTCGTCCAGGCAGACAAGGAGGGGCTTTTCACCCGGGGGTCTGACGGCGTGCAGTTCCTTTTTAAACTGGTTTGCATTGAGTAGAATGCTTGCGTTTGTCAAACTCAGTATCTCCGGGGTGCTCCGGTAGTTGGTGGTGAGTTTGAAGATTTTCACATCGGGATAACGCTCGGGAAAACCGAGGATGTTTTCAGCCCTTGCACCCCTGAAGGAGTATATAGACTGGGCATCGTCACCTACCACCATCAGGTTTCTGTGAACGGAGGAGAGTTTGTCCACAATGGTCGCCTGAAGGAGATTGGTGTCCTGATACTCGTCAACCAGTATATGGCTGAACCTCGAGGCGTAGTATAGTAGAACCTCCTGGTGTTCTTCGAATATCCTCAGGGTGTTTATCAAAAGGTCGTCAAAATCCATGAGGTTCAGGTTTCTCTTACGCTCCTCGTATCTTATTGCTGTCCGGGTTATCTCGTTCTCCATTCCCATGAGAAAGGGGTATCTTACTTCTATGAGCCTCTCAATAGGGGTGCCTGTGTTTTTGTGGTAGGAAACTATATCGGCAAGTATGGCTCCCTTTGGCATGAGCCCCTCTTTATCCTTCAGTTCGGCCTTGCAGGAGTCAAGCAGTTCCCGCTGGTCTTCCCTGTCGAGGATAGAAAACCCGTCTCTGTATCCTGCAAGTGTTGCATGCCTTCTGAGGATGATGTTACACACATGGTGAAAGGTGCCTCCCCATAACCCCCTGATCCTCTGACCACAGAGTGTCTCCACCCGCTGCATCATCTCGTGTGCCGCCTTGTTTGTGAAGGTTAGAAGCAGTATTGCAGATGGATCCACCCCTGAAACAAGCAGCCTTGCCACCCTGTAGGTAACCGTTCTCGTCTTTCCAGAACCTGCACCTGCAAGCACGAGCATGGGGCCTCCGGGATGCATGACCACCTCATACTGCTCAGGGTTGAGATCTGACCGAAAGTCAATCTGTTCGGGTATCTCTGAAATGGAGGACTGTATTTTAAGTTTTTTCATAGATGGTATCAGATTTCCATTTAGATAAGATTGATTTATAACCATCAGGGCTGCTATAACAATTATAGCCTTTAACCGGATGGATCTGCAAAAGGGCACTCATGAGGAAAGATATACTGGATACAATAGGGAATACCCCTCTTGTGAGGCTCAGGGCATTTGAGCCTGAGGGCGGAGCCCGTATCTACGGGAAGTTGGAGGGGTTTAATCCAGGCGGTTCCGTCAAAGACAGGATAGCCCTGAATATGATCATTCAGGCGGAGAGGTCGGGGAGGTTAATGCCCGGCGGGACGATAATCGAGCCAACCAGCGGGAATACAGGTATCGGGCTTGCCCTGGTAGGAGCTGCAAGGGGTTACAGGGTGATACTCACCATGTCAGAGAAGATGAGCAGTGAAAGAAAGGCAATGCTCCGTGCCTTCGGGGCGGAGTTGATCCTCACACCTGGTGATCGTGGGATGATGGGTGCCATTGAAAGGGCGGAGGAGATCGCACTCAGGAATAAAGACTACTTCATGCCTCTTCAGTTTGAAAACCCTGCAAATCCTGACGCCCACAGAAAGGGCACCGCCCCCGAAATAATACGCCAGATGGGCGGCGTGCCAGATGCCCTGGTTGCAGGCGTGGGAACGGGCGGCACGATTACCGGTATAGGTGAGGTGTTTCGCAAGATGAGGAAAGACTGCTACATTGTGGCGGTTGAGCCTGCCGGCTCCCCTGTTCTTTCAGGGGGCGAGCCGGGGCCTCACAGAATACCCGGAATAGGTGCAGGGTTTTATCCAGGTGTGTTGAATACGAAAATTTATGATGAGGTGATTCCGGTAACGGATGAGGATGCCGAGAAAAGAAGCAGAGAACTTGCCCGAAGAACCGGTGTGTTTGCCGGTGTATCGTCGGGGGCGGCACTCCATGCTGCCATAGAAGTTGCAGGAAGGCTCGGGAAGGGGAAAAATGTGGTGGTTATACTTCCCGACAGGGGGGAGAGGTATCTGAGTACAGGGGTGTTCAGTAGATAACATTAAAAATGCCAGTTAAGGGCAGACAAACCTCCACCGAAATCTGATTTACTATTTGTAACGATAATAATGTCAGTTGAGGCAGGCAGACCTCCATCGATCCATAATTTAATACGACTTCCATTCAATCCCCTCTTCACCACTTCATCCCTTTCCCCCTTCACCCCTTCACCTCTTCACCAATTCACCGCTTACCCTCTTCACCTCTTCACCCTTAATACACCCTCAGTGGAGAGGATCTTCTGAATGAGTGCTGAGAGTTGCTCTCTGTTTTCCACCTCCACAATGATGGTGAAGTGGGCACGCTTGTCATCGGTGGTGTTTACCGAAAGTTGGCTTATATTCACATTCATAGACGATATGAGTGCACTCAGATCTGCAAGCATTCCGGGTTTATCTATGGTCTCGATCAGGAGTTTGGCAGGTGTGGTCTCCGATTCAGGCGGGTTCCATGTTACCTCTATAAGACGGGCATCATCGACGGCAAGCCGGTTCAGGTTGGGGCAGTCCTCTCTATGAATGGTTACACCCTTTCCCCGGGTTACAAACCCCACAAGTGCATCTCCAGGCACCGGATGGCAACACCTTGCGGTGTGGTAGAGGATGTTGTCAATACCCTTTATGCTTATACCCTTTGAAGACTTTTTGCGTTTCTGGGGTTTGGTGATATGAACCTCTTCCTCCTCTGTGGTCTCCTTCTCCGGCAGGAACCGGTTTACCACCTGGTGGACTGAGACCTTCCCGTAACCTACCGCTACTATTAGGTCTTCTGCCGATTTCATACTGAACCCCTTTGCCACCTCTTCCATTTCAGGCGACTTCATGATCTTTGGACTAAGCCCCTTCTTTCGGAGTTCAGCCTCTATCAGCCTGCTTCCAAGTTCGAGGCTCTGTTTCCTTTCCTCCGCCTTTAACCACTGCTTGATTCTGGTGCGTGCCCGCTGTGTTACCACAAAGTTAAGCCAGTCGCGGCTTGGGCCGTGGGAGGGGGATGTGATTATCTCAATCGTGTCACCGCTCTGGAGGTTGTAGCGAAGGGGAACGATCCTCCCGTTTACCTTTGCACCAACGCAGTGGTGTCCCACCTCGGTGTGAATGCCATATGCAAAATCAACCGGGGTTGAGCCGGCGGGGAGTTCCCTGATTTCTCCACGAGGAGTAAAGACATAGACCACATCGGGAACCACCTCTCCCTTCACAACCTCCAGGAACTCCTTGGCATCCCGGAGGTCTTTCTGGCTCTGTATCAACTCCCTGAGCCACTTAATGTACTTTGCGTCTTTTTCTAAAACCCTACCTCCCTCCTTGTACATCCAGTGAGCGGCAATCCCCTCCTCTGCAATGCGGTGCATCTCCTGAGTGCGGATCTGAAACTCCACCCGCTCGCCCTTCGGCCCGATGACCGATGTATGCAGCGACTGGTAGAGGTTTGATTTCGGAAGTGCTATATAGTCCTTGAACCTGCCGGGTATGGGTTTCCAGAGGGAATGGATTATACCCAGTATCTCGTAGCAGTGGCTTTTTGTGTCGGTGATTATCCTGAGCCCCAGCACATCATATACCTGTTCAAAAGGTATCTTCTGTGCAAGCATCTTTTTGTAGATACCGTAGAGGTGTTTTACACGGCCTGAGATAAACCCCGGGATATTATGCTCTATGAGTTTTTTCCGTACCTTTTTTGAGACCTCATTTATGTATACCTCCTGTTCCTCTCTGCGTTTGGCAACCTTTTTAAGGAGGTTTCTGTACACATCGGGGTAGAGGTATTTGAAACTCAGATCCTCAAACTCTATCCTCATCCACCCTATGCCGAGCCGGTTAGCAAGGGGGGCGTAGATGTCGAGGGTTTCCTGGGCTATCCTCTGCTGTTTGTGCGGTGGCAGGTGTTGAAGGGTTCGCATGTTGTGGAGCCGGTCAGCAAATTTTATGAGTATAACCCGGATGTCTTCTGCCATGGCGAGAAACATCTTTCTGAAGTTTTCTGCCTGCGCTTCTTTCTTTGTCTTGAACTGCATCTTGGACAACTTTGTAAGTGATTCCACAAGGAATGCCACATCATCACCGAAGAGACCCTTTATATCATCGATGTTGGTTTCGGTATCCTCAACTGTGTCGTGAAGCAGACCTGCGATAATGCTTGTTGTATCAAGGTGCATATCGGCAAGTATGGATGCTACCGACAGGGGATGGTCTATGTACGGGGTTCCCTCCTGCCGTTTCTGACTGCAATGAGCCTCATGAGAAAAGAAGTATGCCTTACGCAAAAGGGCGGTGTCTGCAGAAGGGTCATAGGAGGTTACCTTCTCGGTGAGTTCATCCAGTGTGAGGAGTTTGTGGTTCTTTACATCCATAGATTTATTATAACTCAAAAACGCCTGTTTTTCTTGGTTATCTTGTGGTTTTGGGGAGGATTTTCAGATAGATCCAATTGTTTTTGCCTGAATGCTGCAAAAAATATTAAATAACCTAAAGGGCAGAGAGGGCAGGAAGGATAAGAACGAGGTGCGATGTCTTTCACTTTCAAGCAGGCTTGAAGTCTGCGGTGATCTGGCAGGAAAACGTACCTGTTGATATATTTCTCCGGCGATTAAGGGCATAAACAACCGTCCCACAGGAGGATAATACAGCCCCTGAGCCTTCTCTCTATTGAAGAGGGTGTAATATTTGGATTAGAGATGTTGATTTACCATCCCTCTGAGGATGTTTTTTTGGCAATATTTCTGATAATCTGTGTAAATCCATTGTTTCTCTTAATGTCTGTGTTTCGCAGCGTAGCAGTAGGTTGAATTTTCAAAGGTTGGCGGTCTTTTAGTATAATATGATAAACAAGATTACAGAATAAGGAGTCTTTTATGATTGAGTGTACAAGGGATGATAACCTCAAAAACTGTAACTGTTCCTATGAGCCCTGTGCAAGAAAGGGCAAGTGCTGTGAGTGCCTTCACTACCACAGAAGGCATGGTGAACTGCCCGGTTGTTTCTTCAAGGATGAGTTCGAAAGGAGTTATGACCGCTCACTTGAGAACTTTATCCGGATGGCTCAGTCTGTAGGGATGAGGACTGCGTAGGCGGGTTGCTTTTAAATTGGGCGGTTTTTCACAACGGTTTTATTTTTGGCTTAAGAAGGAGGAGAGATTTTCCGTTAACAGGTACTAACTGTAATAATACACATCTGTAATGTTGAGATATGCCGGAGTGGTGGAATGGCAGACGCGGCGGACTCAAAATCCGCTGGGGGCAACCCCGTGCGGGTTCAAATCCCGCCTCCGGCACCAAAAGAGAAGATAAGT
>CAYMML010000050.1:0-4999 GCA_964391515.1 uncultured Thermodesulfovibrio sp. | reverse complement strand
GGTTGGTGGGTTGTGGGGAAAACGGATAAAATCAGGAGGGGTTCAAAGGGTCGGTGAGAAAAGCAGTCATTATAAAGCACGCCGTACTATTTCTCTTCTTTCTCCTGCTCAGTACGCAGGCACTGCCAACCCCATGGGCGATTGAGGAAATGGTGGGGAAACCAGCCCCCTATTTCAGTTTGAAAGGGGTTGATGGCAGAGAGTACAGCCTCACAGACTTTGCAGGTGAGGTGATACTCCTGAACTTCTGGGCATCCTGGTGCCCCCCTTGCAGAAAGGAACTTCCCGTTCTTGAAAAGATAGAGGGCGACTATAATGGTAAGGGGTTCAGGGTGGTTACCATATCCACAGACAGTGATCGTTCAACACTTGATGCATTTTTGAAGAAATACCCTGTAAAACTCATAATCCTTCACGACTCAGAGATGAGAATATGGCGTAAATACAATGTGTTTTCACTTCCCACCTCATTTCTGATTAACAGAAGGGGTATAATCGTGGATCGGTTTTTTGGTGGACATGACAGGGCGATGGATGAACTCCGCAGGAGGATTGAGGAAGCCCTTGAGTGATAAATGAAAGTCATTGGAACGATAAGGATAAATGTGGGTGCCGTTTCCCTTCGGGCAGAGGTGTTTGATACGGCTGCAGGCCGTGCCCTTCTGGGTTTGCTTCCAATAAAGACAAACTTCAATGTCTGGGGCGATGAGTTTTATTTTGAGGTGCCCTTTGAACTCCTGCCTGATGAGACGGCCACCACTTCGGTAAATGTGGGTGATGTGGGATACTGGCCACCCGGCCGGGCGGTTGCAATCTTTTTTGGCCCTACCCCCTTGAGCGTGGACGAAAGGCCGGTGCCGGCAGGTGAGGTCAATATGGTTGGCAGGATTATTGACGATCCAAAGGAACTCATAGAGGCGAAATCGGAAGAATGGATAGAGATACTAAAGGTGTGATCATATCTTTACCGCTTTTGATATAATAACCACTCTGTAACGGCCTTCGTTTGCCATAAACTTCAACATAAAAAAGCCCTTTAAAGGAGATATGTCACCATGAGAAAGAAGCGCACGCTGAAACTTGGTATCCCCAAGGGGAGCCTTCAGGAATCCACATTTAAACTCTTCAGGAAGGCCGGGTTCCACCTTAATGTGTCACACCGGTCGTATTACCCATCAATAGACGATCCCGAGATCGAACCCATGCTGATAAGGGCGCAGGAGATGGCGAGGTATGTGGAATACGGTGTCCTCGACTGCGGGCTTACCGGATACGACTGGATACTCGAACAGAATGCAGATGTTAAGGAGGTTGCAGAACTTAACTATGCAAAGGAAGGGCTCAGGCCTGTAAGATGGGTGGTGGCGGTGCCTGAAGACTCGAAGATAAAGAAACTGGAGGATTTGAACGGCAAAAGGATTGCCACCGAACTCGTGGGCTTTACAAAAAGGTATCTGCGAGCAAAGGGGATCAAGGCAGAGATAGACTTCTCGTGGGGTGCCACTGAGGTGAAACCCCCGCATCTTGCCGATGCCATTGTTGAACTCACCGAGACGGGCACATCCCTCCGGGCAAACAACCTCCGTATAGTGGAGACGGTTCTGGAATCAACCACCAGATTTATCTCAAATAAGAAGGCATGGAAGGATACCTGGAAGCGGAAGAAGATGGAGGATATAGTTCTGCTTCTGAAGGGTGCACTTGAGGCTGAAGAGAGGGTGGGGCTGAAGATGAATGTGCCACAAGAGAGACTGAAGCGGATACTCTCCCTGCTTCCTGCCATGCACTCTCCAACGGTTTCCACTCTCACCGATGAGGGATGGTATGACCTTGATGTGGTGATTGAGGAGCGTCTGGTGAGAGATCTGATCCCAAAACTAAAGGATGCCGGTGCAACCGGTATTGTGGAATACCAGTTGAACAAGGTGATCCCCTGAGGTATGTCTGGCAGGGTTCAGGTAATTGCTCTTTTGCTCTTTGTGGCTCTAACTGCCTGTGCTTCTAAACCGGAATACCCCTCACCACCGGTAAGAGGTGGTTCTGTTGTGGTCAAGACGGCAAGGATGAAAGCCGGTGAGCCGGTCTTTTATACGGTGAAAATTGATGGTGTGGGGGTGAGTTTTTTTGTTCTCAAACTCGACGGTACCATCCGGTCCTATCTTGATGCCTGCATGAAATGCTATCCCCACAAGAAGGGCTACAGGGTGGATGGGTTCTATCTTGAGTGTAGATACTGCGGTGTTAGATACCCCCTTGATAATCTTGACCAGGGGGTTGGGAGTTGTTACCCCATCCCAGTTAATGGGAAGTTGAACGGCAACGAGTATATTATCCCCCTTTCAGAGTTGAAAGGAGCGGTAAAATACTTTAAGTGATAAATAAGAGCAATTAACCGATAACAATCATATCTGGAGGTTTATAAATGGGTTTTTTTGACAGGCTGAAAGAGGGTCTCACAAAGACCAGAAGAGGGCTCATCGGAAGAGTTGAGGATGTTTTCAAAGGCAGGAAGATTGATGATCAGACTATAGATGAGTTTGAGGAGATACTCATCACCTCCGATATGGGGATGCCGGCAACCATGCAGATAATAGATGATCTGAGAGAACAGGTGAAGAGTGGAAAGATCAGGGACTATGATCAGGTCAAGGCGTTTCTCAAGGATGAGATGCTTGCCATTTTAGGACTCCCCCAGCCCTTTGCACTGTATCAGGAACGCCCCTTTGTGGTGCTTACAGTGGGTGTAAACGGTGTGGGCAAGACCACAACTATAGGAAAACTTGCAAGCCGGCTGATAAACGAGGGGCATGGTGTGGTGCTTGCCGCATCTGATACCTTCAGGGCGGCAGCGATTGAACAACTGGAGATATGGGCGGAGCGCTCAGGGGCGCAGATAGTCAGGCACCAGAGCGGGTCAGACCCGGCTGCGGTTGCCTTCGATGCGGTTGAGGCGGCAAAGGGAAGAGGGCTTGATGTGGTTATCGTGGATACCGCAGGGCGGCTTCACACAAAGATGCCCCTGATGGAGGAACTGAAGAAGATAAAAAGGGTCATCCAGAAGGCGATGCCGGGAGCACCCCACGAGACACTCCTCGTGGTGGATGCCACTACAGGGCAGAATGCCCTCCGTCAGGCAAAGATGTTCAACGATGCAATCGGGGTTACCGGCATTGCGCTTACGAAACTTGACGGAACCGCAAAAGGGGGTATTGTCTTTGCTATCAAAAAAGAGTTGAACATTCCCGTAAGGCTTATAGGTGTGGGTGAGGGGGTGGATGACCTTAGGGATTTCGTGCCACAGGAGTTCGTAGAGGCACTTATAGGGGATCAATAATTTCGGTGAAGCGGTGAAGAGGTGAATAGGTTAATCGGTGAAGGTTTGCGGCGGCAAAACCCAAATTACCCAATACACCAATACACCAATTACCTAATTACCTAATTACCCAATTACTCTTGATAATTGTTCGGTCCTCAACCTTAGCACTTCATAGACAAACCTTCTGTCATGAAGGGGGTTTTCTGCCTTATAAAACAGGTGGCTTTTGCAACCGCAATCTGAGGAACCAAACCTTTCCACAAAACCCTCTGTGATGCCCTTTACGATAGTGGCAAGTTCGCATTCACCAACGAGGGGGGAACGAATAGGGAGTGCCTCGATAAGGCGTCCATGCTTAAGCAGGTGGTCAATATGCCATCTGAGTCTCTTTCGTTTCCGTCTGTGCCGGTCAATTCTCCGGGAGAGGTTCTTTCTGGCTGAGCCCACATAAACATAATAACCCCTTTTGTATGTCCTGAAACCCCCTGGCGGGACATTTATGGGTGTGTCTTTTTCAAGGTTTATAATAAGGAGATAAAGACCCTCATCCTTTACAAGGCCATTTAGTGTCTTCCATGGGATATGAAGAAACTTTGGAGCACCGGTGATTGTCAGGTTCTTAGACCACCCGACAGAGACCGCCTGGACGATAATCTTCTTTCTCACCCTTAGGAGGGTTTCAGAAAAGGCGAGGTCTGTGTGGTAGTCGGGCGAAAAGACCCGGGGGGCAGGACTGTGGGCTATAAACAGGATGCCACCTCTTATTCTGTTTTCACCCTCCAGGAGGCTCAACTCCTCAAGATGCCGCTTTCCCCTGAGGGTAATGGCATCTGGGAACATGGCCACCCCACCGTGAAAGAGGGTGCAGGACTTTACCTCAAGGATGATCTTTTCGTTCTTCTTCTCAAGGAGAAGATCAAACCTGCTTCTGCCATGAGTGATTTCGGTTTTTGAAACAGTATATCCCCTGAAAGCCGGTATATCACCGTTTTCGATAAGATGCCTTGCCACAAGGTTTGTAATGTGGGTATGAAGCATGATCGGGGTATTGTCCTTGACTGCTGCCACAGCAATGAAGGGCACCCTCCCCGGACTTCCAGTGGGTCTTTCGGTAAGTAAGACCCTTGTGGCTGGAAAGAGTATCTCCCTTAGCCTTCCGGGGTTTGGGAGGTATGCCTCAACCTTTTTCCCATCAATGGAGCAATGGATTATAAAACGGTTCGGGCGGTCTATGAAGATGCCTTCAAGGAGGCTACCAAAGGGGTTCATGGGAACCAACTATTTTTTTCTGACAAACTCCCCGCTTTTTCCACCTCGTTTTTCAAGGAGCATCACATCCCGTATCTCCATCTCCCGGTCTACGGCCTTACACATATCGTAAATAGTGAGTGCAGAGACCGAGGCGGCAGTTAGCGCTTCCATCTCCACCCCCGTCTGCCCTACGGTGGTTGCTACGGCATCAATCACTATGGCAGACCTCTGCTCATCCACAGAGAAGTCAACAGTAACGGAGGTGATGTTTATGGGATGGCATAAGGGGATCAGGTCGGGCGTTTTCTTTGCAGCCATGATACCTGCGATCCGTGCCACCTGGAACACATCACCCTTCTTCACCCCACCGGATTTTATGAGCGATAGGGTCTGGGGCTTCATGATGATGGTTGCAGTTGCACGAGCCTCCCG
>CAYMML010000049.1:0-13253 GCA_964391515.1 uncultured Thermodesulfovibrio sp. | reverse complement strand
AATTAAAGCAGGCAGAACTCCATCGAAACCGGATTTAAAGCGATTTTATTCTAAGTTTAAAACAGTTTCGTTGGCAGTGATAATAGTAACACCAGTGGTCGTTTCAAGGCACTGACGTCATTCTCAGAAGTTTTTTCACCAGAGGTTTACCCCTCTCTTTGGCTCCCTATCGGTTTGAGCTTGTTTAGTGCAACTATGCCTATTTAAGATCAGTCTTTCTTGCTTTTTGAATGTAATCGGATACTTCCTGGGGTTCTATAATTAACCAACGCCGTCTTGCTGTTCCAACTGTATCTCTTCTTTGTATTTACAGTCCTTTGTTGGGCAGAAGTGTATCACCTTTCCGGTTTTGTCCTTTTTCTCAAGGAGGTGTTCCGAGCCACACTCCGGACACTGCTTACCTACAGGTCTGTACCATGAGGCGTACTTGCAGTCCGGCCAGTTGGAGCAACTGAAGAAGAGTTTACCCTTCCGGCTCCGCTTCTCCACTATCTCCCCGCCGTCGAGTGGGCATTTCACACCGGTGCCTATGGGCTTTGTCCCCTTACACTCTGGATAACGGCTGCACGCAAGGAATCTCCCATACCTTCCGGTGCGTATCACCATGGTGGAACCACACTCAGGGCATTTCTCGTCTGTCTCAACCACCTCTGCGGGTTTTTCGCCGTCTTCCTTAAGGGGTTTTGTGTTCTTGCACTCCGGGAAACCGGTGCAGGCGAGAAACCGTCCGTGCCTTCCCCACCGCTTAACCATAGGTTTACCACACTTATCGCAGAGCATCTCGGTGGGTTCATCGGCCGGTTTTATCTTTCCGGGGGTGCTCATCGCCTCGGTGAGGTCTTTTTCAAAGGGCTCATAGAAGTGTTTTATAACCCGTTCCCACTTCATCTTTCCAAGTTCGATTCTGTCAAGTTCGTCTTCCATCCGCGCTGTAAACCCTATATCCATGAGTTCAGGGAATTTTTCCACCAGAAGGTCGTTTACCAGCACACCCAGTTCTGTCGGTCTTAATCTGCCCTCCTCCTTCCTGACGTATTTCCGATCCTGTATTGTGGAAAGTATTGCCGCATAGGTGCTTGGACGTCCGATCCCCTTCTCCTCAAGCGCCTTTACAAGCGTGGCCTCAGAGTATCTGGGGGGTGGTTGTGTAAAGTGCTGGGACGGGATTAGTTCATTGACCGACAGTGTTGTTCCCTCTTCAAGGGGGGGCAGTTCTCCCTTTTGCTCACCGTTTTCATCCTCTGTTGCCTCGGTGTAAATCTTCATATAGCCGGGAAACCTGATCACATCACCACTTACCCGGAACTCTACCTTTTCATCAGTATCAGTAATCCTGTAAACGGTTCTTTCGATTTCGGCCGGTGCCATCTGGCTTGCGATAAACCTGTTCCAGATCAATTTATAAAGTGCATACTGGTCTCTTGAGAGATACTTCTTTACGCTTTTGGGTGACCGATCGAGGTATGTAGGTCGGATAGCCTCGTGTGCATCCTGCACCTTCCCCTTTTTCCTGGATTTTTTCGGTCTTGTTCCCGGAAGGTACTCCTTGCCGAATGTTTCCTCAATGAGTTTGTGTGCCGCCTCTCTTGCCTCATCTGCAACCCTGGTGGAGTCTGTCCTCATATAGGTTATCAGGCCAACTGAACCCTCATCACCTAACTCTACACCCTCGTAAAGTTGCTGTGCAATTACCATCGTCTTTTTGGGCGTGAATCTCAGTCTCCTTGATGCCTCCTGCTGGAGGGTGCTCGTGATAAACGGTGGTGAGGGGTTGCGCTTTCTCGATTTCTTTTCTATCTCTTTAAGAAGATAGTCCTTCTTTGATAATTCCTTAACGATCTTTTTTGCAGTCTTTTCGTCCTGGATGAGGAAACTGTTTTTCTCCCTGTTTATGATGGGTTCACCGTTTAGTTTGAACAGTTGTGCCTGTAACTGCTGCGCCTCTTTGCCTGTAAAGATTCCGGTGATTGACCAGTACTCTACAGGTGTGAATGCCTCTATCTCCCTTTCTCGCTCCACGACAAGCCTTACCGCTACAGACTGTACCCTCCCGGCACTAAGCCCCCTTCTTACCTTTCTCCAGAGGAGCGGGCTTAGTTTATATCCCACAAGCCTGTCAAGCACCCGTCTTGCCTGTTGGGCATCAACCTTTTTCATGTCTATCTCGCCGGGGTTCTTTACCGCCTCCCTGACGGCACGGTCGGTTATCTCATTGAAGGTGATTCGGTAGATTTCAATTTTTCCGTCTTCCTTTTTTGAGCCCTTTACCGGCCTTTTGAGTTCCTCTGCTATATGCCAGGCGATCGCCTCCCCCTCCCTATCCGGGTCAGGTGCAAGATACACCCTTCCGGCAGTTCTGGCAGCCTTTCTGAGTTCTCTTATTATCTTTTCCTTTCCGGGGATGGTCTGGTAAACCGGCCTGAAGTTGTTTTCTATATCCACTCCCAGTTCCTTCTCCGGAAGATCACGCACATGACCAACCGAAGCCTTTACGGTAAAGTCCTTTCCAAGTATCTTGTTTATCGTCTTTGCCTTTGCAGGCGATTCAACTATGACAAGTGATTTCATCAACTCACCTCATTATGTTTTAATGCCACACCAGCCGTTTGCCCCTGCCAAAGACAAGGGCATAAATGTCTTCAAGTTCAAGGTCGGTCTCCCTTGCAAAGAGATATACCAGTATGGAGCGAACCATATCGGCCTCTTCCTCACCTATAAGTTTAGACTTCTCAAGCAGTTCAAGTTCATCGTTTACACTGAAGAGATTGATGTCTTTACCCTTCAGGTTGTCAATAGCCTCATCAATATCGCTTCCCTTTTCAAGTATCTCATCCGTTATCATTGTAAGAAGTTCTATGAACTTTTTATACACTCTATCCTCCCTTAAGAATCACATAAAGGAACCCCTTTTTTGGGGTGTTTCCTTTTCACAGTTTAACTCTTTAGATGCATGAAAATCCATAGCCCCTGAAAGGGGGAGTTCAATTATAAGGTCTGAAAGTAAATTTTTTCATCAACCGGTCAGGGGGAGACAGAACCTTTTGCCTGGCCTCTGCTCAATTATACCCCTGAGTTCAAGCCCGGTGAGCAGGGCAAGGAGGCGCTCTGTGGGAACGCCTGTTGCCCTTTTTATCTCATCAATGTGCACCGGTTCAGGGCTTAGAAAGGAAACCACTTTCTGTTCTTCCTCGGTAAGTTTCAGGTTTTTTCTCTTTTCCTCCTTCAAATACCCCTTAAGTTGAGGTGCTATCTCCTCAAGTATGTCTTCCGGTCTTTCCACCAGTATTGCACCGGAACGGATCAGTTTGTTAGTTCCTGCTGATCTGCCGGAGGTGATCATACCGGGCACGGCAAATACATCCCGGTTGTGTTCAACTGCGTACTGAGCCGTAATCAGGGCACCGCTCTTCTTTGCCGCTTCAACCACGAGCACCCCAAGTGATAACCCGCTGATTATCCTGTTTCTTCTGGGGAAGTTACCTTTTTCCGGGAGGGTGCCGGGAGGGAATTCAGAGATAACCGCACCCTGCCTGGCTATCTGTTTCATAAGCCCCCGGTTTTCAGGTGGGTAGGGCACGTTTATACCCGAGCCAAGCACGGCGATCGTCCGGCCTCCGGATTGTAATGCCCCTATGTGTGCGGCCGTGTCTATACCTCGTGCCATCCCGCTTACTATTGTAATGCCAGAGCGTGAGAGCGCCGTGGCCATCATATTGGCAACACGAATCCCGTAATCCGTAGGGTTTCTGGGACCAACTATGGAAAGTGAAAACCGATCCTCCTGCTCAAGAGAACCAAGGGTGTACAGAAGGGGAGGTGGATCGGGTATCTCTTTTAGAGCCTGTGGATACCCCTTGGAGTGGAGGGTTACTATCCCGATACCCTCCTTTTCACAATCTTTCAGGTACTTTTCAGCCCTTTCCCATTCAGAGAAGTTTGCAATCTCTCCAGCAAGGCTGGTGCTGATACCATGGATTTCCCGGAGGGATTTCTCTTTGAGAGAAAAGAGCACCTTTGGGGAGGGCACCTCGTTAAGCAGTCCCTTTATCCGTCTTGGTCCAAGCCCTTTCACCATGGAGAGGGCTATCCATGAAAGTGTTTCGTCACGCTCCATTTACTATTACTGCACCTATGGGCATGTCTATCCTTTTTCGGCAAGGTTTCGCATCTTGAGCCTGAGGGCGTTAAGTTTGATAAACCCCTCGGCATCCCTCTGGTCATAAACGGTATCTGCCTCAAAGGTTGCAAGTTCAGGGCTGTAGAGAGAGTAGGGTGACTTTCTACCAACCACCATGCAGTTTCCTTTGTAGAGTTTTAGCCTGACCGTGCCGGTCACATTCTTCTGTGAGGCGTCTATCATCTCCTGAAGCAGTTCCCGCTCAGGTGAAAACCAGTAGCCGTAGTATATACACTCTGAATACCTGACGAGGAGGGAGTCCTTCAGGTGAAAGGCCTCCCTGTCAAGGGTGATAGATTCCATTGCCCTGTGAGCCACCTGCAGTATGGTGCCCCCGGGTGTCTCATAGACACCCCTTGACTTCATTCCCACATACCGGTTTTCCACGATGTCCACCCTCCCGATCCCGTTTTCACCACCTATTTTGTTGAGTCTTGACAATAACTCAAAAGGTGTAAGTGGGGTTCCGTCAATCGATACTGGGTTTCCACCCTCAAAGCCTATTTCTATGTAAGTAGGGCGGTCAGGGGCCTTCTCGGGCGGAACTATGAGTGTGTACATGTCATCCGGTGGTTCTGCCCAGGGGTCCTCAAGTATTCCACCCTCGTAACTTATGTGAAATATGTTCTGGTCGGTGCTGTAGGGTTTTTCTTTGGTAACAGGGACGTCTATCCCCTTTTCTTTTGCATAATCTATCAGGCTCTCACGGGAGTTAAAGGGCCACTCCCTCCACGGGGCGATAACCTTGATGTCTGGCCTGAGGGCATAGTATGAGAGTTCAAATCTCACCTGGTCGTTTCCCTTGCCCGTTGCACCGTGTGCAACGGCCTGAGCACCCTCCTTTTCGGCTATCTCAATCTGCCTCTTTGCTATAAGCGGCCTTGCTATTGAGGTGCCAAGGAGGTATGTGCCCTCGTAGATCGCATTAGCCCTGAGCATCGGAAACACATAATCCCTTACGAACTCCTCTCTCAGGTCTTCCACATATGCAGAGACGGCGCCTGTTCTCAGTGCCTTTTCACGGATGGCGTCGAGGTCTTCCCCCTGTCCGAGGTCGGCACAGTAGGCGATTATGTCTGCATTGTATTGCTCCTTGAGCCAGGCAATGGCAACGGAGGTATCAAGTCCTCCAGAGTATGCAAGCACTATCTTCATTTTTCACTGCTCCTTTCATTGAGGTTGTCGGGAGGGTTTCTTAAAGACGAAACCAGATGCCCCGGTGTGTATAAGGTAAAAAATAGATCCACTGGTTGTCAAACGAAACGCTTCCTTATCGCACTTGCAATGTTGTGTGCCTCCCGTATGGGTTCAGGGAGCCTGTAACGGAAGGCTGTCTGAAGGACTATCTCTGTTGAGCCCTCAATATCTATCAGATGTCCTGGAGAGACGAAGACCGGCTTTACATTCTTCCTCGTCCTTACAACCTCTCCACAGACCACTCCGTTAAGATAGAGGGGAGACCGTGCCCCCCTTTCCGGGGAGGGTTCTTTGTACTCACCCACCAGGCGTGACTTGGCACAACCAATGGACGGCATCCGAAGCAGAATACCCATGTGCGATGCAAGCCCGACACCCCTTGGGTGGGCGATCCCCTGGCCGTCAAATATCACCACCTGGGGTGACCTTTTTAGTCTTCTGAATGCCTCAACTATGGCGGGCCCCTCTCTGAAGGAAAGATACCCGGGGATGTAGGGGAAGTTTGTCTCTGTTACTGCATGTGCCGTTTCTATTACGGTTCTTTCCTTCAGGTCGTAGAGAACAACAACCCCTATGGTGTTTCCTCTGACAAAGGTGGCATCAACCCCCGCGATGAGAGTGGGTGGCTTCGTGTAAGGGATGAGTCTTATCTTCTTTAGCAGGTGAGATTGTATCTTTCTTGCCTCTTTTATATCTTGAGGCCAGTCTGTGGCATAGACCCTCATCTCTTTTCACCATTTGTGGCTAAGACACTACCAAGGTGGTCTACAACCGTTCCTGCTATGATGCCGGTAAGGTTTGCACCCAGGTCTGCAAGGGAAAAACTTCTGTAGGGGAGGAAAAACTGTGCGGATTCAAGTGTTAGTGAGTACAAAAACACAACACCCATCCCAACGATGTAGTGGGAAGGGAAACCGGTTTTATATGCCCTGAAATACAGTAATACCGTTATAAAGTAAACGATAAAGTGCGCAGCCTTGTCCGAATTCTCAGGCCCGGGCGTTGATATCCTGACAACAGATAGAAGCCCGATAAGGACGAGCCATAATACCAGTATTATCCTGAACGGTTTTTCTGATTCGGAAAACGACCCCATTTTCTATTATAACCTAAATATTACGAAGACCTGGATGTTAAAACCACAGATGACACATAGACCGTAGAGATAAATGGCAAAATACCATTAACCAACCCCCCGATACACCAATTAACCAATATACCACTACACCAATATACCAATATACCAATTAACCAATATACCAATACACCATTTTTTTGTATAATATCACTGATGAAGAAATTTCTCTTTATACCGGTTGCTCTCATCGTGGTTTTTATTGCCATTTATGTAGGCACCCCCTCCGGCAAACTGACGCCTCCTTCTTTCCCGGGGCATCCTGTCACGCTTGACCTTCCTGAGATCACCGAGATAGTAGATCTGGTAAAGCCCGGGGAGAGTTTGTACGACATATTTAAGAGATACAGCCTGCCCATGGGTTCCCTCTTTGAAATATCAAGGGTTGCAAAAAAGGAGTATAACCTTAAAAAACTAAGGCCCCTCAGGTCTTACATAATCACGACGGTTAGAGACCCAGATGATGACAGTGAAAACATCACCCTCTTTAAGTATTCAATTGATGACAGCACCTATCTGAAGGTTGTAAACCGTGGTGAGCACTTCACGGCAGAAAGGGTGACAGTTGAGTACGAAAGAAGGCACACCCTCCTTGAGGGAGAGATAGAGGACAACCTGATAACCGCAGTGGGTGAGTCCCCGGAGCATCTGAAGGCCGCATTCAACCTTGCCGAGATCTTCGAGGCAGAGATAGATTTTCTTACAGAACTCAGGAAGGGAGACCGCTTCAGGATGGTGATCGAGGAGTTGTGGAAGGACGGCATCTTCAAGGGGTATGGAGACATACTCCTTGCCGAGTTCTGGAACAACGGCAGACACTACGAGGCATACCGGTACGAGGTGGATGGCCGCCCCGGTTATTACGACCCGGATGGCAGGTCGATGAAAAAGGCGCTTCTAAGGGCACCCCTGCGGTTCAGGTACATAAGCTCCAGGTTCAGTTACAGGAGAAAACACCCTGTGCTCAAGATATATCGACCGCACCTGGGTGTGGACTATGCGGCACCAACCGGAACGCCCGTTTCCGCCGCAGGTAACGGCAGGGTTATATACGCAGGCTGGAAGGGTGCCTATGGCAAGTGCGTGATTATAAGACATCCAAACGGGTATGTGACCTATTATGGTCACCTCTCAAGGATCAAAAGTGGGATAAGGAGGGGAAAGGCTGTCACGCAGGGGCAGGTGATCGGGTATGTTGGAAAGACCGGGCTTGCCACGGGTCCTCACCTTGATTACAGGGTGAAGAAAAACGGCAAATTTATAAACCCCCTCCGGATGAGCCTCCCCAGGGGAAAGAGGATACCCTCAAAGATGCTTGCAGAGTATAAGGGGTATGTTGCCGATCTTAAGTCTGAACTTGCAGAACTCCAGATGCAGAGACCTCAGGGGCTGCTTGCCTCTGACTGATTTTCTTCCTCTACCTCCTCAAATATCTCCTCAAACCGCCTGTGGTTTTCCTTAAATGCCCTTAGCACCTGTGGGTCGAAGTGTGATGGTCTTGTCCGGCCGTCCCCTTCGGTGATTATCCTGCAGGCATCCTCATGGCTGAATGCTGCCTTGTACGGACGGGGGGAGCGGAGGGCGTCGTACTGGTCTGCAAGCATCACTATCCTTCCCTCTAATGGTATCTCCTCCTCCTTCAGCCCCCTTGGGTAGCCGGTTCCGTCCCACCTTTCATGGTGGTTCAGGGCGATGCTTGCGCCCATCTTGATAAGATCGTAGGATGAGCCCTTAAGTATCTCGTAACCGATCAGGGGGTGCCGTTTAACCACCTCGAACTCCTCCTCTGTAAGCCTTCCCTGCTTCAGGAGGATTCCATCGGGTATCCCGATCTTACCCACATCGTGCATGGGGCTTGTGTATGTGAGAGTCTCAATAAAGTCGTATGGTAGTGAGAGTTTTTCCGCAATCAGTCTCGAAAAGAGGCTTATCCTCTTTATGTGCCGGGCAGTATCCTCGTCACGGTACTCTGCTGCCATCATCAGCCTCTCTATAATCTCACGGCTTGCCTCTTTGAGGAGAGTAAGTGCCCGGTTGAGTTCTTTAGTCTTTAAAAGCACCGCCTCCTCAAGCCTTTCATCGTATAGCCGCTGTAGGGTCTTCATGTCCCGGTACTCAAGAGCCTTCTTAACCCGGTTCAGAACCTCCTCTATCCTGAAGGGCTTTATAATAAAGTCAAAGGCGCCGTGCTGTAATGCCTGTATGGATTTTTCGATAGTGGGGTAGGCGGTGATCATGATAACAGGGATGTCGGGGTTTCTTAACCTGATCTTTCTGAGAAGGGTAATCCCGTCCATACCGGGCATCACGATATCTGAGATGATTAGATGGTACTCCTTCTCCTTCAGGGCATCCATGGCATCAAGGGGGTTTTCGGCCACATCCACCGAGTAGCCCGAATCGGAGAGGGCAACATGGAGGAGGTCACGCACGGCGGGGTCGTCGTCCACAACAAGTATCCACCTGTCTCTGTTTTCAGCCACCAAGTACCTCCTTTACCTTTTTTAGTAGCCCGGAAGGGGTAAAAGGCTTGGATATGAAGTCCATTCCCTGGGCAAGGACGAAGTTCACATGAAGCCCGTTTTCTGCATAGCCGCTCATGAAGAGAACCTTCCCCGTGTAATTCAGGCTGATGGCAAGGTCGTAGATGTCTCTGCCACCCTTTCCGGGCATCACCACATCTAAAAGCAGGAGATCCGGCCTTTCAGGGTCTTCTCTTAAGAGTGCTTCGGCCTCCGTTCCGTCCCTTGCCTCAAGCACGGTAAACCCTGCGTCCCTTAGCACCGTGACGGCAACATCCCTTACCGTCTCGTCGTCTTCCGCAACTACTATGGTGCCTGATGCCTGAAGATGGGTGTCTTCTCTCTGCATCTTTCTCTTTACCGGTGTCTGGTCTGTAACCGGCAGATAAATCCTGAAGGTGGTTCCCTGCCCCTTTTCGGAATAGACATGGATGAACCCCTCATGCTGCTTGACTATCCCGAAGACCATGGCAAGCCCGAGCCCGGTTCCCCTGCCCGTCTCCTTCGTGCTGAAAAAAGGCTCGAAGATGTGTTCCTGAGTCTCCCTGTCCATCCCCATCCCGGTGTCGGTAACGGAGAGCACCACATACTCACCTTCTCTGTCCACCCAGGGGTGGTGCCGGATGTATTCGGATGTTATGTTTGTATCTGCAGTTTCTATTGAGAGTGAGCCTCCCTCTGGCATGGCATCACGGGCGTTTGTCACGAGGTTCATGATCACCTGTTCTAACTGCCCCCGGTCTGCCATTATGGGGGCGTTTTCACGGGCGGTGATGGTAAGCGATATGTTTTCCGGTAACACCCTTCTCAGAATGGGCTCAAAGTCAGATAGCAGTTCCTTCATGTATAACGGCTCCGGTTTTATCACCTGCCTCCTTGAAAATGCAAGCAGCCCCCTTGTGAGGTTTGCTGCACGCTCAGTGGCCTTCTGTATCTGGTCTGCCCGCCTTTTCAGTTCGGGCTCTTTCAGTTCCGCCTCGAGCATTGCTGCATATCCGGAGATGGCGGTAAGGATGTTGTTGAAATCGTGGGCGATGCCGCCGGCAAGCAGCCCCACAGACTCGAGTTTCTGTGCCCGGAGGAGTTGTCTCTCAAGTTCCACCCTGTCGGTGAGGTCGATTAGCATCCCGATCACCGCAGGCCTCCCCCGCCAGTTTATCCTCGTGCCATAGGCCTCCACATGGATCTCCCGAGCATCCTTCCTGATGCACCTGAACCTGTAATGCATTGACTCCACCTCTCCGGTGAACCTTTTTTTCAGGTTTTCCGAAACGGTTGGCCAGTCTTCAGGGTGGGTGAGGTCACGCGGGCCCATCCTGTCTATTATCTCATAGGATGAATAGCCGAATATCTCGCAGAACCTGGGGTTTACATACCTGAAGATGCCGTCCTGTATGAGATAGACCCCACCAAGGGAGTGCTCCACAAGTGTTCGGAACCTGAGTTCAGACTCTTCTAATTCATATTCCTTCTCCTTTAGACGCACATACCGCCTCTGAAGTTCATAGACCGCAAGGGAAAGTACAAGGGCGATGAGCAGAAAGAGAATCAGGGTGAGATAATTTTGTCCACTCAGGTATCTTTTTATCATCTTCTCATCAGGCCATGCATCAATACGAAGGTGTAGGTTTTTCAGTTTGATACCTGAACTTATAAGATATGCTGAGTCAGGCTCACTGCCGAAAATGGTATCTCCCCCCTCTCCCCTTATCCTTATACTGCCCTGTTCCACCCCCCTCAGTGCATCTCTCAGAATGGGAATTATCCGGAACACGCCGTTGAGATACCCAATGATCCGGCCGTCCTTTCTGACGGGAAAGTACGACGCAACCCCCTTGCCTCCCTGAAAGAGGTCTATCACGCCTGTAAAAGAATACTCCCCTGTCTCTTCCGCCTCGGTGAAGGCGGCACGCACTGTGTAGGAGGGGTGGTTTTTTACATTCTTTCCAAGCGCTCCCTCGTTTCCCTCCTTCGGGGATATGATTTTTATAACCCCCTCTTTGTCTATCCAGTTTATCGCCCTGAACTCAGAAAGTGACTCATGAATGGGCTCAGTGACTATGGGGAAGACGTCTTCTATATCCGTACCTTCACTTACATGCCTTTCCAGATGTAGTGCGGCAGCCTTTAAGACCTGTAGCCTGAGCCTTATGGCTTCGGTGATCCGGGCTTTTGAGGTCTCCATGGAGATGGTGAGTGCACCTTTTAACATCTCCACCTTGCGGGTTCTTTCTGAAAACCAGAGATACCCAAGCAGAAGTGCAGTAAAGAAGAACACCACCAGGGGGAGGCTCCTTTTCATGAGTACCAGTAGGCCGGTCTTGGGGGTTACCTCTCTCAGACTGCCCTCCTTCAGAAACTGACAGTTCCACTGAGATTATACCATAAATTCATGATAACTTATCGGAAAATATGGGTGTTTTCTTAAGGGGCTCAACCCCTCCCTGCCCGTGATTCAGGTATGCAATTCAAAGAACCCCCTCTGTTGGTTTATAATATAAGGGAAAGAAAGCGAAAGGAGAGACAGAGTAATGCCGATTTACGAATACAAATGCTCGGCCTGTGGGGAGGAGTTTGAACTCCTTGTCTTTGGTGACAAAAAGGTGACCTGCACCAGTTGCGGAAGCGAGGATGTGAAGAAGAAGTTTTCCGTCTTCGGGATGAGCGGGGTGGAAAAGCCCTTTGCAGGCTCATCAGGCTGCTCCTCCTGCGGTAGCAGTGGCGGTGGTGCCTGTTCAAGTTGCGGATAGTGCTCAGTATGGGCATAAACCCGTACTGGTATCATGGTGCCTGGATGGTGGAAGACTGAGTAGTTGTTACAGTTCGGGTCTGCTAAATGGGTTTGCCCTCAGGATGTCGTCGAGTTTCAAAGGGCTTCCCTTCAGGATAAATGCCGAAAGCCCTTCATCGGAGTAAGACCTGCCACCCTTAAGCCAGGTTCCCCGCCAGTGAATGTATAGAACCACCCTGTCTTGTTCTATCTCCACCCACCTTGGCTCGAACTCAAGTGTGGCAGAGTCAAAATCCCTCAGACTCCCCACCACCTTGAGATAACCCTCCCGGGTGGTGAGAGGCTCAAAGAGCCCCTTGTCACGTCCTAAATACGCCCTCTTTAACTGCTCTGCAAGGCGGAATGCCTCCTTTGCAGTCTGCCCCTCCATGGATGGCCTCACCTCAGCCTTCTTCCCGCAGCCGGAAAAGACAAACACAAGGCCAGATAAAATGATAAGTGCAAGGATTTTCTTCATTTTTCCTCCCTGAGCGATAGTATAAACTCCCGGTTGTCTCTATACCATTTTACGGTTCTTTCAATGCCTTCTTCAATCTTTACCTCAGGCCTCCAACCAAGCAGGTCTTTCGCCTTTTCTATATCTGCCCAGGTTGCCTCCACATCTGCCGGGTGGCGGCCCTGCCAGTCTATGACCGCCTTCTTGCCGAGGGCATCCTCGATCAGGTTGATCACATACATGAGTTTTACAGAGTTGTCGTTGCCGAGGTTTATGATCTCGTAACCCTTTAACCCGAGCATCGCCACCGTGCCCCGGGCGATATCGTCTATGTAGGTAAAGTCCCGGGTCTGTTTACCGTCGCCGTAAACGGGGATGGGGGTTCCTTTGTCTATCTTCAGGATGAACTTGAATATACTCATATCCGGCCTTCCTGCAGGGCCGTATACGGTGAAATACCTCGGGATTATGGTGTTCAGTTTGTAGAGGTAGTGGTAACTGTAACAGAGCACCTCAGCGCCCTTTTTTGTGGCACCGTAGGGAGCAAGGGGGGAGTCCGTCCTCTGTGATTCAGAAAAGGGCATCTCGTTAAACCCGTAAAGGCTTGATGTGGATGCAAGTATGAAGGTCTCTGTACCGTTCATCCTTGATGCCTCAAGCAGGTTCAGGGTGCCTTTCAGGTTGGTGTCAAGATATACCCAGGGGTCTTCCACCGAAGCCCTCACCCCTGCCCGGGCAGCAAGGTTTATTACGTGGTCAATCCTGTTTTCACTGAAAATACCCCTGATGAGTTCCATATCACCTATATCTCCCTCAATGAAGGAGAAGGCGGAGTTGGCTTTTAGGGGTTCAAGCCGCCACTCTTTGAGCCTCCGGTCGTAGTAGTCGTTCATGTTGTCTATACCTATCACCTGCCTGCCTTCAGAAAGCAGGAGTTCCGATACCTTCGACCCTATAAACCCCGCAGCACCCGTGACGAGAACCACTTCAGACAT
>CAYMML010000048.1:0-13327 GCA_964391515.1 uncultured Thermodesulfovibrio sp. | reverse complement strand
TGTTTCTGCGTTTGTCTGTGTTCCATTTTTTACGACTGAATAAAATCGCATTAAACCCGGTTTCAATGGAGTTCTGCCTGCCTCTACTGACATTATTAACGTTACAAATAGTAATATATAAGGCTACTTCCCATTGCCCTCGCAACTAATAGTTGTGGCACTCAGCAAAGGTCACTGTAAAATAGAATTTAAGGTGCAATTTACTTAAAACACGGATAAATCTGCTAAAATATTAGGGTTATATAATTTCACCAAGGAGGTAAGATGCCCGAACTGAGAAAGGATCCGGTAATTGGAAGATGGGTTATAATTTCGATAGAGAGGGGTAAAAGACCCTCCGACTTTGCCTCTCCATCTCAGAAGAGGAAGATATCAGGGTTTTGCCCATTCTGTGAGGGAAACGAATACACCACCCCTCCTGAGATAACCGCCATAAGAAAAGAGGGGACAGAGCCAAATGGCCCCGGATGGGAACTGAGGGTTGTGCCTAACAAGTTTCCCGCACTTCAATCTGAGGGAGAACTCGAGAAGACCGGCGAGGGGATTTTTGACAAGATGAACGGAGTGGGTGCTCACGAGGTGATAATTGAGACACCCGATCATATGTCTTCTCTTGCCACAATGCCTCCTGAGAGGGTGGAGGCGGTCCTGAAGACCTATTTCGATAGGATAAATGCATTGCGAGGAGACGAGAGGGTCAGGTATGTACTGGTGTTCAAGAATGAGGGGGAGGCGGCTGGTGCCTCCCTTGAACATACACATAGCCAGTTAATTGCGCTTCCTATTGTGCCAAAGATAGTGAAGGAGGAGGTTCAGTCCTCGAAGACCTATTTCGATATGAAGGAGCGTTGTATATTCTGTGATATCATTTTACAGGAAAGGGAGGATGGAAGTCGGGTGATTTTTGAAAACGATGAGTTCATCGCCCTTTCTCCTTATGCCCCGAGGGCACCTTTCGAGACCTGGATACTTCCAAAGCGGCACTTCTCATCGTATCAGCCTGTAAACGGTGGGTTCCGGGAACTTTCCCAGATCCTCCAGAGAGTACTTAAGCAGATGGATATCCTGCTTGATGTTCCACCGTATAACTTTATGATACACACATCGCCGTTTAACGAAAGTGATAATGAGTACTACCACTGGCATATCGAGTTGATGCCGAAACTGACGAAGATAGCAGGGTTTGAATGGGGTTCGGGTTTTTACATCAATCCTACGCCGCCAGAGGTCGCAGCAGAGTACATGAGAAAAGCGGAACCGGAGAACTGACATCCCCTGAACGGGATGATAAAAACGGTGTCAATTGTTTTTACCTGGCAAAATAACCATCCTCTCACCTGAGTATTTACGGGTTGTATGAAGATCGTTCTTGTATCCAGTGAGGCGATTCCCTTTTGTAAAACCGGAGGGTTGGCGGATGTTGTGGGAACACTCGCCAAGGAGATTGAAGGTGAAGGAGAGGATGTAAGGCTGTTCATTCCCTACTACGAAAAGATCGTTCCCTCTTTCGGTATAGAAGACACGGGGTACAGGGCTACTGTGCCCCTTAAGGGAAAAGATATTATTCTCTCACTGTACCGCCATGGAAGTACCTTTCTTGTAGCGGTTCCCGGTTTTTTCGACAGAAATGGGATATACGGGGAGAAAGGTCATGATTATACCGACAATGATCTCAGATTTTCACTCTTTGCTCAAGGGGTCTTGCGGTTTCTGAAACTGCTATCCTTCAAGCCCGATATAATCCATCTTAACGACTGGCAGACCGGCATGCTGCCTGTTTACCTGAGAGAATATGCAAGAAAGGATGAGTTTTATAAGGGGATCGGAACCGTTTTTACCATACACAACATAGGGTATCAGGGTGTATTTGCAAGAGAATCGCTCAGTGTGATGGGCATTGGGGAGCGGTATTTCAGCATTGAGGGTGTTGAGTTTTATGGCAATGTGAATTTTCTGAAGGCAGGTATTGTCTTTTCCGATTTTGTGACCACTGTAAGCCCAAGGTATGCCGAGGAAATAACCACCCCTGCCTATGGTTTTGGTCTTGATGGTGTGTTACGCGCAAAGAAAGACAAACTCAAGGGGATACTAAACGGGATAGACTACTCGGTATGGTCTCCTGAAACAGACAGGTATCTATACAGGAGGTTTACACCTTCGGACTTGAGGGGTAGGGCGTTATGCAGGTACTGGTTGATGAAGAGTTCCGGGCTGTACCTCAAGAGTGGGTATCCTGTGATATCATATGTTGGGAGGTTTGCCTCACAGAAAGGTGTGGAATTGATATTAGAGGTTATACCCTATCTTGTGGGCAAGGGGTTCCCGCTGGTAATACTCGGCACGGGGGAGAGACCTCTTGAGAAAAAACTCCTTGACCTCTCTTCAAGGTACGATGAGGGGCTTTTTGTTTATCCCGGATTTGATGAAAAGTTTGCCCACATGATATATGCAGGCTCAGATATAATAATGATTCCATCTCTATATGAACCCTGCGGGCTGGTTCAACTTATAGCATTAAGGTACGGAGCGGTACCTGTTGCAAGAATGACTGGTGGACTTGCCGATACCATCGAGGATTATAATGTATATGAAAATTCAGGAACCGGATTTCTCTTTGAAGATTATAATCCTTCATGTTTCCTGGAGGCACTGAAAAGGGCGGTAAGTGTGTTTCCCATGCGTAAACGCTGGCATTCGATGATGAGGAGGGGGATGGAGATGGACTTTTCCTGGAAGAGTTCAGTGAAAAGATATATAGAACTCTATAATGAAGTGAAACAGGGAGTTCAGGGTTGACCATCAGATCCAAACTTTCACTTTTTCTTGTGGGTTTCTTGCTGATAACCCTCCTCTTTGGAGGTGGGGCATTCCTGGTGTTTGATAACCTTAAGGGTAGCATGGAACTTATGGAGAGGGTGGTCTATGAGCATGATGTGTATGAAAAACTCAAACTCTCCATTGCCAACTATGCCTCCAATGTTAAGGGGTGGGCATATACAGGCAAGCAGGTTTACAGAAACAGGTATGATCAACTAAACGATGAGATAATCAAAAACTTCGGCGAGGTCTCACCACTTACAACCAATGAGGAGAGGATGACCAAACTGGGCAGGGATTTCGAGCAACTGCGTGGTATTTCTGAGGAGATTTTCCGGTACAAAAAGCCGCTGAACAATCCGGATGTGATGTATCTTCTCAGGGAACTTGATGATTACGAACTGCGACTCCTTACCAACATAGAGGAGATGGAGACGGAATCTGTAAACAACATCAGGAAGGTGATAGCAAGTTCGAGGAAACTCAGGGAGACACTTTATGAGTACTCTGCACTATTGGTCTTCTTTACAGTGCTTGCCTTTGCATTTATGGTCATGTTGATTACGAGGTCAATCAGACGCCCCTTTGAAAAACTCCTCAATTACACGGAGTCAATAGAGAGGGGGGAGGGCAGAGAGGGGGAGTTTGGCAGGGACGAGTTTGGTATTGTGGCTGGCAGGTTCGAGGATATGTATGAAAAACTACGCGATTCTGAAAGGAGTTTGAGACGGAGGCTTTCAGAGGCGGAGTTGTTTCTTGAGATCACACAGATTGCAGGTACCACACTTGAAATAAAGGATGCCTTCAGCATGATATCTGCCCTTGTCTCTGAAAGGCTAAACTTTCCATACCTTGCCATATATCTGTATGACAATGAATCGGGGAAGTTTTATCTTAACACCGAGTCGGAGGGGGTGTTTGTTGAGACTTTTTCAATGGACTCCACCGGTCTTTGTAGCACTCTCATATCCTCACCTTCTGGAGTCGGGATTAAAAGACCAGTGCCAGGGGAGGTTCCGATGATTAAGACCGGCCTTGGTTCAGTTTATCTTGCACCTGTTATCAGGGAGGGCAGATGTCATGGCTGCCTTGCCGTTGGCATTGACGAGGAGAGGGATTTCACGGAAGGGGAAAGAAATGTTGTTAGAATACTTGCCGGCACGCTTTCTACAATTATAAAGAATGCAGAACTGTACAAATCCGCAGTGAGCCAACTTGAGAAGGTTACCCTCCTTTATGAACTCTCAAACGCCCTGACCACAGTGTTCGATATAGATGAACTTCTGAACAAGGTCTCTCAGGAGGTGAGCCGGCTACTGTCTGCAAGGGGATGTATCATCAGGATGAAAGATGACGGGCTTCTCAAGATAAAGGCATCTTATGGCATACCTGAAGGTGCCGAAACGGAAATGGAACTCAGGGTGGGGGAGGGCATTGCAGGAAAGGTTGCACAGACGGGTAAGCCTCTTCTGGTGGAGAATGTTGACGAGATGCCTGAGGATACCAGAGTGCCTTACATAAATGCCAGGTCGGTCGTTTGTGTCCCCATAAGGGTAGGGGAAGAACTTGTGGGCACCCTCGGGCTTTATGACAAACTCGGTGCACATGGCAATGTTATATCCTTTAGTTACGATGACCTGAAGACCACCGAGGGGTTTGGATATATAGTCTCCCTTGCCCTTGAAAAGGCGAGGATGTTTGAGATGCAGGTGAGGAAGGAGCAGGAGGCACTTGAGGCAAAGAAGAGGCTTGACATACTCTTTGAAAGCGTTCAGAGTGGGATCGTCACCCTTGATAGAGATTACAGGATCCTTTCTGCCAACAGGTATGTGGAGGATTTCTTAAACCTTGAAATTGCCGATATTGTTGGCAAGGATGCACTTGAGGTGTTTCACGAAAAGGACGGTGTATGCCCCCACTGTGTGGCAAAACTAACCTTTGAAACGGGAGACATTAATATGATTACCCAGTCAAAGGGTGCCAATTATGCCGAACTCAGTTCTTACCCTATACTTGGTGACAATGGTGAGGTGGTTGAGGCGGTGGTGCTGATCCAGGATATTACAGACAGGGTTCTTTATCAGGAGGAGATAATCTCTCTTTACCGTGAGGTGGCTCAGACCAAGGAGTATCTGGAAAGTCTGATAGATAACTCCGCAGACGCTATCGTTACGACTGACCTCAAGGGCATTGTAACATCCTGGAACAAGGGAGCAGAGAGGATATATGGCTGGACTGAGCAGGAGGCTCTGGGGGTCTTTCTCCCCTTTATCCCGGATTTCCTTTTAGATGCAGAGATGGAGTATATTGAGCGGATAAAATCCGGTGAGATCATCCGTGATATTGAGACCATGAGAAAGAGAAAAGACGGCGGTATGATCGAGGTAAGCCTCACGCTTTCACCCATCAAGGATGCCTCGGGTGAGGTGATAGGTGTAAGCGGAATATCAAGGGATATATCTGAGAAAAAACGGGTGGAGAAGGAACTGATCAGGCGAAACCAGGAACTTTCGAGACTGTTTTTCATAAGTTCTGCCATGAGGGGCACCCTTGAACTTGACAGGCTCCTCCGTATGGTGCTTACTGCAGTCACAATGAGTGATGGGCTTGGATTTAACAGGGCAATTCTGTTTCTGATAGATGAAGAAAGAAGGATACTTAAAGGTGTTATGGGGGTTGGGCCATCCACCCCGGAGGAGGCATGGCAGATATGGGAGCAGTTATCTCTTGAGAAAAAATCACTACCGGAGATACTCCGTGAGATAGAGGAGGGGCCTCTCAGAAAAGACTCCTTTCTTGACAGGCTGAGTACCGGCCTTGAGGTATCTCTTGAGAGCGATACGGGGCTCTCAAGGGCGATAAAGGAAAAGAGGTATCTGAATATTAAGGATGCAAGGAACGACCCGCTCTCTGACCCCATAATTATCCAGCACCTTGGCTCTGACGCCTATGCAATAGTTCCGCTTGTAGCACGAGACAGGGTGATAGGTGTCCTCTGGGTGGATAACTATTTTAATAAGAAGGCTATAACAGATGAGGATATGCGGTTCCTTTCTGGTTTTGCAGATCAGGTTGCAGCGGCAATAGAGAGTGCAAGACTTTTTGAAAAGATAAGGATTGCCGAGGCGGAACTTGAAAACATCTTTGAATCGATATCAGACCTGCTTTATATAACCACTGAGGACTATACTATCAAGAATATAAACAGGGCGGTTGAGTTGAAGGTGGGGCTAAACAGAGAGGAAATAATAGGGAAGAAGTGCTACCAGATATTCCATGGAACGGATAAACCTTACGAGAAATGTCCACATCACAAGACGGTTGAGACAAAACTACCCTACATCGAGGAGTTTGAAGACCCCCGTTCAGGAGCCACAACACTGACCTCCACGTCACCCCTCTTTGACGACCGGGGTGCCTTCTTGGGAACGGTACACATAGTCAGGGATATAAGCGAACTCAAGAAACTACGAGTAAAACTTGCCCAGGCAGAGAAGATGGCCGCACTTGGTGAGGTGGCTGCCAAGGTGGCACATGAGATAAGAAACCCCCTTGTCTCCATTGGAGGGTTTTCAAGGAGGCTTGAAAAGAAACTGGATGGGCATCTCAAGGATTACGCCCATATAATTACAAGAGAGGTGGGTAGGCTTGAACTGATCCTTAAAGACATCCTGAGTTTCGTGCGGCAGATGAGGATAAAGAAGGAAGTGGTGCTGGTGAGGGATATACTTGAAGAGGTAACCTCTCTTCTCAGACAGGAGATAAAGAAGAACCAGATAGAGGTGGTCAAGGATTATGAAGACCCTCTTGAGATTCCGGTGGATCCCAACAGGATAAAGGAGGCATTCATAAATATCATTGGTAATTCAATACAGGTTCTGAGTGACGGGGGGCAGATTTTCATAAAGACTTATAAACGGGATAACTATGGTATAATTGAGGTAAAGGATACAGGGCCAGGCATTGACGAGAAGGATCTTCCCTACATATTCGACCCCTTCTATACCACAAAGATAGAGGGAACCGGGCTTGGCCTCTCCATAACAAGCAGGATAGTGAAGGAACATGGTGGGAGGATAGATGTGGAATCAAAACCTGGTGAAGGTGCAACATTCAGGATTTATCTTCCAATAAATAGTGAAATGACAGGGGGTGAAATCTTATGAAAATTCTTGTTGTCGATGACGATCCCTCTATCAGGACCCTCTACAAGGAGGAACTGGAAGAGGAAGGGTATGAGGTGGTGGTGGCAAGTTCAGGGGATGAGGCTCTTCGCCTCTTTGAGCAGGAAAAACCCGACCTTGTAACACTTGATATCCTCATGCCCGATATGGATGGTATTCAGGTTCTGAGAAAGTTGAAAGAACTCAATCCACGCCTTCCTATTATCATGTCTACCGCCTACGACTACCGGGATGATTTTGCCGTCTGGGCATCTGAGGCATATGTTGTAAAGTCTGCAGATACGACGGAACTCAAAGAAACGATCAAGAGGCTGCTCGAAAAATGAGCCAGATACTCGAGGCGTCTCTCCCTTTATATGGGGGTTATGTCCTCTCAAGGGCGGATGGGGTGGTCTTCCTCAAGGGTGCAATACCGGGGGAGAAGGTGGAGGCGGAGATCACCGAGAAAAAGCGGGACTACTCCCTTGCCCTTGTACGGGAGGTTCACGAGCCTTCACCCCACAGGGTGGAACCAAGGTGTCCAGCCTTTGGTCTATGCGGTGGCTGCCATTACCAGCATGTCTCTTATGCCGGACAGTTACAGATGAAAGAGGCGGTCTTAAGGGACCTCCTTAAGAGGATAGGCAAGATCGAAACACCCATTGATGCAACCATAGAATCCGCTCCATGGCACTACCGTAAGAGGGTTAGGTTTAAGGTCTCCCGGGCAGGTAAACTCGGGTTTTACCGACCCCTGTCTCACGATGTGGTAGAGGTGGAGCACTGTTATTTGATAGACAGGTCACTTAATCTGATCCTTGAGCGAATAAACAGCACGGGGCTACCAGAGGGTGTTAAGGAGTTGCTCATCCAATCGGGTGATCTGGTGGTTGCAAGGGTCTATGGTGAGAAGTACGTTCGGAGTGAGGTGGAGAAGGTGCTTGCCGGTTCAGGTATCACCGGTGTCCTATTCGATCATGAAGGTGGTGAGGAGGTAAGATCCTGTCTTGATCTGAACGGGAAGTATTACTGTGTTACCCCGGGTGCATTCTTTCAATCAAACTGGGAACTCAACAGAAGGGTTGTAAGTATGATTTCTAATGATATATCAAACATAGCCCCCGGGAGGGTGGTTGACTTCTATGCAGGTGGAGGGAACTTTTCTATCCCCATTTCGGAGGCCACAGGAGAGGTTGTTGCGGTGGAGCAGTCAGAACTGTCGTATGGGGATGCAATTTATAACATGGAAATAAATGGTATAGACAATGTCAAATACATCCAAAGTCCGGTTGAAAAGGCAAAATTAAGGGGAAGGGTTGATGCAGTTATACTTGACCCTCCAAGAACCGGTATCTCCAGACCCCTGCTTGAAAAGATAGGAAAGATTCTGCCCCAGTGGATTTATTATGTCTCATGTAACCCTTCTACACTTGCAAGAGATCTGGGCAGGCTGTCAGATATGTATGAAATTGAGAGTATTCGGCTGATTGACATGTTCCCACAGACCTACCATATTGAGAGTTTTGCCAAGTTGAGAAGGAAGGAGGAGACCACTGGGAACTGAAGAGAAAAATAGAACTCCTGATAGTGCAGGATGCTCTTATATCCCCACAAATGTGAAGGAAACCCTCGTTATTGCCGACTCAATGGAGGCAATGGATGCCCATCAGGGGCTTTTTAAACTGAAGGGTGACGTCTATAAGGTCTTTCCCAACGGAGAACCTGTAAGGCTGCTGAATGAGGGTATTGACAGAGGGGTGTTTTACCTTCACGTCTCCGCCGGATGGTCTTGGGTTCTTAGGATGGCAGTCTGGAAGGATGCCCCCCTTAAGGGTGATATCCTTTTGATGCTTACTGATGCAGGGCTTAAGAGAGATGAGGTGTCTCCTTTTGCTGAGGCCGCTCCTGAAGATATATTTCCATCGTTATACTACGGCAGGAGGTTTGATGTGTTGAGGAGGCTCTGCAGGAAGGCAAGAGAAAATATAGAGAAACATCTCCGTGGCATTGTTCACCGGGCGGACGTTCATCTCGTAAACAGAGATATCAATCAGATAGTTGCAAGCAGCCTCTGAAGATGTTGATGCTCCCCGTGGGGGAGTTGTGGGCTGGGATGAATGCTTTTATGGTATTTAGTTGCAGGAGTAATAAATGAAGACAGATGGATCAAAAAGGATAGTCCTTGCTGTAACGGGAGCCACCGGTGTTATCCTTGGTATCAGGGTGCTTGAGATACTACTCGGTGGGTACCAGGTGCATCTCATCGTGTCTGACTCTGCTGTGCCTATCATCCGGGACGAACTTGGTGTAAATGAAGAAAGAACCGATCTGCTCATAAAGACCATCCTCAAAGGACGTGGCATTAAAGAGGAGTTGATAGAGAGGGTTGTTATCCATCCTGACGATAACCTCTGGGCTCCGGTGTCAAGTGGGTCATTCAAAACAGATGGGATGCTTGTGGTTCCATGCAGCATGAAGACTCTCTCTGCGATTGCCACCGGGTATGCCGATAGTCTGATAACAAGGGTATCAGATGTTACGATAAAAGAGGGAAGGCCGCTTATCCTGTCGCCAAGGGAGACCCCCCTGAGCCCCATTCACCTTGAAAACATGCTCAAACTCTCAAGAATAGGTGTAAAAATAGTCCCTCCGGTAATGGGCTTTTACGCCCGACCCCAAACCATTAAAGAGATGATAGACTTCATTGTGGGAAAAATCCTTGACCAGTTGGGCATGGATCATGGGTTATACAAAAGGTGGAAATAGACCGACAAAACATGCCTAACATACGAAACAGACCAGATCGACCAAATAGACGAAACAGACGAAACTAACCAGATAGACCAGATCGACCAAACAGACCAGACAGACAGAAGTTTCAGGCCCTGTTACAGGGGCGCAATGAGATGGTCTCCCACATCTCTTCGGGTATCTCCTCTATCACCTCGTTAATACTGTAGTCCTTGCTGCAGCCCGTGCAGCGGAGTCTTACCCGCCTTCAACTTATCACAAGGAGAAGCGTTTTACCGCATACGGGACAGTGTGGCTTACCGTTTTTGTTAGAAGCCATACTCCTTCCACCTCTTGGTAACGAGTTCTTTAATCTCAGGGCTCATCTCAATATCATCTGGCCAGGGTCTGGTAAACCCCTCAGAGGGCAATTTTTTTGTCGCATCTATCCCCATCTTTCCGCCGTAGGCTGGGATGGGAGATGCATGTTCAAGCACATCCAGAGGTCCCTCAAGTATCACCACATCCCTCTTTGGATCTACATTGTTACCTATCCTCCAGACCACCTCTGAAGGATCCTGCACATTCACCCATTTGTCCACTATAACGATCATCTTTGTAAAACTCATCTGTCCCATGCCCCAGAGGGCATACATCACCTTCCTCGGATGCCCCGGGTATCTCTTGTCAATAGAAACGAGGGCGATATTGTGAAAGACACCCTCAAGCGGAAGATTTATATCCACTATCTCGGGTAGTTGCTTCTTCATAAGCGGGAGGAATATCCTCTCAGTTGCCTTACCGATGTAACAGTCCTCCATAGGGGGCTTTCCAACAATGGTTGCAGGGTAGATGGCATCCCTTCTATGGGTTATACAGGTTATATGAAATACAGGAAACTCATCTGCAAGGGAGTAGTAGCCGGTGTGATCACCAAATGGTCCCTCAACCCTCCGTTCTCCCGGTTCACAGTAACCCTCAAGTACAAACTCTGAATTAGCAGGAACCTCAATATCAACGGTCTCACATTTTACAAGTTCCACAGGTGATTTTCTGAGAAAGCCGGCAAAGAGCATCTCGTCGATCCCTTCAGGAAGGGGGGCGGTGGATGAGTACATAACCGCCGGGTCAGAGCCGATGGCAACTGCAACCTCAAGCCTCTTACCCATCTGCTCGGCCTTTCTATAGTGCCTTGCTCCGTCTTTGTGCATATGCCAGTGCATACCTGTGGTTTTACCATCATAAACCTGCATCCGGTACATGCCGCAGTTTCGCTCCCCAGTTTCAGGATCTTTTGTGAAGACCATGGGCAGTGTGATAAACCTTCCACCGTCCTGTGGCCAGGTCTTCAGCACAGGGATACGCTCAAGCGAGGGGTTGTCTTTTATAATCACCTCTTTACAGGGGCCGGTCTTTACATATTTCGGCAGGAAGTCGCTTAACCGTTTTAGTTTTGGGAGGGTTTTCAGTTTTTCTATTATGTTTGTGGGAATCTCAGGCTCTAAAAACTCAAGTATCTGTCTTCCTATGTCATCAAGGTCATCCACCTCAAGGGCAAGTTTCATCCTCTCAAAACTTCCAAACAGGTTTACAACACAGGGGAAATCAGCCCCCTTTGGGTTTTCGAATAAAAGGGCAGGACCACCGTCCTTTACCACCCTGTCGTTTATCTCGGCAATCTCAAGGATAGGGTCAACCTCTGCCTTTATCCTCTTCAAAAGTCCTTTGTTTTCAAGGAGTTGCATAAACTCCCTCATATCTTTGTATGCCATTATACCTCCTGAGAGTGAAACGGAATAAATATTATAGATCAATAAGTTTCTATTATAGCACAATGAACCTTGTGATATAAAAATCTGGTAAAATCAATATGTGAATATCCACTGGCAAACCACCATAAAGTATGCAGGACAACTCAGCTATATCCAGTTCTATCCAACCGTGAGATGTAACATGCGTTGCGATTTCTGTTTCAATTCAGGTATTCGGTCTGATCTGCCTGATATTTCTCTTAAAGATTTTGGCATCCTGCTTGAAAAACTGAAAAACGAGACCTCTGTAACCGCAATTGACATAATGGGTGGGGAGCCATTCCTCCACGATGGGATTGGAAGTATAATTGAAACATCTCTTTCAGAGGGGTTTAATGTAAATATAAGCACGAACGGGACTTTGCCGGAAAAGATAACATCTCTAAGAAATATAAATGGAAAACTCAGACTTGGCATATCTATAAACACCTACGAGCAGGTGGAAAAGACAGAGGGGCTTATAAGGAAACTGATGCCACTTGTTAAGACGGTGTATTCGGCTGATCTGGACTGGAGGATGATTCATTACCTTGGCAGCCTTCCGGTAAGCGGGTATTATATCCTCTACCCGGATGATTTAAAGAGTGGTGAGGTAAGACGGTTTACGGGTTTTGAGGGGTTTTATAGAGAGTTCTCAGGTGATGACAGTCCTTTTTCTGGTATGGTTTACTGCTCCGGGTTTATACCTGACATTGAAGAATATCCCCTTCTTGAGAGGTTGAGATGCCCGGCAGGAAGTATTAAAATTGGCATTATGCCAGATGGGTCGGTTTATCCATGCAATCTATTCTTTGGGCTTCAGGAATTCATGCTTGGCAATGTTCTTCATGAGCCCATTGAGAAGATACTCTCTGATGAGAGACTCCGTTTTTTCAGAGAGTTCAGAGGCAACAGTTGCCCCAGAAGGGACTGCTCTATCTTTTCCCGCTGTCATGGAGGATGCCCTGCCCATTCATATATACATTACGGTAGCCTCAATGCCCCCGAACCAAGGTGCATGGAGGGTCTTTAGTTGGCATGGTATAAAATTAGGTGAGGTAATATAGATACTCTTTTGAGTGGAGGATTCAATTCTTCTCAAGCAACTGTAGGGTTTTTAAATCTGGTTTCCCGTCGAAGAACCTGTCAAGTATCCTATGAAAAACGGAACCGGCATTAGATACCTGTGCAAACAATGTGGCGGATGATCTGAGTTTCATATCATCCGGATAGCCGAATATTTCTGATGCCGACCGGCCCTCTACAGACAAGAGTGCTTCGCAGATGGCAATCAACCTCGGACCAAGTATTTCATGATTGAGATAGGCACGTGCCTCCTCAATTCCTGTAATACCATAATAATGAGATGTGGGGCTATACCCGAGACCTCTCAGTTGAGGGAAGATGAACCACATCCAGTGCGATGTTTTCCTGCCTTTTTTTACCTCATCAAATGCCCGCTCGAAGGTATCCTCTTGTGCTGACACGAACCGGGCAAGGTTAAAAGGGTCTTTATCGTTGTATGACCTGGTCATCTGGAGTTATGATTAGTTTTATTCATTCAAACTAAGAAGGCAATTATTTTTCAGTTATTGGGCTAATCTCTTCAGAGTGCTTCCGTGTTTTCTGTTGACTTTCTCAAGAGCAGCCCAGAACTTCTTTTCCATTTTTTCTTAATCATACCATCCTCCTGTATATACATCGTATAACCATCAGGTTTCTGATGTCAATCAATAGGGGCAGAAGTGTAAACCGGTTTTGGATATTGGACTAAAAATTTCTTATAATAACACTCAATATGCCCCGTATATTTGATAATATAGAACT
>CAYMML010000047.1:0-13358 GCA_964391515.1 uncultured Thermodesulfovibrio sp. | reverse complement strand
GTACATAAAGGAGGTGATTCAGATGCTCAAAGAGGCGGCCATGCTGACGATGGCCATACTGATAGTTTCGGTGTTTATAAACGGGATTGCCTTTGTGGTGGAGACGCTGAGGGCGATCGAGAGAGAAAAACTGTGGAAAGAATAATAATGAAAGGAGGTTTTTAGGTGGAAGCGAGAAAATTTCTCAAAAAGGGTGTTTTTCTCTTAATGCTCACGGTGATGATATTCTCAATATCTGCCGGTGTGTGGGCTGATGATGAAAAGGAAAAGGGAAAGAAAAAAGAGGAAAAGGGTGTTATAGTTATCAAAAAGGCGGAGTGGAAAAAGGGTGCGCTAAAGGTTGAGGGTGAGTTGAGGTGGCCCTTTTTCACCGTATATGTATCGGATGATGAAACGGGGGCTGAACTCGGGAAGACCACATCTGACTTCAAGGGAAAGTGGAAGATCAGCATTAACGGTTTAGAAACCCCTCCCTGCAGGGTGAAGGCGGAGGTGGAAGGGGGATCGGTAACGGCCGAAGTAAAGGGTGCAAAAGATACTTGTGGTGCCTCTACAGAACCCCCTTCAACCGGAGAGCCACCTTCTAACGGTGGAACACCACTTACCGGTGAGTTCAGGGTGCTTGCATTTAACGACCTGGGGATGCACTGCTACGATGCCGATTTTTCGGTCTTCTCCATCCTGCCACCCTTCAATGTGATTCATGCCCAGGTGGTGAAAACAGGCAAGGAGCCCGAGATAATGGACGACTCACGTGTATCGGTCTATTACAGGGCGGTCTCCGATTCCGATGGCTCTATCAATACAACAAGCAGGGGTAAGACAAACTTCTGGGATTATGTCCTTCAGTTGTTCGGTGCCTCTCCAGCAGAGGATGAAGGGCTCACCGGTAACAGTATGCCCGGCAGTGATAACACCCCGCAGCCTTTTGATTCATACGACCCGGATATGGGGTGGTTTACAGCATCGGGTATTCCCATAACAGCCGTTGACGACGGAGGCAAAAAGAACCACTACCCCATGATGAGGATACAGGCGGTTGACAAAGCAGACGGAAGGGTGCTTGCTGAAACAGATATAGTACTTCCTGTGTCTGATGAGATGCACTGCAGCGACTGCCACTCCACCGGTGGGGTTGCCGCTAATGATCAGACAAGAAACAGATATGGTATATCCGGCTGGAGCACGAGCGGGGATCCAGAAGTCTCTTACAGAGAAAACATCCTGATTCTGCATGATGCAAAGAAGGGAACCTCTTTGATGAATAACCAGCCGGTGCTCTGTGTATCCTGCCATTACTCACCTGCCCTTGACCTTGCAGGCCAGGGCCCGGTGGGCGAACAGGTGGGAAAACCAATGCTCTCCTTTGCGGTTCATGGAAGGCATGGAAAGACATTGAACGGGGATATCCCTTCAAACGGTAAGGGTGCAATCATCCCGGAAGACGGAACCACTTCATGTTACTACTGCCATCCGGGAAGCACCACAAAGTGCCTGCGTGGTGCAATGGGAAGTGCCGGTGTGAACTGCCAGGACTGCCACGGTGGGCTCCTTGCGGTTGCAGGAGAGTTCAGAAATAGAACCCCCTGGCTTGACGAGCCGAAATGCCAGTCCTGCCACACAGGGGATGCCATTTCAAACTCCGGCAGTATAAGGATGGGAGTTGCATACGATGGTAATGACCCCGCTGCAACCCCAAGGACTCCTGATAACAAGAGGTTTGCAGAGAACTCAGGTGAGTTGTTCCGCAACAGTTTTGGTCACGGCGGGGTTGCCTGTGAGGGTTGCCACGGAAGCACTCATGCCATCTGGCCTTCTGCAGAGGAAAACGACAATGTCGCCTCTACTATGATTCAGGGACATGATGGTGTGATTATTGAATGCTCTGCCTGTCATCAAGACCAACTCCCACTCACCATGGACGGTCCTCACGGGATGCACAATGTGGGTGATCCTGGTTGGAACGAGGAGCACGAGGATTTTTATAAAAAGAATCCAGACTCCTGTAAGGCATGCCATGGCGATGACCTTAATGGAACCGTGCTTTCAGTTGCACATGCAGACCGTGAGTTGAAAACGGATGATGGTGGTAAAGGCATCTTTATCCCGAAGGGTACCTCAATCGGCTGTGGCATCTGCCACAAAAACCCCCTGACAGGAAAACGGCAACCCATAGAGCCTCCAACCAATCCAGTTAATCCGGGTAACCCGGGGCAGCCGCCCTCACAGCCCGGCATTGATGGTGCTTTGCTTTACAGTCAGAACTGTGCAGTCTGTCACGGCCCGCTTACAAGTTCTTCAAAGCGGGGTGCAAGCCTTTCCAAGATTCAGAACGGTATTGCCAAAAACAAAGGCGGGATGGGGAAACTCAGTTTCCTCACCGTCGAGGAGTTACAGGCGATAGCAGATGCGCTGAACTTCTGACCCTCCTTTAGTATCCTTAAAGCGGGGGAGTCCTCCCCACCTCCCCCGCGCCTCCTTCTTTAAAACTGACCTTCGGGTCAGTTTTTTCTTTGCACGGAAAAATTGTTTTATAGTAATATATAAAAAACTTAAGGAGGTGTGGGATATGGGAGAAGGTAAACTTCCGGAGAAGTATCTTTCAATTAAGGAGCGGTTTCCTGCCCTTGTGGATGCGGTTTCCAATCTTGGTAAAGTCACATCAGAGATCGGGCCACTTGATAAAAAGACGGCACAACTTATAAAACTTGCCGCTTCGGCCGTGAACCGTTCTGAAGGTGCGGTTCACAGCCATGCTCGAAGGGCACTTGAGGCAGGTGCCACAAAGGAGGAACTCTACCATACAGTTATACTCCTTACGAGCACCATCGGGTTTCCAAATGTCTCTGCCGCTATAAGTTGGATAGACGATGTGCTGAAAGGGTAGATGTTTGATGCAAGGTTGAAACCACAGAGGACACAGAGGGTACAGAGTTGAATGTGGTGTTAGTGTTTTCTTGAAGCAGGTGGTTGAATACAAAAGATAATACATGGCTATCTGTATCTTACGCTAAACCAAAAAATCAGGAGGAAGGGGTTATGAAAATTGACATCAATTTTGTGATCAGTGTCGTTTCGGTGCTTTTGATGTTTTACTGCTTTTACCTTGTGGTAAGTTTGAAACAGATGGTTCCTGGAGGGATGGTTGGTAAGAGGTGGAACTTCCTCGTCTTGCTTGTTACATTCTTTACTATAGGGTATCTTACCACGCCGTTTTTTTCGGTAATCCCTGAAAACCTGCTCAGGCTGATAGTATCCCTCATCTTCTTTTTCGGGGCAATATACGTAATAATTACCGTTAAACTTATATACAAGATTATACAGGAACTCACAGAGTAATGATCGATCCAAAGGCTGTTCTGAAAAAGACCGAAAAGGGAGAGGAGGAGATCAGAACCAGAAGGTATGGTCTCTCGATGCACCTGAGGGCTGTGCTCATACTGATTGATGGCGTTTCATCCTTTGAGAAGATAACGGCAAAGGCCTACGGTATGAAGGATATTGAGTCCGATATACAGACCCTCATGGATGAAGGCTATATTGTGTCGGAAGGCTCTGAGCAGAAGACCGTTACATCAGCAGCAGGGGCCAAAGAAAAACTGATCGGTATCGTCAATGAGATATTCGGCGACAAATCGGAGAAGATCCTTTCCAGAATTGATTCTGTGGCAGATGAGCCGGAGGCATTAAGGGCCGCCCTTTCCTCGGCAGTAAAACTTGCCAAACTCACAATAGATGAGGAAAAGGCGCGTGAACTGAAAGAGAGAGGAGAGGCTATCCTTGGAGGGTAAAGGACCGAAAACTCTTCCGTATTGATACCTTTCATGTCCTTCTAATCCGACTCTTTTGAAAAAACCTCAAGCAGTTTTTCCGCCTCGTTTATGTATTTTCCATAGGAAGACCAGTCTTCATTCCTGAGAGACTCCCTTGCCTTTTTAAGCGCCTTAAGTGCCCTGAGCCCTGCCTCTCTCATTGAAGGCACCTTTTCCATGCCTGAAGGTTCTTTATTGAGTTCTGCCATGCCCTTTTCAAAGAGTGTTTCAAAGGCTGACTTCAGGTCTTCTGCCATCACCACCCTTTTACCGTGAGCAACTATCACCCTTCTTAGTTCCGGCAGTCCCACCCTGTCGGTTGCTACAAGATAGAGGGGCTGAACATATATGAGGGCGTTTTCGATGGGAATGATAAGAAGGCTTCCACGTATCACATCGGAGCCCCTCTGCCCCCATAGTGTTAGTTGCTGGGAGATATAGGCATCCTGGTCTATGCGTGCATCTATCTGCCTTGGGCCGAAGACCAGCCGGTCACGTGGGAAGGTAAACACGATTATCTTTCCGTAGTTTTCCCCGTCGGAACGTGCGGCCATCCACGCTGCGAGGTTGTCTCTCTTTGCAGGTGTGAAGGGCAGTAGCAGGATAAACTCCTCCTTTTCACCACCCGGCAGCCTCATTACAAGGTAGTATGGGTCGAGTTGAGAACCCTTATAAACGGGTATTTCCCACAGGTCTTCCTTGTTGTAGAATACTCGTGGGTCGGTCATGTGGAACAGGGAGTACATATCTGCCTGAATCTTTAACAGGTTCCTTGGATATCTGAGGTGTCTTTTTATATCTTCAGGCATTTCGGAAAGGGGTTTAAAAACACCCGGATATATTCTGTTATAGACGTTAATTACATAGTCTGTTTCATCCACCACATAAAACCTTACCTTACCATCGTAGGCATCTATAACCGCCTTTACGGGGTTGCGGATATAGTTGATCCCGCCCTGCAGTGGAAGTGAGTAGGGGAGCCTTTTGCTATAACTGTATGCATCTACTATCCAGTAGAGCCTTCCGTCATCGCCGACAACCATGTACGGGTCAGAGTCGTAGATCAGGAAGGGTGCAAGTTTTTGTAGCCTTTCGGTTATGTTTCTGTAATAAATGATCCTGCTTTTGCCTGTAATGTCAGTAGAAAGCAGTATCTTGAATGCCCCGAAGTTTAGTGCATAGACCAGCCTTTTGAATAGAGAGGAGAGTTCAACACCACCTTTCCCCTCGTAAAAGGTATAGACGTTACCTTCCTGCGTCGGGTAACTGAACTCCTTTACCTTTGTGTTTACGATCACATAATCGTTGGTGTTTTCCCCGTAGTATATCTCCGGTCTTCTGATTTTTATGGATGGTGATTCAGGAGGTATATCCTTGATAATAAATTCCGGAAGCCCTTCGGTGGTGACACTGCTTACAGGCCCCATGGCAAGTCCGATCCCGTGTGTGAAGACGAGCCTCTCGTTGATCCAGGATTTCCCGGGCAGGTCCTGATAGGAAAGTTCTCTTGGAGACAGCATCACCTGTGTGTATCTGCCATCAATCATGTACCGATCGTTGTCCACATCGATGAACCGGTAGTATGTCCTTATTTGCTGGAGTTGCCCATAGGTCTTGAGAAGTGGCTTTTCGTCCCAGAGCCTGATGTTGTTTATGGTTGAGATGTTGCGTTTTATCGCCCCCTCTGGGAGGGTATCCTCAAGGGGAAACTGCTGGATGTTGACATTATCAAGACCGTAGCCGATTCTTGAAAACCTTATGTGATGCTTGATGTAGGGCTCTTCAAGGACTATCTCGTTTGGGGATACCTTGAAACTCTGAAGGAGAGAGGGGTAGAGGCCAAGACCTGCAAAGTAGGAGAGGGCAAGTAAAATGATGGGCAGGGCAATCAGGTAACGAGATCTCCTTAGCACGGTAAATGGAACGGCAATTGCCATTATTACGGAAATAATGATCATGACGGTAAGCACAGGGAGACGGGCATGGGTGTCTGTATAGGAGGCACCGAAAAGGGTGTTGTGTTCAGAGAAAAGGAGGTCAAACCGGTCGAGGTAAAACTTATATGCCAGGTTCATTAGAAATACCATCACCAGGAGGGATAGGTGTAACTTTACCCGTCTATCAATGCTGAAGAGCCCTTCAATATATGTTACACCTCCTCTTGAGAGGTAAATTATGATCACAAAAAGGCCGGTTATGATTACCATGAGTCCCACAAAATGCTGTATCTCTGAAAGGAAGGGGAGCCGGAAGAGGTATAGTGAGATATCTTTGTTAAACAGGGGGTCAGTTATGCCGGCAGGACGGGAATTGAAAAACAACAGGAAGTCCTTCCAGTAGAAACTCCCGTAAAAACTCATGGCAACCGCCACAATGCCTGTCAGCGGATAAGAGAGGAACCTTACTATCTTTTCAGGGCTTATGCTCTTTAACTGAGGGATGTTTGCTGTAAAGGGGTATATCCTTCCGTAGGTGAACTTTATGCTGTTTGCAACCAATACATTAATAAGCAAAAAGATGAGTGAAGCCAATGCAAAGAGTAGACCGGATTGGAGTTTTGCAAATATCGTAGTGGTAAAGAGTGTTTCATAACCGGTCTCTTTAAAAAACAACCAGTCTGCGTAGAGACCTGCCGATGAAAAAAAGAGGGCAAGTAAAACCAGCAGGGCCGTAACGGTCAGAATAAAAAGTATGTTTTTCTTCATTTCCTAAGCCTCCTATTAGGATATCATATTCCGGTGGTGCTTGACTAATTTCGACTGGTAAGGCTTAAATATCTGTTATGAAATTGATTGTAAGGTGGATAACTGTAATTATTGTGGCTATGGCACTCCTGGGATGTGCAGGTAAGAAGAATGTCCGCCAGGAGCGGTTTGATCCGAAGGTCTGGCTTGGTAATGCAGACAAACTCATTAAAGATGAGGAGTTTGAGGAGGCAAGGCGTCTCCTCTTTGAGGTTAAGAACAGAGACCTGACAAAAAAGTATGCCCCTATTGCACAGATAAAACTGGGTGAGTCATATGAGGCGGAGGAAAAGCCTGACGAGGCGATACAGGAATACAGGAGATTTCTGAGCCTCTATCCTGATCATCCACAGGCTGCCTATGCCCAGTACAAAATAGCGATGGTGTATTTCAAACAGATAGACTCCCCCAAAAAGGGTGCCGGCGGGGCGAGGAAGGCGCTTCATGAGTTTGAGAAACTCCTTAGAGAATACCCCAGAAACCCCTATAGAGAGGCCGCAAAACTGCGTATTAAAAAGTGCAGAAACCTTATTGCTGAGTATGAGATGGTTGTGGGGAGGTATTATTTCAAACATGAGGCATACAAGGCTGCATTAAACAGGTTTCTTGAGGTCGTAAAAGGGTTTTCCGATACCAATGAACACCCCGAGGCATTTTATATGGTCGGGCTCACCTACGAGAGGATGGGCAAGAAGGATATGGCCAGGGATTATTACACAAAACTACTAAGTTCTTACCCGGATAACCCATTTACCAAAAAGGCGGAGAAGAACCTGAAAGCCCTTTCTGAATGAGATACTATCCTGTTTTCCTTGATATATCCGGAAAATTGTGTGTGGTCGTGGGAGGGGGTGAGGTTGGGGAAAGAAAGGTCTCTTCACTTCTTGAGGCAGGAGGGAGGGTGAGGGTTGTAAGCCCTGAACTTACACCACATCTCGATTTTCTTGCCCGTTCCGGAAAGATTGAGCATGTAAAAAAGTTTTATGAAGGCAGGTATATTGAGGGTGCCTTCCTTGTGATAGCAGCCACTTCCGATATGGAGGTAAACAGGAGGGTTTATGAGGATGCCCGTACCCTACCTGTGAATGTGGTTGATGTTCCCGAATTGTGCACATTTATCGTCCCATCCACGATCAGGAGGGGTGACCTGACGGTTGCTATCTCAACATCAGGTGTAAGCCCTGCCCTTGCAAGGAGCATCCGGGAAGAACTTGAGGAGTTATACCCGCCTGAACTTGAGGAGGTGCTTAAGATGCTGTTGGTGGTAAGGGGGGCTGTCAAGTCTCATCAGTGGGTAGATGAAAGTAAAAGGACGGAACTCCTCAAGAAACTTGGCTCAAAGGACCTCCTGGATTCTCTTCGAAAAGGGGGGCTAAAGGGTGCAAAAATGTATATCCTTGCACTGCTGAATGAATATGGACTGCCCGCTGAACCACATCTTTTTTAATTAAGGGGTTTTATGCCCTAACAACTCTCTGTCTTCTGGTTGGTCTTTCAATATTTTGCCTGCGATGGTCTTAAATTTTGCTTTATATTGTAGAATATAAATATGAAGAACCCCATTGAATTAATACTTCAGATGTTTTCTTACCATATCTGGGCTATAGACCCTTCAGAGGTTTCTCAGCCAAAGAGGTTTTTCCTTAAGACCCTCAGGATTATCAGCATTGCCTACAGAGAGATAACCAAGGGAGACCTCACACTGAGGGCGATGGGGCTTGTTTATACTACCATACTGTCTCTGGTCCCGCTTATTGCAGTGAGTTTTTCGGTTCTAAAGGCATTTGGTGTTCATAACCAGATTGAGCCGTTTCTTTTTCGGTTTCTTGCACCACTTGGTGAAAAAGGGGCTGAACTTACTGCCAAGATCATAGGGTTTGTGGAGAATGTAAAGGTGGGGGTGCTTGGCTCGGTGGGACTTGGGTTATTGATATATACCGTTATCTCTCTAATTCAGAAGATTGAGGATGCCTTTAATCATATCTGGAAGGTAAAAAAGCCAAGGAGCATTGCCCAGAAGTTCAGTAACTATATGAGCGTTATTCTTACCGGTCCAGTCCTGATATTTTCTGCCATTGGTCTTACCGCTACGATTATGAGCACATCAGTGGTGAAGCGTCTCATATCGATTGAACCGCTGGGTACCGCCTTCTACCTTGGCAGTAAGATAATCCCCTATATACTTGTGTGTATTGCATTTACGGTCATTTACATGTTCATACCAAATACGCGTGTCAAACTCAGGGCGGCACTTACCGGTGGATTTGTTGCCGGTGTTTTGTGGGAGACAACAGGTTGGGCATTTGCTTCATTCATTGCAGGTTCTTCCAAGTACACCGCAATATATTCAGGGTTTGCAATAGTAATATTGTTTATGGTCTGGCTGTATCTGAGTTGGCTAATACTCCTTGTCGGTGCTGAGATATCCTTCTACACCCAGTACCCGCAGTTTCTCAATGTAAAGGAGGGTTCAGTCTTCCTCAGCAACCGCCTCAAGGAGAGGCTTGCACTGCAGATAATATACCTTATAGGAAGGCGGTTTTACCTGAATGAACCACCCTGGACTATTGATAGACTGGTTGAGGAACTTGGAATACCGGTGGAGCCGGTTCAGAATGTGGTGCAGATGCTTGAGCAGACCGGTTATATATACGAGACCGGAGATGATCCACCTGCATATCTCCCTGCAAGAGAGCCGGAGACCGTCTGCCTCTATGAGTTCTTGAATGATGTCAGGTCATCTGAAGAGAAACGGTTTGGTGTGAAGAAGACCTTTTTCAGATCACTGGAGGCTGAAGAGATAATGAAGCAGATAGAAACCGCACAGGCAAACAGTCTGAGTGGAGTCACCTGGAAGGATCTCGTTACGAGGGGGAGATCAGGTGACGGAGGTGCTGATCTTTCTAAGGCTGAGTGTAGCAGTACCGATAGCGAATAAAATTCCACCCGCCAGAGCCCAAACCGCACCAGGATCACGACTTATCTCAATCACGGCATGGGGGCTCCCTTTAAAGAGTAACTGCTTCAGATAGACCCAACTGCTTCCTACCCGAATGGGATTGTTGGGTGATATTTGAAGACTTTCCTGTTTATCTGTAACCACTTTGAGTTTCATATCTGTTATATATCCGCCCTTTAAGTTGTATATGATCTGGGAGAGAGTAACGGTTTTTGTGCCTTCCACCCTTATAGTATCCCCTTTGCCTGCCACGAGAAAGTAGTGGGTATCGTATAGGGCGGTAAGGAGATGGGCAAAGATTATCAGGCCAAACCCTATGTGAATAACCTGTGGTGATATCTTGAGGATGATATCAGTGCCTTCCGTTTTCCTGATTATTGAGTCGATAGTGCAGTAGGCTGTGTTTATGCACAGAAGTGCCAATACCCCAATCGATAGCCAGAGCCACCAGGTGACGGTTATGGATCCATGGATAAGCCATTCAAAAAGGGGCTTTTCGTTCATGTTTGCATATCTCTCAGATGCGGGCATCATGACAGCACCGGCAATCAGGAGAAGTATCAATATCAAAACCAGAATGGATGCTGTTTTTATTGAGGTCAGGATGTCTTTCATCAACGCTTATTATACCAGGATTGCCGGTGGATTGACATGACCGGGTTTGTATTATTATCATATATAAGACTGGGGAGTCGTCTAATGGCAGGACAGCAGACTCTGGATCTGCGTGTGAGGGTTCGAATCCTTCCTCCCCAGCCATTTCTTTTTTATGTTACTAAATTTTTATTGCTGCCATGCCTTCTGGTGGCATTGATTTCGATGCGGTCCCATCGTCTAGTGGCCTAGGACACCGGCCTCTCACGTCGGTAACACGGGTTCGAGTCCCGTTGGGACCGCCATTTTTTTGCAATCACCCCTTTGTAGTGTAAAATCCTCATAAAGTGTCAAAGCCGTCTTTTTGTGCAGTTATAGGACTTTACAATTTAAGAATTCTTGTGGAATTGAGTACCGCAAGGATTGCCACTCCCACATCAGCGAACACAGCCTCCCACATTGTTGCCATACCAAGGGCACCAAGAGATAGAAAGAATAGTTTTACCAGAAATACGATTGTAATGTTGCTCTGCACAATATTTTTTGTTTTTCTTGAGATCAGGATTGCGTCAACAAGCGATGTAAGTCTGTCTTTCATAAGCACCACATCTGCAGCCTCAATGGCAGCATCGGAGCCAAGTCCTCCCATGGCAATTCCTATATCAGAGGCCATTAGAACAGGTGCATCATTTATACCATCACCCACAAAGGCTATGGTTTTACCCTTTTTTTCAAGCCTTTTTACCACCTCTATCTTTTCATGGGGAAGTAGTTCGGCGTAATAATTGTCTATATTGAGTTGGCGAGAAACCAACCTGGCTGCCTCCCTGTCGTCCCCGGTGAGCATAACCACCTCTTTTATTCCCTCTTTTTTTAGTGACTTTATTGCCGTAATGGCATCGTCTCGTATGGTGTCTGCAAGCAGTATATATCCTGCATATTTTCTGTTGACTGCCACATGTACAACCGTTCCTTCCGTTATGCAGTTTTGGTGCTCTATGGCATAACCGTTCATGTGAAGTATGCGGTCGTTACCTACAATAAACTCACCTTCTTCAGTAATCACCCTCACCCCGTGTGAGGGGATCTCCTCGTACTTCTTTATCACTGTGTCTTCTGGAATTTTCCCATATGCTTTGATGATAGAGGATGCGATGGGATGGTTTGAATGGCTTTCGGCAACTGCTGCAATCCTAAGCAGTTCATCCTCTGTAAACCCATTGTATGGCTTCACCTCAACAACCTTAAAAACCCCTTCCGTCAGCGTACCTGTCTTGTCAAAAACCATTGTGTGTACCGATCTGAACGCCTCAAGGTAGTTAGAACCCTTAAAGAGTACACCCCTTTTTGCTGAGGCTCCTATACCTGCAAAGAAGCCAACCGGTATTGAAAGCACAAGGGCGCAAGGGCATGCTATCACCAGGAAGACGAGTGCCCGGTATATCCATTCTGACCATGTCTCCACGTGTGGGAAAAGAGGTGTGAGTATTGGTATCTTGTAGGAAAGCGGCGGTAAGACTGCTATCACAATTGCGAATGAAACGACGATCGGAGTATATACTCTTGAAAACCTGGTAATAAACCTTTCAGTGGGTGCCTTTCTGCCTGCAGCCTTTTCGACAAGGTTAAGTATCTTGTTTACGGTTGACTCTGAAAAGGGTTTTGTTACCCTGACCATTATGAGGGCATTCTGGTTTATCATGCCAGAGAGTGCAATATCACCCTCTCTGAGAGTTCTTGGCATGGACTCTCCCGTAATGGGCGATGTATCTACTGTGGTCACCCCCTGGATTACCACCCCATCAAGAGGTATCCTTTCCCCGGGTTTGATGACTATTATGTCTCCTGCCTGAACTGTTTCCGGTGGAACCTGTTCCGTCTTGCCATCCTTAAAACGGTTGGCATAATCTGCCCTGATTTTAAGCAGGTGTTGGATGGATTTTCTTGAACGGTTTACAGCCCGTTGTTCAAGATACTCCCCCACCTTGAAAAAGAGCATTACGCCCACCGCCTCAGGAAACTCCTTTATTGCAAAGGCGCCGAGTGTTGCAATGCTCATAAGGATACTTTCATCAAAGAACTGACCTTTACGAATGTTTCTGGCCGCCTTAAAAAGGACATCCTGACCGGAGATTAGATAGGCAAGCAGATAAGGTATGAAGACATACCAGAAGTTTGCATATCCCATTCCCTCAGGTACGGCTTTTGGCAGGAAGTAGTAATCAATAAGTAGCCCGATTATAAAAAGCCCTGACGCATAAGATATCTTTTTTAATACCTGAGTTCCGGATTCTGTTTCATTAGCGGTTGCTCCATCATCTGATACAGTTACAATCCTTATGTCAGGCTCTATGGATTTAATAATGTTGAAAATCCGTTTTTCTTTCTCTTTGTCAGCACCACTGATTGTGAGAGTGCCAGTGGCGAAATTCAGTTCTGTCCTTATGCCTTTTATCTTTTTTAGAGCCACCTGAATCTTTGAGGCACAGGAGGCACAACTGAGACCCTCAAGAAAATATTTCTTCGTCATTTCTTCTCCTCAACATGCTTCAACCCCTCGATAAAGAGGTTCTCAATGTGTTCATCATCCAGCCTGTAATAGACCATCTTTCCCACCTTGCGGTATCTTACAAGTCTCTGGCCTCTCAGGAGTCTCAGTTGGTGGGAGATATTACTCTTTGTGGTTCCCAGGAGTTTTGCCAGATCACATACGCAGAGTTCGTCCTGCGAAAGTGCAAAAAGTATCTTCACCCTTGTAGGATCACCAAGCGTCTTAAATGTCTCGGAAAGCGCCTGGATGACCCGCTCCGGCTTCATCCTCTTTCTTACCGAGGCTATCTTCTCAGGATCAAAGAAATCGATCTCACATATATGGTTATCCTGGTTGTTCATGCCAAAACAAACAATTGAATATATATTCAACTATAATCTTCTAAATAGGGTTTTGTCAAGGCGTAAAAGTAGGTTAGTAACCTGAAGGGATGAGGGGAAGCAATTTATTTCTCATGATATCACAAATCTACCTAACAGTTGCATAAATTATTGAATTCAAAAAGCACGAAATACAATGGCGATAAGACATTGAAACTGCTTTTTATGCCTTTTTGTACCTCACTAAAAGGATAATATTATAAAAGTCAAAGAAATTTTTCTGAACTCTTTGCATTCTGTGTTCTCTGTGGTTGGTTTTTGCAACTTTAAATCCTACCTGTTCAAGTTCCAGTCATAATAGAGATACTCAATCCTGAG
>CAYMML010000046.1:0-13449 GCA_964391515.1 uncultured Thermodesulfovibrio sp. | reverse complement strand
ATGGCGGGGTGGACGGGACTCGAACCCGCGACCTCCGGCGTGACAGGCCGGCGTTCTGACCAAACTGAACTACCACCCCAAAGGGCTATATATTCTATAGGTTTGCCGAAGGATATGTCAACTTACACCACTCATTTAAAAGGAGAACCCAATGGGTTCTCCTTTTCCGTAAAAACTTTTTCTCCTAAGAGGATCAGGCTGCTGCTATCTCAACCAGTTTGATCTCGAAGATCAGATCCTTGCCGGCAAGTGGATGGTTTGCATCAAGGGTGACTGTCGAGGGGGTTACTTCCGTTATCAGGACATTGGTAAAAGACCCGTCAGGGGTTCTTACCTGTAAAGACATGCCCACTTCAGGGGATATATGGTCGGGAAGTTGAGTCCGTTCTATAGTTGCTACCAGTTCGTCACGTCTGGGGCCGTATGCCTCAGCAAAAGGGATGTTTACTGTTTTGGTCTCACCAATATCCATGCCGATTACAGCATTTTCAAACCCGGGTATGACCATACCCTCCCCAAGAGTAAACTCAAAGGGTTCTCCCTGTAGAGACGAGTCAAAAACGGTTCCATCTTCAAGAAAACCGCTATAGTGTACCTTTACCCTGTCGCCTGATTTTGCCTGTGCCATGATTTTTCTCCTTTTAAGTTGGTATTGCAAATTTATTCTTTCAGTTTCCCCTCTAATGGAAAGGATACATGCAGATGCTGACCAGGAACAAAATATGTTCGTATTGAGCCATCAGAAAAACCAGCAATTTTCAGACACCTAACACATAAACTCCCATCATCAGAAGGGTGCCTTCCCTTCCACCTTAACATATCGTAGTATAATAAAACAACCTGATTGGGTTAAAATCATCGATAGACTTGATATCGAAATTCATTAAAGGAGCGGGCTGATGAATGAGTACCTGTACTTAATAATCGGTTTACTGGTAGGTGGCACAATCGTTTATATGACGCTGAGGCTCCACTTTGCAAAGAGGTTGCTTGCAGAGAGGGAATCTATTTCTGATGAAAAAACCAGACTACTTGCTGAACTGGAATCTGAGAAGGTCAGGGTGGGGGAGTTACGGGCAAGGATCGAGGAAATCAATAATGATCTAAACCGCACAAAGGCCGAAAAGGCGGAGAAGGAGAGAGAGTTTGTTGAGGCATCCACGCGCCTTGAAGAGGCAGAGAAAAACCTTAAGGAACAGAAAGAGTTGATCGAGCAGATGAAAAAAGACATGACAGATGTTTTCCAGGCCCTGTCTTCAAGGGCTCTCAGGAGCAGCAATGAGGAGTTTATAAAACTTGCAAGGGAGCAACTTGGTGGACTCCTTAATGAGGCAAAGGGGAGGCTTGGGCAGCATAGAGAGGCAATGGAGGGTATTGTCAGGCCACTTCAGGACGCACTCAGAAGGTATGAGGAGGAGATCAAGAAGATAGAGACGAAAAGAAGGGAGGACTACGGGAGCCTGACTCAGCAGATAGAGAACCTTATGAGCACGCATCAGAGGCTCCAGAAAGAGACGGATAAACTCGTCACGGCACTCCGAAGGCCACAGGTCAGCGGAAGGTGGGGGCAGTTCAGCCTTCGCCGTGTTGCTGAACTTGCTGGCATGACAGACCATTGTGATTTCTATGAGGAGAGGTCTTTTGACACTGAAGATGGCAGGCTCAGACCGGATATGGTGGTGAAACTGCCCAACAACAGGGTGATTGTGGTGGATGCAAAGGCACCGGTTGATGCCTACCTGAACGCACTTACTGTTGAAGATGAGGCGATGAGGAAAGATGCCATGAACGCTTATGTGAACCAGGTTCGTCAGCATATGAATGGACTTAGTTCAAAGGCCTACTGGGACAGGTTGCCTGAGTCTCCAGAGTTTGTGGTGATGTACCTGCCAGGAGAGTCATTCTTCAGCGCAGCCATAGAGAATGACCCTGCACTTATTGAAGATGGCTCCATGAAGCGGGTTATCATTGCAACCCCTACCACTTTTATAGCACTGTTAAAGGCAGTGGCCTATGGGTGGCAACAGGCGGAACTCACAAAGAATGCAGAGGAGATAAGCAGGCTTGGCAAAGAACTATACGAAAGGTTTGCAGTTGCCATGGAACATTATCTAAAGACGGGTGAGAACCTGAAAAGGGCTGTTGAATCCTACAACAGGAGTGTCCGTTCCATAGAGACAAGGCTATTGCAGTCTGCAAGGAGATTTAAGGAACTTGGTATATCCTCAAAGAAGGATATACCCCTACTTGAAGAGATCGATGAGCGTCCCCGAGAGATCACCGGTAATGACCTGGAGGATTAATGGAAAGCCCTGATAACTTGATGATCTTACTTGGAATAACCTTTCCGCTGGTATTATTAATCTTTTTCTTTCTTCTGGTTAAATCACTCAAGCGGACAAAAGAGAACAGGGGGGAGAGGCGTTCGGAGACCGCCTTCGTGGTAGAGACATTTCACGAACTGGTTGGGCAACTCAAGGAAAAGGAGAGGGAACTTGATGAACTGAGATTGAAGGCAGAGGCAAGGGCTGATGAGATAGAGAGTTTTAGCAGAAATATTATTCAGAGTGTGCCAAGCGGTGTGGTCAGTCTTGACGAGCAACTCAGGGTAACCTTTGCTAATGCTTCAGCGATTGAGATACTGAAAATAGGGGAAGATGTAGAGGGAAAATCATATGAGGAGATTTTTGATGAACCCCTCAGAGAGATACTGTTTAAAAGGAGAGTGGTTAAGAGGGAGGAACTGTTATATACCCTTAAAGGGGGTGAAAAGATATGGCTTGGACTTACAACTTCAGAGTTGTTCGACACAAGAGGCAAACCTATTGGCATGGTGATAGTTTTTTCAGATATAACAGAGTTCAAGGCGATGGAGACACAGATACAGTACAGGAAGTGGTTATCCTCCCTTGGAGAGATCTCTCTTGGTATTGCTCACGAACTGAGAAACCCTCTTGGCGTGATTTCTGGATATGTGAAGATGCTTGCTAAAAAGGATGAGAAGTTTACCCAGGAGGTGGATGCTATAAACCGTGAGATTAAAATTATGGACAGGATTATTCAGAACTTTCTTTCTTTTGCAAGGCCGGTGACACCTGCGCCGGTTGAGATAGACCTGGACAGACTTGTGGATGATTTGCTGGAAGGGTTTGACCTCGGTGGTATCGCGGTCTCGAAAAACCTTGTTCCGGTGAGGGTCAAGACGGATGAGGTTCTGCTCCGTCAGGCCCTGGGTAATCTGATCCAGAATTCTATAGAGGCAATGAGAGAGGGTGGCATGCTGAAGATTAGCGTTGGTGTGCAAGCAGAGCGGCTCTTTATCGAGGTAGAAGATTCTGGTGGTGGCATACCTGAAAGGATTTCAGAGAAGGTGTTTCTACCCTTTTTTACCACAAAGGAAAAGGGAACGGGGCTTGGGCTCTCAATAGTGCAAAAGAATATCACACTGCTTGGGGGCAGTGTAAACTACTTCCCCACAGACAAAGGGACAAGGTTTGTAATAGAACTTCCTTTTAAGTGATGGGTGATAATCTTCAAACTGTCTTTTAAGAGAATATTTTAAAGAGCAAGAAGGTGGTTGATGCACCAACCAGTGCACCAAGTATCACCTCCCAGGGGGTGTGTGCCTTGATTGTGATACGTGACTGTGCAATCAGGAAGGCGCCTATAAAACCAAGCAGAGATACAACAAAATTTTCGCTTATATAGGTGATGGATACCCAGATGGAAAAGGCAAGTGCCGCATGCCCACTTGGCATTCCACCCCTCAGTGGATGTCCCTTGCCAAACCTTGCCTTCGTTATAACAACAAGGATGAGGACAAGGACTAAAGAGACTATGGCTATGTCTTCCCCGGTATGTTCTGAAATCCTCAGGCCACTGTGAAAAATCTCCTTTATGTATGGCATGAGAATGATATATCCTGCTATTGCTGCCCCGAACGCCGATATCAGTACCGCCCCGGCTGAGATATCCTTGATAATCCTTGCCTTTTCTCTAATCTCGGGGGAGAGGAGGTCTACCATATTCTCCATTGCCGAGTTTAGCATCTCGGCAAGTATTACGAGGAGGGCAAGGATGGCAATTATCAGGAACTCTGTTTTTGTAACCCCAAGGATAAAACTCACAATCAGAACAGTAGAGGCGGAATAGAGGTGGTACCTTACATGTCTTTGAGTTTTTGCAGCGTGTATTATACCCTCGATTGCATTATTTGCAGATTCAATCCATCTTCTCAAGGGCATTTAGAAGCCTGGTCTCCTCTCTTCTCATCTTTCTTTCCTCCTTTTCATTTCGTTCATGGTCGTAACCAAGGAGGTGTAAAAGCCCATGAACCAGAAGTACCTTGAGTTCTTCAAAGAGGGGTCTTCCACTTTTTTTTGCCTGCCGTTGTGCCTGGTGAAGGTTTATTACTATATCACCTAAAAGGAATTCCCCCTCCTGTGGGAGATCGGATATTGACTCATACATCGGAAAGGAGAGGACATCTGTAGGGGTGTCCTTTCCCCGGTACTCCCTGTTGAGCCTCCTTGAAAAGGAATCGTTTGCAAACACTATACTTAGTTCACCCCTTTGGAGGCCGAGAAGTTTACCCAGTCGGTCGAGAAATCTTATGACCTCTGCCCGATCCGTTTTTATCTTTCGTTGTCTGTTTTGTATTTCTATCTTCATGGGTCTTTTTGTGTCTTCTCCTATCAGCCTTTAGAGGGATTACCTTCTCCTTTTTCTCCGGTTTTTCCTTCTTTTCATTAAAGTCAAAACCGGGGTAGTCTATCCTTCTGTGCAGTATACCGGTAAGAATATAGGTAAACTTCTTTTTGATGTTTGAGATGTCTTTTAAGGTTAGTTCACACTCCTCCAGTTGACCGTCTATGAAAATATGATTAACTATTTTATCCACAAGTGATTCGATCCGTGCAGGGGTCGGGTCATTAAGAACCCTCGATGCGGCCTCTACCGCATCTGCCAGCATAACCAGGGCAGCCACCCGGCTCTGTGGTTTTGGGCCATGGTATCTGTAGTCTTCCTCTGCCGGTTCACCGTTTCCGGCGTCCTTTGCCTTCTGATAAAAATATGTCATAAGACAGGTGCCGTGGTGTTGCTCAATGATATCTATTACAGGTTCTGGTAGTTTGTATTCCCTTGCGATCTCGACACCATCCTTCACATGAGCAATCAGGATCATGCTACTCATGTGAGGGGTGAGTCTGTCATGTTTGCTCACGGTACCCCTTTGATTTTCAACAAAATAGTCCGGCATCCTCATCTTGCCGATGTCGTGATAATAGGCACTTACCCTGGCAAGGAGGGGATTTACCCCTATATCCTCTGCTACAGCCTCCACCAGATTCCCCACGATTATACTATGGTGGTAGGTTCCGGGGGCGGTTATCATAAGGTTTTTCATTATAGGTTGGTTCAGATCGAGGAGTTCAAGAAGGCTGATATCAGTGGTTACCTTAAAGATGGACTCTATAGCAGGCAACAGCAGAGAGACAATAGAAGAGATAACTATACCTGAAGACGCAGCATACACAATCGAGATGGTTGAGTATTCAGTGAACAAACGGTTTGTGAAAAGAAGGATACCAATCAAGGTAAAGAGATTGGCGAGGCTTACATACAAACCACCCCTGAGGATGTCTGTTCTCTTGGTGCATTTTATAACGCTGAATGCCCCAACGAGGGAGCCCACAAATGCATATATTGGGTAGGCAGGCTCTGATACCCAGAGACCGGTAGAAAGACTTGTTATAAAAGAGAAGATTATTGCTGTATGGAAATCAAAAATCAGTGCAACCATCATGGCACCTGCTGCAAGGGGCATACAATAAATGGCGGCCTCAGGTGGGTATATGCCTATACCTTCTGAGAAGTTCTGAAAGAAATACTGAAATAGCCGTGCCCCAAAGAGTGTAAACAGAAAGAGTAGGCCAAGCAGCAGGAGCATGCGGGTTTTTTTTGTAAAGTCTGGTTTGTATCTGAGTATGTCACGGTAAAATATAAGAAGCAAAAGCCCTGTAATCAGGAACCGTCCTGCCACCTCCGATAAACCAAACCCTTTTGCTGTTAAAACTGCAGCAATAAATCCAATTATTAGTGTAAAAAACAATCTGGGTGAATGCTCTCTTAGCACCACCTTAATGGGGGTATTAAAGACGGGTTTTATCCTTCTTGATTTTCTAAGTGGCTGTTGTTCCATCTGTTTGCTCCTGCATTAGTCCCTTTTCAAACCTCTCATAAGCCTTGATTATCTCCTGAACCAGGTGATGCCTCACCACATCACGTTCTGAAAAGTAAATAAAGGATATTTCCTCTATGGAGGAAAGTATTCTTTCGGCCTCTATCAGGCCAGACCGCTTACCTGTGGGAAGGTCTATCTGAGTTATATCTCCAGTAATCACCGTCTTGGAGTTAAACCCAAGCCGGGTGAGGTACATCTTCATCTGTTCTGATGTTGTGTTCTGCGCCTCATCAAGAATCACAAAAGAGTCGTTCAGGGTTCTTCCTCTCATGAAGGCAAGTGGGGCTATCTCAATAACCCCCTTTTCGATGAGCCGTGTTGCCTTATCGAAGTCCATCATATCATAGAGGGCATCGTAAAGTGGTCTGAGATAGGGATGGACCTTTTCATACATATCTCCTGGTAGAAACCCGAGTTTTTCACCTGCCTCCACAGCAGGTCTTGCAAGGACAATGCGGCTTACCTGCCTTCTCTGAAGTGCATTTACTGCCATGGCCATGGCAAGGTAGGTCTTACCGGTTCCGGCCGGGCCTATTCCAAAGACGATGTCGTATCTTTTGATAGCATCAATATACCTCTTCTGCATCTCCGTCTTAGGGACGATGAACTTTCTCTTTGAGGGCACCTGTACATGGCTACTAAACAGATCCTTTAACGAGGTCTCCTCGCCACGGGAGATTGAATCCACAGCAAACTGGATGTCTTCTGGCTTGACCTGATATCCCTCACTGATAACCTCTTGTATGTCCTCAAGTATCTTCTCCGCTGTTTTGGCAGCCCTGTCAGGACCTTTTATAAAGAGTTTGTTACCCCTTGTGCTGATGATAACGCCAAGGGTGTCCTCAATGACCCGGAAACTCTTTGTGAAAGTGGTTGAGGTCGTATCAGGCTCAGATGTTGAGGCTGTCTCTCTCTCTATGATTATATCTTCCACTACCTGTTCTTTTCCTTCAAAACAAAGGTTTTTACACCAAGGTTTCTTGTCAACCTGATAGCGGATATCTCTGCCTCCTTCCTGCTTTTGTATCTGCCAACCCTAACTTTATAAAGAGTTTTTTTGTTGTTAACGGCTTTTACTATCTGAACGGGGTAACCGCTATCGGTGATCTTCTTCTCAAGGCGTTTTGCCTGTGTAAGGCTATTGAATGCACCAGCCTGGATGGTGTAATAATCTACTTTCCTGTTTGTGGCTGTATTCCTGGCAACCTTCTTTACCTGTTTCTTTACCTCTTTTGGTGTGGTCTTTATTGCCTCCTTTTTGGTGTTTTTGGCTTTTTGTGACTCTTCTTCAGGTGCTGCAGGGGTTGATTCTTTTGTCTCTACGGTGTCCTCTGGTTCAGAGTTTTCCCTGCCTTCCATGATTTCACCTAACTGTTTTTCGGTAATATCGGTTTGAGGAGAGGTGTCAGACTCTTTTTCCAGGTCTGTTTTAAGGGTGAAGGTGTTGAGTGATGTCGGCTTTTCCTCCCTCCCCATCTTCCCGACGAAATAGCCAAGTATAAATGTTGTGGATGAAAGTACAACCAGCAGGGCAATCAAAATTACCCTGCCTGAGAAGAGACCCGAAGGCACTTTTGAGTAGAACTTAGGGTTCATAAAATAAGCATAGCATCACCATAGGAGAAAAATCTATATCTTTTCTCCATGGCGTGACTGTAACACTGGAGTATCTTTTCTCTGCCCACAAAGGCTGAGACGAGCATAAGAGGGGTGGATCGTGGAAGGTGAAAGTTGGTTATCAGGGATGTGATGGCTTTGAAACTGTATCCGGGATATATGAAGAGGTCTGTCTCCCCCCTTAAAACCCCGTTTCTGCTGTTATAGGTTTCTGAGTATCTTCCGGAAAAAACCGCCTCTAATGTGCGCGTAACGGTTGTTCCCACTCCTATAACTCTCTTTCCGGCCTCCTTTTTTTCGTTTATAAGATCAATAAGCGATGTCTGGATCTCAAACTCCTCGGAATCCATATGATGCTCACGCAGATTTTCCGCCCTGACGGGTTTGAATGTGCCTATCCCAACATGAAGTGTGATCTCTTTGATAACCACACCTTTGTCTTTAAGAGAATTCAGAAGCGGCTCCGAGAAGTGAAGACCTGCAGTGGGAGCGGCTATGGAGCCCGTCTTTTTAGAAAACACTGTCTGGTACCATCTCCTGTCGCGTTCGTCAGGTAGCCGCTTAATATATGGGGGAAGAGGCATAAGCCCATGCCTCCAGACAAACTGCTCCGGGTCGGGGGCTTTGATTATCAGCATGGAACCCTCAATTAATTCTCCCTCTGTGCCATCAGGGAACAAGACCCTGCCGGAGTATCTGCCTCTTGTTAGTACATCAAATATGTCCTTTCCGACCTTTTTGACTATTAAAATATCCAGTTTTCCGCCAGTGGGTTTCCTCCCCAGGAGCCGTGCGGGGATGACACGTGTATTGTTTATAATGAGTAGGTCACCTGGAGAAAGGAGATCGGGTAGTTCCCTGAAAAACCTGTCTTCCAGACTACCATCCTCTTTTAAAACCAACAGACGGGAGGTATCCCTCTCCTCAAGGGGTTCCTTTGCAATCAGTTCCTCGGGAAGCGTGAAGTCAAAATCAGCGGTTTTCATAGAGCATTATAGTGGTACCAGGATAGTAAAAGGAGAGTATCTCCCTGTAGTTCTTACCCTCCTCAGCCATCTTCTGGGCACCCCACTGGCAAAGACCCACCCCGTGACCGTATCCATGTCCATCGAATATAAAGGAGTTTTTGTCCCTTTTTATCTTAAACCAGGTACTTGGCAGTTTTCTCCAGCCGAGCAGCCTTCTAAGATCCTTGGCAAGTACATCGGTTGTGCCACCGCCATGAATCAGTTTTACCTTTCTTACTCTGCCTGTTTTGGTATATTCAGATATTTCTATCTCTTTTAATCCGGTAACTCCTGTTGCCCGTTCTATTTCGGATTTTTTTATCCTCCTCTGCCAGAACCAGTAAGGTGAGTTTGAGCAGTCTGATGAGACACTCTTGAGATAGGGGTAGGACTTTCCAAACACCTCCTCCGGGAGTTCGGTCTTTCCTCCGCATGTGGAGTGGTAAAATGCCTCAATAAGTTCACCATTATAGGTGAGGACCTCTCCCTCGGTTTTCATAACGGCGTAGGCAACCCGGGTGTCAAAGTTGTCGCCCCTGTAGAGTTGATGCAGTGTTGAGGATGTCAGATCGTATAAACTCCCGTTGTTTTTCCCCAGGTGTTTTAGTGCATAGGTTCGTGCTATAACGGCCTGTGCCTTGAGTGCCTCCATCTCCCAGTCTTCTGCCACTTCAGAGATCACCACACTCCGCACATAGTCCTCAAGGGGGAGTTCATTTATGAGATACAACCCCCTTTTCCCCTTCCAGACCTCTATGTGTCCACGGTATTTAGTTCCGCTTACGAGCAGTTCACCCTGGATGTTCCCGATACGACGTATCTCGGTTTCACCATCAGGAAGTTCTGGGAACCTTTCATCAAGGATGAGGACTCTTATTTCTTTCTTTGTTTCAGAATCTGCCACCGTGGGAAGCATAGTGAACGCACAGATAAGGACTAACGCAAGAAACCTGTATCTTTTATTCATTCTATCTCCTTCCAAGTATCCAGAAAAGTAGCGTAAGCAGGATGCTCAGCAGTATGCTTGTTGCAAGAGGGAAATAAAAGGTAAAATTCTTCCTCTGTATTATTATATCACCTGGCAGCCTGCCGATAAAAGGGATCTTGCCGGAGATTGTTAAAAGACCCCCGATAATAAGAAGTATCACCCCCATGAATATCAGGAATTTGCCAATGTCGGATAAAGGCTCCATGGGTAACACCTCCTTATATAAACAAAAAATCGCAAATGATTGGCAGAAAGTTGAACATGACCGTTTATGTAGTGTTTAGCGCATCCTTCAGGATGCTTTCTTTTTCAGGTATCGCTCCATCTCGGAATAGATGCATCCGCAGTACTTCTGCCTGTAAAGCCCGAGTTCACGGGATATGCGGTTTCCTTCCTTCCATCCAGGCCTGAAATCCTCTCCGAGAAACTCAATATCAAAAGACTCCTGTAACTCCATACCTGTCTCGAGTATCAAATTTCTGTCCTGGTAAGGGCTGAAGAGAAGGGTCGTGGTAAATGCCTCAAACCCCTTGTCTTTTGCCTTTCTGACAGTTTTTTCAAGCCTAATCCTGTAGCATTTCTCACACCTGTTTTTTTCATCATAAACAACCGCCCTTACAAACTCTTTCAGTCCGTAATGATCATGATAATCCATATCTATATCCCAGAGTTGTGCAAGTTCTTTCAAAGCATCGAGCCTTGCACTGTACTCGGTAAAAGGGTGAATGTTGGGGTTGTACCAGAATCCCTTAATTTCAACCCCCCTTTCCCTGAGTACCGTTACCGGATAGATTGCACAGTTGGCACAGCAGATATGGAGAAAAAGGTTCATAGTTAAATTATAACCTAAATACAAACTTAACCTGAACTACCAATGTGTATGATTTATACCAAGGGGGTCAGGCAGGAGTGGGTCATAACCTTCCCGATCTTATAATTGAAATAAGCAGCCAGAGGCCTAAAAGGGTAGCCATCACAAACCCCGTAAGCCCGAAGAGGGGTATGCCGAAGATCTTTCCCCCGGTGCCTGAGAGTGTGAGTATGGATGAACTCAATATAATGCCGGCAATAACGATGGAGAAGGCAAGCCGGTTGGTGGAACGGTCTATATCCCTTATTAGCCGGTCAAGCCCGAGGGGGGTCATCTTTATATGGAACTCATCCTTGAGCGCCTTTCTGAGAAGTACCCTTATCTGCCTTGGAGTTACGGAGGCAAAGTCCACCAGTTCATTGAACTGTTTTTCCATCTTTCCATACAGGCTTTTAGGGCTGTATTTACCACGGATCAGTTTTGAGGCATAGGGCTCTGCAACACTCATGAAGTTGAAGTTCGGGTCGAGTTCCCTGCCTATATTATCAAGTATGAGCATGCACTTGTTTACAAGCAGTAGATCCGATGGAATCTTCAGCCGGTGTTTGATTGCCACATGAAGCAGGGTATCCAGATACTGGGCAAGGTTTATCTCCGAGATGGTAAGGTCATATAGGGGGATCAGAAAATCGATTATATCCGCCTTGAACTCCCGTCTGAATGCCTCAATGTCCACCTCTTCCGTTACAAGTCCAAGGGCGACATACTGATCCACAAGGGCATCAAAATCCTTTTTTACGAGGGCAACAAGACCCGTGGCAATGCTCTCCATGATATCCGGTGTAAGCCATCCCACAATGCCGAAGTCCACGAGCCCGAGCCTTCCGTCGGGCAGGACAAAGATATTTCCCGGATGTGGGTCGGCATGGAAGAACCCATCCTCAAGAAACATCTTGAAGTAGGCATCCACCCCTATCCTTGCAAGTTCGTGCCTATCGAGGCCGTACCGCTTTATCCCCTCTATGTCGTCAATCCTTACACCTGAAATCCTTTCCATTACTATAATGCGCTTTGTAACCAGATCTGGATATACTCGTGGTATTACGATGTTGTGGTTGTCCTTGAAATTTCTCCTGAAACGGCAGATGTTCTTTGCCTCTTCTGTAAAGTCCATTTCCCTGCGGATGGTTCTCGAAAATTCTTCCACGATACCGGTGGGGTTGAAGAACTCCGTCTCAGGCATGTACCTGATCATTCTTGAAGCAATTCCCTTAAGGATTGTAATATCTGTGTCAATTATTTCTTCTATATTTGGGCGCTGAACCTTGATAACCACCGGAGTTCCATCTGTGAGTGTGGCGTAATGAACCTGTGCAATACTTGCTGCTGCAACCGGGTGGGGTTCTATATGATCGAATACCTTATAAGGCGAGATGCCAAGATCCTCTTCAAGTATCTTTAGTACATCGCTAAACTCAAAAGGAGGAACCTCGTCCTGGAGTTTCTTGAATTCATCTGCATATGCCCTGGTGATGAGATCGGGCCTTGAGGAGAGGATCTGGGCAAGTTTTATGAAGGATGGCCCAAGTTCGGAGAAGGCCATCCGGAGCCTTTCAGGGATGGTGTGACCCAGATCCTGAGGGGTTCTGAGTATTTTTAACCGCTTTCTAAAGGGTAGAAACCTTTGGAGGTTTAGGGTCTCTACGAACTGGCCAAAGCCATGTTTGATAAAGACATTTACTATCTGCCTTACGCGGTTTAGATTTCTATATGTCTGTTTCAGCCGGAGGAGTTCAAGAAGCATCAAGACTCCTCTTTTGTGCCTTCCTCAACCTTATGTTCAAGTGCCTTTAGCCTCTTTGAAAGAGAACGGACCTTTTTTTGTAAGTCTTCTATATCATCCTTGGTGGGAAGGTTCATCTTCTCGAGGGCTCCGCTTATTAAGTCGCTTATGGTCTTTGTTGCCTCGGTTGAACTCTTTTCCGCCTTTTCGGAGAGTTCCTTTACAAGTTTTGCAGCCTGTGACTCGCTGAGTTCACCCCTTTTAACAAGATCATCTATTGTTTCTCTGATCTTTTCCTGCACTCCTAACCCTGCAAGTATTGCGTTCCTTATGATCTCGATCACCGTCATGTAACCTCCTTTCTTTTTTTACAGAGTAATTACCCACCAACCTGTTCCTAAAATCATTATAGCAGAAATGGGTGTAAGTTTTTCTTTGAAGGCTTCTAACATTTGTACGGGTTGTGCCTGTGCTATAATATCTTCGTGAAGATCGTTACACAGAACAGGAAGGCCTATCACGACTATCACATCGAGGAAACCCTTGAGGCAGGGATTGCGCTTCTTGGGACGGAGGTGAAATCCATACGGGAGGGGAGGGTGAACCTGAAGGATAGTTATGTCGTCATTAAGGATGGTGAGGCTTTTTTGCTGAATTGTCATATAAGTCCATATAGTCACGGTAATATAATGAACCACGAGCCTTTAAGGACGAGGAAACTCCTTTTACATAAAAAGGAGATAGAGAAACTTGCTGCAAAGGCGGCAGAGAAGGGATACACCCTCATTCCACTCAAGATATACTTCAAGGGGCCCTATGTAAAGGTAGAAATCGGAGTGGCCAGGGGTAAACGGCTTTATGAGAGGCGCGACAGGATAAAAGAAAGAGAGGCCAGGAGGGAGATAGAGAGGGCTATAAAGAATAGAGTTTAACAGGTTGCGTTGACTGAGAGATCCTTCACCTGCCTGCGGCAGGTTCAGGATGACGAACGGAAATCGG
>CAYMML010000045.1:0-13608 GCA_964391515.1 uncultured Thermodesulfovibrio sp. | reverse complement strand
TTTCTCCTGAGTTCTACCTACCCTGCTGAATCGGGGTTGTTGTTTAATGCAGATATTAAGGATTTGACCCTGACTGACTCAAAGGGTATAATAACAGTATGCTGACAGGGCCTGAGAAGGAAGAGTTCCCGGTAATCCCGCCAGGCAGGGGGGACGATCTACACAATCTTGAGATTGCCGATGAGGCTGATCTTGTTCTGTTTATGGCTGGTAACCAGTTCATGGTTATGGATGAACTTATAGGAGCCTTCCAGGAGAGGTATCCTGAGGTGAAAAAGATCTTTTATGAAACCCTGCCACCCGGCCTTGAACTCAGGCAGATCATTGCAGGTGGTGCATTATTCAGGGACAGGGTGATAACGGGCAAACCGGATGTCTATACCTCTGTTACGGCTGATGCAATGGAGGAACTCCTTGAGCGGGGATACATTGACGAGTTTCATACCTACCTTCACAACAGGATAGTCCTGATGGTTCCTGAAGGGAATCCGGCTTCCATAAAGGGGGTGGAAGATCTTGCGCGGGATGAGGTGAGGATCTCCCAGCCGGGGGCAATGGAGGATATCACAAAATACATCATGTCCATGTATGAGGCTGCAGGAGGGGAGGCTCTGGTAAACCGGATAATGGAGGAAAAGCGCGCTGAGGGAACCACCATCCTTACCATAGTCCATCATCGTGAAACACCCTTGAGACTCCAGAAAGGAACGGTGGATGTGGGGCCTGTGTGGGCTACAGAGTTTGTCCATGCCAAAAGGGAGGGGCTTTCTGTGGAGAAGATCGAGGTGGGTGAAAATCTGGATCAGAGGAGTAATGTAAAATACCATGTGGCTTTGTTGAAAGATGCCCCAAACAGAGACAATGGGAGAAAATTTCTTTCCTTTCTCCTTTCCCGGGAGGCTCAGAGTATATACGAAAAGTATGGCTTTGTACCAGCAATAAAATAAGACCACAGTTTACTTAACCCCCTCCGATGTGAGAAAATAAGAGTATAGTTGTCTCTATTTTAGAGCATAATGGGTTTGAGCCGGGGTCGCTCTTGTGAGGCTCTGTTTCTCCCTGTGAATTACCATAAGGAGGTAAGCATGATTGATAAGACAAAGGTTCAGGAAGTGATTAACAGGATAAGGCCTGCACTTCAGAGGGACGGCGGTGATGTGGAACTTGTTGAGATCACCGACGACAATGTGGTAAAGGTGAAACTGGTTGGCGCCTGCGGACACTGCCCAATGTCTATTATGACTTTAAAGGGCGGTATTGAGGCAACGCTCAAGCAGGATATTCCAGAGGTAAAGGCGGTCGAGGCCGTATAAGTAAGGGGGGCTTTGCCCCCCTTTGCCTTAAAGCGTTACCTCATCAAGCCATTTTAGATAATCTGAAGAGCCCTGAAGTATTGGAAGGGCTATTATTTCCGGGACGCTATAGGGGTGTAACTCGGCAATCCGGCTGCTTAACTGTTCAAAGAGGCGCTTTTTCGTCTTTATTACCATCATGACTTCTGTGTCGTCTTCAATTCTACCTTCCCAACTATAGATAGACCTGACCCCCTTGATGATGTTTACACAGCCTGCAAACCGCTCTTCTACCAGAGACAGCGCGATATTCTTTGCCGTATCCTCATCCGGGGCTGTTACTATGACGGTAATAAAGTCCATCTTTGCCTCCTGTAAGCGTGTGTCAGTGTTTGAATAGCCTCTGGCCTGTGAAAACCATTGTCACATCCGCCTCATTACATGCCTCTATCACCTCAAAGTCTCGCTCTGAACCGCCTGGCTGTATTATACCGCTTATGCCCTCCTTTATTCCCACATCCACACCGTCACGGAAGGGGAAGAAGGCATCAGATACCATTACCGCACCGATCAGTCCGCCCTTTGCCTTCTTTGTCTCCTCGTCTATCTCATCAAGGGGTGCCCGGTCACGCTTTCCCTGTCTCACCTCAAGTTCAAACTGCTTATAGGGTATCCCGTGCCGTTTGAAGCAGAGGGCATCGGCAAACTTTGTATATGCCTTAAATACTGCTATCTCTGCCACGCCCACTCTGTCCTGCTCGCCGGTTCCTATCCCCACAGTTGCGCCGTCTTTTACATAAATCACGGAGTTCGAGGTGATCCCCTGCTCAACATGCCAGCCAAAGATCATGTCTTCGTACTCCTTATCGGTGGGCATCCGGTTGATTGTGTACTCCTTGCCCTTATAAACCGTCTTTGCAATCTGGAGGTCTTCTTTAGACCTGACCTTATTGATCTGCGACTGCTGGATGATCAATCCTCCATCGATGAGTGCCTTGAACTCGATTACAGGCAGATCCATGTACCTGGATAGTTCATCTATTCTGGAAATCCTCACTATCCTCAGGTTTTTCCGCCTGGCGAGTATTTCTACCACACCTTCCTCAAAGTCAGGTGCGGCCACCACCTCTAAGTAGTTCTGGCTTACCATCTCTGCCGTCTCTTTATCCATTGGCCTGGTGACTGCCAGGCAGCCACCAAAGGCGGCTATCCTGTCTGCCATATTGGCGCGGTCGTAAGCCTCTGCAAGGGTTTCCCCGTATGCAACACCGCTTGGGTTGTTGTGCTTCATTATTGCCGCTGCCGGGCGGTCTGTGAGAAACTTGAGGATGTTCAGGGCGTTGTCTATATCTGTGAGATTTGTCTTTCCCGGGTGCTTACCAGCCTGTAACATGTCCTCTTCTGTGATAGCACTTACCAGGCCATTGTCAGGGTCTATGAATCTGCAGTCGCCAAGCACCAGGTTGCCGTTTACCAACTGGTAAAGTGCGGCAGGCTGATCAGGGTTTTCACCGTATCTCAACCCCCTCTCGACGAGTTCACCAGTGGATTGATCTTTGATCTGCCAGGTTCTTTTTTTATAGACCAGTTTCTGGCCGCCAAAATCAATGGTCAACTCCTCTGGAAAGGGGTCTTTCACTATGGTCTTGTACATCTGTTTCAGTTCACTCATCGGTAAAACCTCCTGTTTAGTAATAATGGGGTGGTCTATTATCCATCTAACGAGGTGGTATAGTCAATTTTCAGGTGATGTAACACCCATACCTCTTCAGCCTTTCTTCGAGTTCAGCGGTTTCGGTATCTTTTCCCCGCTTCCTGAACCCTTTTATGAGAATGGAAGCCTTTTTCTTTAAAACAGTTTTTATCTCCTCTGCCAACTCTGGGTCTGTTTCCCTTTCAAGGGCGGTAAAGAGGCTTTCCACCCTGAAACGGTCCATGGCCGGAAACCGTTTGGATTGCTGCTCATGTCCGCCTGCATGTCTGGCACCGCAGTAAGTGGGGACAAGCCCAACGGGATGATAACGGGTGATCTTTAGCCAGAGGTCGTAGTCTTCGCAGGCGGGGAGGTCTTCTCTGAATCCACCGTACCTTTCAAACAACGATTTTTTGAGAAGTACCGATGAGGGGGATATAAGGCATAAGTTCAGAGAGTCCTTCCATATCCAGCCCTCCTTTTTCAGGTGGTGGCGGCAGGGGTTTACGCGTTTGCCATTTCTGAACCAGACCTCCTCCGACTGGAGTATCTCAAAGAAGGGGTATCTTTTCAGATAATCTCTCTGGAGTTTCAGTTTTTCAGGGTACCACTCGTCGTCAGAGTCAAGAAAACCGATCCATCGACCACCTGCCTCCCTCACACCCCTGTTTCGGGCTACGGATGGCCCTGAGTTGCTCTTCAGGCGGATCATCCTGATCCCTGGGAGAAAACCCTCTAAAGCCTCCTGAGTGCCATCAGTGGAGCCGTCATCTACCACTATCACCTCCAGGGGAGGCTCAATTTGAGAGAGAACGGAGTTTACCGCCCGCACCACCATATCTCTTCTGTTATATACCGGGATGACCACGGATATATCTGATGGGGAGGGGGCATTGTCGAGGAATGAAAAGAGTCGGCGGGTCTTTTCTCTGAATACCGGCAGGTGCCTCTGGTACTGTGCTTCTGCATTTTCCTTTCCAAGATCGGTGATGAACTTTACAGAGTGAAAAGGTATTCCAGAGGCAGCAAACTGCCTTGCCTGGTAAAAGGCTTCCATATCAAATATAGTTTCAGACTTTGTCCTTATTTCACCCTTAAGAGGGTGAGGTATGGTTATCAATAGGGGGGTCTTCTTCATGCCGTCCATTGAGGGGATAAAGTTATAAGAAGGGGTGATAATGCTCTCACCATCCGGGGTTGATATCCTTTCCGGGATGACCCAATTACCCACTTCTGGACTACCCCCGGGGGAACATGCCGTGCCCAGATTCAGTACGAAAAGGGGAGAGAGGTTTTCGGATATCCACCTGGCGGCTCGTTCTGAGTTTTCAGGCCCCACGCCGGTAATCACAACCAGTATTCCGCACCTCTTCTTATCTGATCCAGCAAGTGCCCCTGCCATGAGGGCCTTAAGTCTGTAAACAGGAACCCCCCGCTTGATAAACCATTCTTTATCAATTTCAGCATCAAGGGCAACGGTTATGACCAGTTTGAAGAACCCCCGGTTCATCCTTTTAAAGAGCCTTTCTGATCTTTGCTATGAAGAACCCCCAGGAGTCGAGGTAGTGTGGATAAATCCTTACTGTGTTGGAAAGTGACGGATCAAGAACACTTTCACCCCAGGATGTAAGCCCCGGCACAGAATTGATACCGGGGAGATTTACAGGTTCAACCAAAACACCACCCCGATTTTCTATGAGATGCTGGATCACAAGTTCGTTTTCCTCCGGTGAATAGGTGCAGGTGGAGTAAACCATAATGCCGCCGTCTTTAAGGAGGTCAAAGCCCTTCAGGATCATCTGCCTCTGGTATCCTGAAATCCTGTGTGTCGATTCCGGTCTGTAGGGCTGCATCAGTTCCTGTTCAGCCTCTCTCATAATGAGCCGGAACCGCCCTTCCCCGGTGCATGGGGCATCAAGTAAAACCCTGTCAAACTGGATAGGTGAACGATCTAAAAGCCTCTGGGGGAAGTTCTGTGCCTGAAAACCTGTGATAAGTACCGATAACACACCAAGCCGCTCGATATGATATTTCAAAATCCCCAGGCGTCTTTTTTTGAGTTCGTTTGCAACTATAAGCGACCGGTTTTCTGTAAGGGCGGCCATCTGGGTGGTCTTGCTCCCGGGTGAGGCACACATATCAAGGATAACCTGCCCGGGTGCAAGTTCCATACAGTGGGGCGGTAGCATAGAACTGAGCCCCTGAAGGTGGTAGTAACCAAGGAAGTACTCAAGGGTGGCACCTGGCTTTTCAACCCCCTCAAATGCCCAGGCATTTTCGAGGGGCAACTCTTTCAGGATGAACCCCCTTTCACGGAGTGCATCGACTGCCCTGACCGGGTCTGCTTTAAGGGTGTTTATCCTCAAATGAGAGGGGTGTTCTCTTTTGATCGCCTCGATAAAGAGGTCATATTCCGGGATTATCTCGCGATACCTCTCAAACCTCTCCAAAGGCTGTCCCCGGGCTTACCGTTTGCCGTCTATATATTCAAGGAGTTTTTCCTTGTTGAGTGCCCCACTTATTATCCGTCCGTCCTCAAGGATAACGGTTGGTGTTCCTGTTATCCCCAGACGTTTCCCGAGACTCAGGTTCTTGTCTATCTCGTCAGTCTTACAGGTTGGATCGGGTATTGTCTTTTTATGAAATGCCTTTTCAAGCAGTTCAACGGATTTTTCACACTGGATGGCAGTGGCCTTTCTCTTTGCATCCTTGTGTATGGGGAGTGGAAATAGTTTGATGAAAAATGCCAGATCGTTTCTCTCTTTCAAAATATCTTTGATAATCTTGTGGAGTTTTGCACAGTACGGGCAGTCGGGATCATCGAATACCACTACCCTGTGGAGCGCCTTCTCTTCGCCTAAAACTATGGCATTATCAAGGGGGATGGAGGAGAAGTCCACCTTGTTCAACTCTACAAACCTTTCTTTCGTAAGGTTTTCCCTGGTTTTCACCTTTATGATCTGGCCGATAATGAGATTTTCCTTTGAAAAGTCTATATAGGCGATCCCCTTCTTCCCATCGGCACTCAGGGCAACCTCCCAGAGCCCCCTTGAAGGGGCATCCCTTACCTCAAGCACCTTGAATTTAGGGTTTAGTGACTTGAGGATATCCTGTGCCTCCTCTTTCTTCAGGGTGTGGCACTTTGAGCAGTCCTGTTCGCAACCACCAAAGGCGGATACGATTTGGGGTGAAAACATTGAAATAAAGAGTAACAGTAAAAAGATTGCCTTTAAGTTTTTCATATCTCTCCCTTTCGTCCTTTGTTTTTGAAATGACCTTTACTTAACCGCAAAGTATTTCTGTCAATATGCCGGTTACATGGTTACTGCGTTTTTCTACATGTAGTTGCTTATGACCGTTTGGGTTAAGAACTGCAGATGACTTTGCCTATCTTAGCAGGTTAACCACTGTGTTTTTCAAGAAGGATTTTGTGGCTAATGAGGGAGATCTCCTTTATCCTTCCCTCAAACTCCTTTTGTTCGCCAAAGAGGTTACGAAGGTAAATCTTTTCACCCTCCGGTCTCAGCACATCCACATTTTCAAGAAACAGGCTCTCCTGTCCATCTTCATAGATATAGGCGTTTGCTTCACACATTCTGGTACCTCCTGAAAATTCTATCCATTAGATTAAGTGTTTATATGCCTTTTTAGATGATCAATGACCTCATCTACCAGATGAGGCAACGGTTCTTTTCTTAGCCCTGCCACCTCTATCCCTTCCTGGTTAAGAGGGATAAGTATCTTTTTTGCCGTTGATGAACTTATGGCCTCGGCCATCCCTGGAGTGAGTTCTCCGAGCATCCCGTTTGCCACAATAATGCTGAGGGGGCCTATTATGAAATCCACCTTTCGGGCGTTGTGTATGATGGCGTTTTCCCCCGTTGCTCCCCTGTTTGCCCGTGCCTTCATCATTGCCGATGTGGCGGTTGCATTCGTGCCAAGGGCCAGGATCTCAACCTCCTCACCAAACTCCTCCCGAAGCCGCCTTACAATGAGACTCCCCATACCACCACCCTGGCCGTCTATCACACCGATCAACATATTTTACTTTAGCAGTAAAAAGGCCTGAAACTCAAGTTGATCACAACTGCCTTGGTAGGAGTGGTGGTCGAAAACGGGCCTCCCCAATCATGATAAATATGTGTTAGTTTTCACATTTAACACAAACTTCATAACAATTTAATATTTCTGTAACATTTGTTTTGTAATATATAAACATAACACAGGCCAGATAAACTGTGAGATGAAAGGAGAATTTAAATGAAACGGGTATTTCTTATCCTTGTATTAGTGGTAGGCATACAATCCCTTATCGGAGCCCCCGCCGTTTTTGGCTATACCCTAAACGGTGCAGGTGCCACATTCCCATACCCTGTCTATTCCGCATGGGCCTGGCAGTATAAAAAGGATACCGGGGTGAAACTGAACTACCAGAGCATAGGCTCCGGGGGTGGTGTTAGGCAGATTGTAAACAGAACGGTTGACTTTGGTGCCTCTGATGCACCTGTGAAGCCTGAGGATATTGAAAAGAACAAACTCTTTCAGTTTCCTGCTGTAATAGGTGGGGTGGTGCCGGTGGTGAATATAAAGGGGGTAAAGCCGGGTGTTCTCAAACTTGATCCCCAAACCCTTTGTGGCATTTATCTCGGGAAGATCACCTCCTGGAGTGATAATAAGATCAAGGCGATTAACCCGGGGCTAAAACTTCCTGACAAAAAAATAACGGTGGTGCACCGTTCAGACGGTTCGGGCACAACCGCCATATTCACGAAATACCTTGCCGATGTGTGCCCTGAGTGGCAAAGTGCCGTCGGGGCAGGAAAGGCGGTAAAGTGGCCTGTGGGTATTGGGGGCAAGGGGAACGAGGGAGTGGCAAACTATGTAAAGAGGAAGAGGTATTCCGTCGGTTATGTTGAGTTTGCCTACGCAAAGCAGAACAAACTTACCTATATACTCCTTAAAAATAAGGCTGGCAAGTTTGTGGCGCCGAGTATAGATTCTTTTCAGGCTGCCGCAGAATCGGGAGACTTTGAGCCTGAAAAGCACTTCTACCTCTGGCTTATAAACGCACCCGGCGACGATGCATGGCCTATTTCTGGTGCCACATTCATCCTGCTTGCCCGGGAGAAGAAGGATTCCAATACAAAGACGGTCAGGTTCTTCGACTGGGCATTTAAAAATGGTGACCAGACTGCAAAGAGACTCGTTTATGTTCCCCTTCCGGGCAGTTTGAAGGAGAAGATAAGAAGATACTGGAAGCAAAATGGTATATATTAGGGCATTACCAGGACGATGGCACTAAAAGGGCTGAAGAAAGACCCCATTGACTACCTCTTTGGCAGTCTTACCGGCATTGCATCCCTTTCGGTTTTGGTACTGATGGGCGGGGTCTTCTTCGTGCTCTTGAAGGAGTCCTGGCTTGCCGTCGAGAAGTTCGGCATACTCCGGTTTATAACCACTATAGACTGGGATCCGGTGGCAGAGGTCTTTGGTGCTCTAAGCACCCTTTACGGGACGGCTGTTACAACTGTATTATCACTGATCTTTGCCATTCCCGTTGCCATCGGTATTGCGGTGTTTGTGACGGAGATATCACCTAACTTTCTTAAAGGTCCTATCGGAACCGCCATAGAACTCCTTGCTGCCATACCAAGTATCATCTACGGGATGTGGGGGCTCTTTACCCTTGCACCCATAATGGAGGAATACATTGAGCCCTTCCTTCAGGCAACTATCGGGAGGGTGCCGGTTCTGGGTATCTTGTTTGAGGGTACTCCAATGGGGATTGATTTGCTAACAGCGAGTATAATTCTCAGCATCATGATAATACCTTTTACGGCAAGCGTTGCAAGAGACTCTTTCAATCTTACCCCTCCCATTGTGAAGGAGTCTGCATATGCGGTGGGTGCCACAAAGTGGGAGGTTGTAAAGGATGTGGTGCTTCCCTATTCAAAACTCGGTGTTTTTGGCGGGGTGGTGCTCTCATTAGGACGAGCCATAGGTGAGACCATGGCCGTTGCCTTCGTGCTTGGAAACAGCCACGACATTACAAGTTCACTGCTTGATGCGGCTGCAACCATAACGGTGAGCCTTGCCAACGAGTTTACCGAGGCGGATACGGATATATATCTGTCCTCCCTTTACTACCTTGCCCTGATACTCTTTGTTCTCAGTTTCATTACCCTTGCAATTGCCAAGTTTTTTCTCCTCAGGGCAGAGAGGCGGTTTTCAAGATGACCTTTGAGAAAAGGCGGAAGATAAAGAGCATTGTTGCACTTACGCTGAGCACGCTTGCTGCCTTTAGTGGGCTCTTCTGGCTCGTATTCATCCTTGGTGATGTGCTCTTTCATGGGATAAAGGGGCTCAGCCTGCACCTCTTTCTTGAAGACCCTGCACCTCCTGGTATGGAAGGGGGTGGTCTCAGAAACGCCTTTTTGGGACAACTTATGATCACAGGCGTTGCAACACTGATAGGCGTTCCTCTTGGTGTACTTGGTGGAACCTTCCTTGCCGAGTATGCAAGGGGAAGGAGTATAAGCAGGATAGTGGGCATACTCTCAGACATAATGGTCAGTGTGCCTTCCATCGTGGTGGGCACCTTTGTGTATGCCATCCTGGTAAAACCATTGGGTCACTTTAACGGTTGGGCAGGTGCGGTGGCACTTGCAATAATCATGATCCCTGTTGTGCTCAGAACTACCGAGGATATGCTCAGCATGGTGCCCTGGGCACTGAGAGAGGCCGCCTTTGCCCTCGGGGCACCCTACTACAAGGTGATAGTGCAGGTGGTTTACAGAGGTGCGGCGACGGGGATACTCACAGGTGTTCTGCTTTCAATCGCCAGGGTGGCCGGTGAGACGGCACCGCTTCTGTTTACCTCCTTTAACAACTCCTTTTTTTCATGGAACATGAATGAGCCGGTTGCATCTCTTACGGTTACCATCTTTCAGTATGCCATGGGTCCTTACGACGACTGGCATGCCCAGGCTTGGGCGGCATCCCTTATTATCACAATCTTCATACTTTTTATTACAATACTTGGAAGGATTATTCTTAAATGGAGGTTTAGCAAGTAGATGAAAGAGATAGAGATCGAGGTAAAGGATCTGGACTTTTATTACGGTAAGACCAGGGCGCTCAAATCCATCAACCTGCCTGTGTTCAAAAACAGGGTGACCGCACTGATCGGCCCCTCAGGTTGTGGAAAGACAACACTGCTCAGGTGTTTTAACAGGATGCACGACCTTTATCCGGGTAACCGTTATAGCGGGGAGATCATTTTCAATGGAAAAAACATACTTGCCGATGATGTCGATCTCATAGATCTTCGTAGCCGAATAGGGATGGTATTTCAGAAACCAACTCCCTTTCCCATGAGTATATTTGACAATATCGCCTATGGGCTGAAATTGAGAGGTATAAAAAAGAGGTCTGAACTGTCTGAGAGGGTTGAAAGGGCACTCGTTCATGCAGCACTCTGGGATGAGGTGAAGGACAAACTCAGCAATTCTGCCTATGCCCTCTCCGGCGGTCAACAGCAACGCCTTGTGATTGCAAGGGCACTTGCAGTGGAGCCTGAGATACTGCTTTTTGATGAGCCCACCTCCGCCCTTGACCCTATTTCCACATCAAAGATAGAGGAACTTGCTGTTAAACTCAAGGAGGAGGTTACCATTATCATCGTTACCCATAACATGCAGCAGGCTGCAAGGATCTCAGATTTTACGGGGTTTCTGATGCTTGGCGAGTTGATCGAATTTGACAGAACTGATAAGATATTCACAAGCCCTGATGAGAAGTTAACAGAAGACTACATTACAGGGAGGTTCGGATAATGCCGGTACGGGCTGAGGAACTGGAGCACCTGAAGGAGATGCTTATAAGGATGGGCGGGCTTGTTGAGACCGCCATCAGAGAATCTGTGAGTGCCCTTGTAAACAGGGATGATGATCTTGCAAAAAAGGTCATTGAGGGCGATAAGGTTATCAACTCCTATGATGTCAAGATAGACGAGGAGTGCATCAGGCTCCTTGCCCTTACCCAGCCCATGGCAAAGGATCTCAGGTTTATAACCACTGCGATGAAGATCACCACAGACCTTGAAAGGATTGCAGATAATGCTGTAAATATCGCAGAGCGTGCACTGGAACTGAACAAGGAGCCGATCCTGAAACCTTATATAGACATCCCCAAGATGCGCAACATTGCAAGCGGTATGGTGAGGGACGCAATAACAGCCTTTATAAATGCCGACAAAAAACTTGCCTTTGATGTGATCGTCAGAGACGACGAGGTGGACGATCTGAACAATATGGTCTGTGATGAACTTGCCTTTATAATCACACAGGATCCACGCACCGCCTGGCGTGCCATGAAGGTTACCTATGTTTCCAAGTACTTAGAAAGAATTGCAGACCACGCAACAAATATTGCAGAGATGGTTATTTACATGGTGGAGGGGAGGATAATACGGCATATGAGCCCTGATAAGATAGAGTTGTAAACGGTGTAATTTCATAATTGCCTGCCGGTGGTGATAGATAAAAAATTGCGGGGAGACATGAGGGAGTATGTCTCCCCGCCGAGAAAGGGGCTTATGGAGGGGGTTAGAGAAAAACCTGTTTTCTGCTCTTTAATAATCAAAAACCATGCCAGAGCAAAAATGAAATAATTGCTAATGTTTTGGTGGGCTTTCAGAGTGGTGGAGTGTAATTTTGTATGATTTATCATACAAAAAGGGGTACCCCTGGGGCACCCCTTTTTGTTTATAAGGGTTGTGAGGAAAACTTAGTCGTCTTCTTCCTTTTTATCCTTTTCCTTTTTATCCTTGTGGTGGTCTTCCTTGACCTTACCGTCATGCTTGTTGGATTCGTGGGATTCGTCTTCCCCTTCATCTTCATCGTCATCATCTTTGTCTTTTCCATCTTTTTGATCCTTGGTCGTTACTGTTGTAACACACTGTGCCTCGTCGGTATCAGGGTCGCCGTCCTGTAGGGTTGCAGTCCAGAGTATATCGCCGGGTTCGGTTATTGTTACCTCGAACTCTATGGTCTTTCTTCCTTCTTCAGGTGTATCTAAAACCCTCATTCCGCCTTCAGGTGTTACATAGATGGTATTTCCGTTCTGGGTGCCAACCACGGTGAGCGTTGTGCCAGGATGAGTTATGCCCTGGTTCTGGATGGAGACCTTGAGTTTAGCCTCTTTGCCACCGTTTTCGTTTTCACCTTCATCTTCACCTTCTTCATCATGTTTACCGTTATTGGTGTCGGTTTTTATCTTGATTTTTTCAGAACACTTGAACTTGACTATGTCGTAATCGTTTTCAGCAACCTGGCAGGAATCATCCGTTACATCAACAAGTCCATCGCAGTCGTTGTCTATACCGTCTGAACAGTCTTCTACGGCACCGGGGAATACATTAGGATTACTGTCATCGCAATCTATGAGTCCACAGTTTCCGCCATCAGGGCTAAAACCGTCGTTGTCACTATCTGTACAACCACTCTGGCAGTTCTGTGCATCCGGGTCTGCACCGTCAATCAAACCGTCACAGTCGTTGTCGATGCCGTCTGTGCAGTCTTCAACAGCCGATGGGTTTATTGCGGGGTTAGAATCATCACAATCCTGCGGGCCACAGGAACCACCTTCAAGGTAAAAACCGTCTGCATCCGAATCGGTGCATGGGGAGGAGCAGTTTACAGCGTCAGGGTCTGCAGAATCAATCAAACCGTCACAATCGTTGTCTATACCGTCTGTGCAGATCTCTGTCGCCCCCGGATGGATGGCAGGGTCTGAATCGTTACAATCCACCGGACCGCAACTTCCACCATCGGGGCTGAATGTGTCGTTGTCATTATCGGTGCATCCTGCTGCCTCCACGGTAAAAGTGTTGGTCTGCACCCTTTCTTCACCGTGGTTAGGGTTGTTTGGGTCAGGAGTCCAGCCAGGACCGAAAAAGGCGCCACCGGCATCAAACTGGTTTCCATACCATGCCGCTGTGTATGTGTATGTGCCGGGGGTGGATGGTGCTGTTGCATTAAGCGTGAGGGGGCCAAGGTAACTGTCTCCACTTCCGCAGCCGTGGTCGGGTGCAGATGGGTTGTTGCAGGGTCCTGAACTCCTTGCAACCTCATTCCCGTTGTTATCATATAGTATAACCCTAACCCATCCCGGTCTGTAACCACCACTTACACTTATAGACATGGTCTCACCCGGGAGATAGACGTTCTTATCTGTGGTTGCTTTTATGTTGATGTCACTTTTACTGCTATTTGAGTGGGTGCCATGGGCATGACAGGCAGCACAATATTGGTTCCCTGCATCGTCTGTGTGACAGGCCACACAGTTGTTATTGAAAAAACTCGGAAAGGCTTCTGCTGTTCCATATATGAACAGGCTGAAAACTACCAAAACAACGGTTAAAACAAATAATCTCATCCCTTTCATACTTACCTCCTCAGTTTTTGATTAAAGATACCACAGTTATCTGCTTTCATAGTCTTCTTCAGTCATGTGACCCAATAGAAGTATTTCACCTCCCTTCTGTCAATAGAATATTTAAAATTAATAATTATTAAAATATAATAAATATGGTGCAAGAAACACACCTACAAAATAAGGTTC
>CAYMML010000044.1:0-13667 GCA_964391515.1 uncultured Thermodesulfovibrio sp. | reverse complement strand
AAAGTGAAGACGGGATATGTAACTACTCGAAGTACGTGGATATGGAGCCTAATGAATACAGGTTTTTCGTTGAATCCCGGAAGGACTACCAGAAGTCCCTGAACATACTCAAACACCACCTGCTGCCATAGGATGTGCTTTTTTTTAGTTTAAAAAGAAATTAGTATTTCAAATTCAGGAACCTCAGGGGAAATAATGATGGATTAGAGGAATTTAAAATAAAAAACTTATAGAGGAAGGAACTTTAGAAGGTTCCTTTACCCCGCATCCACTATAACGTAGTAATCAGACATATTTCACACCTCGTAGGACAATGGGTATGGTAAAATATAAAATAAATGAGAAGGGAGGTGTAATATGCCATTTAAATGTAATATAGAGATACCAGAAAATGTCTTAAAATCACTTGGGATAAGAGAAGGTGAGGTTAGTAGTGTAATTAAGAAGGAACTGGCGGCCTTCTTTTTCCAGAAAGGTCTTTTAAGTTTTGGACAGGCAAGACAATTTGCAGAGATGTCAGTATGGGATTTTATTGAGTTTCTAAAAGAAAGAAAAATATCCCTCCATTATGATCTATCCGAATATGAAGATGACTTAAAAACTATCGAGGAAATAGCATAATGCCTCTTGTCATTTCTGATGCCTCCCCTCTTATAGCCCTTGCAAAGATTAGGCAATTACATATTCTAAAGAAATTATGGCCTGAAATAATTATTCCAGAGGCTGTGTATAAAGAGGTTGTAATAGAGGGAAGAGAGAAACCAGAAGTTGAGATAATTGAAGAGGGATGTAAAGTATGGATAAAGGTTATTCCTGTAAAAAATAGACCTGAGGTTGAAGCCCTACAGGCAATTTTAGATGAAGGTGAAGCAGAGGTTATTGCACTTGGGCAGGAGATGAAGGCAGACCTTCTTTTACTTGATAATAGAGAGCCACGAATATTTGCAAGAAATCTCAATTTGAAAATAATTGGTACAATCGGTATAGTTAGATTAGCATGGCAAAAAGGTTTGATCAAAGAGCCACTGGAAGAGATAAATAAATTGAAGTCCAAGGGCTTCTGGATTTCTGATCAACTCTTTGAACAGATTAAAAAGGAAATTGTAAAAATAAAATCTTCTAATCACCCTTAAATTTAGTTCATTAAAATTGCAGGTTAGATACTCATATAACCTATCCTGGCGAAAATATACCATTTACTTGCACGTCGTAAGTGCAAGTGGAGTGCAAGTACTATGGATAAAATACAAAAACTATTCCTGAACCTGCTACTGCCGGAGCCGGAGAGGGGGCTTCTTGAGGATATAGAGCCAGGCCATAAGGAATGGATTTTTGAGACGGCAAAGGCTCATTCACTCTTTGCCCTGGTGTTTTCTCAGATAGAGCGGTTTAAAAATGAGTTAAACGGCGGTTTTTACACCGCTTTCACATCATCTTACAAAAGGGTATTTCTCACCTCAGCCGCCGTTTCTGCCCTCCAGGAGAAAACGGAAAAGGAGATACTCTCAACTCTTGAATCCTCAGGCATTCCTGCTGTTGTTATCAAGGGCAATAGCCTTGCAAAACGGATATACGGTGATCCAAACTCAAGGACATCCACAGACATAGACATCCTTATAAAACGAGAAGACGCAGAAAGGGCCGAGGATGCTCTCCTCTCTCTCGGCCTTGAGCCTGAGGAGGATATGCCTCTCAGGTACTGCCTGTCGCGCATACACCATGCCACATACCACCACCCGGAGACAAAACAGGGGGTGGAGATACACTGGAGTTTTGGTATCCCCTATCTGTTTGACCTCGGTTCTGAAGATATATGGAGGGAGGTAAAAAGAGATGCTGAGGGGCTTTCGTTATCGGATGAGATGACACTCCTGATGCTCCTCATCCATCACCACAGCCACTCCTTCAGAGAACTGCGGATTCTGACAGACATCCTCTGGGTATTACACCGCCTGAAAAATAGATCTACCGGATACCGCATTGAAAAACTGATTGAAAAGGCAGGGCTAAGGAAGGTTTATGGGCTCACAATAGGCCAGATTCAGGATGTATGGCCGCAGGTGAGAGAGGATGAGAAACTGAACGCCCTTTTCAGGATTTCTGAGAATATGGAACTCCCCGGTGTTATAAAAGGATATTTCAACATCAGACTGGAAGGTCAAAAAGGGGGTGTCCACCTATACAGGGATAAGTTCATCGCCAGATTTCTGCTTAAAAACATGGGAAGGACTCTAACCTCATTCTTCAGAACCCTGCTTCCCCCGGCGGTGGCGGTTGAGGAGATTTATGGAAAAAGCACCATCCTTAACCACCTCAGGTTCATACTCTGGAGGCTGAAGGACTGGACTGGAACAGGCAGAAAGTCCCATGCCACCAGTAAGAAAAAATCTCAGGATGCCCCTTGAAAATAGAAGGATAGAATTGCTAAAATAAAATTAATGGAGTATTGGAAGTAATCAGTTTCCTGTCCAGGAGGGAGCCCTGGGACGGTTTCTGATAAGAAAACCCATTGAAAGAGGGGGTTGGAGATGTCATATCCCATGAAAATGGCAGGTGCATTTTTCACAGCATTCCTTTTCACCGCTTTTATCCTACCCAGACTGTCACGGTTGGCAAAACTGATCGGACTGTTAGATATCCCGAATGTAAGAAAGGTTCATAACGAGCCGAAGCCCCTTGTCGGTGGGCTTGGGATGATGATGGCTGTGTCATTGAGCAGCCTTATATTTATCCCCCTTGATGATCTAAGGGGATATTTTGCCGGTATGATCCTGCTTGTTATAACCGGCTTTCTTGACGATTTCAGAGAACTCGACCACAAATGGAAGTTTGCCGCACAGATTGGGGCATCGCTTCTTGCAGTATTTTTGAGTAACGCCCAACTCCACACATTTGGGGATCTGCTTGGTTTTGGAGACATTCACCTCGGGGTATTTTCCATCCCCGTTACCGTTTTTTGTATGGTGGGGGTGATCAATGCCTTTAACATGATTGACGGACTTGATGGCCTGGCAGGGCTTGTGGCATTTGTTGGGTTTGCCACCTTCGGTCTCCTCTCCGCCTTTTCGGGCAATTACAGCCTCCTTCTGCTTTCCCTTGCCATGATGGGTTCAATTCTTGGTTTTCTCCGTTATAACTGGTTCCCATCGACACTCTTTATGGGTGATGCTGGGAGTATGGCACTTGGGTATTCACTTGCATTCTTTTCCATTGCACTTACGCAGAAGGGAGGAGCCGCAGTGCCCCCTGTTGCACCTCTGATGATACTTGCAGTTCCCATAACTGATGCGGTGATAGTAATGACAAAGAGGATGCTCAGGGGAAGAAACCCATTCATTGCCGATACAAACCACCTCCATCACAATATCCTCTTTCTTGGATACTCGAAAAAGACGGCCGTTGAGAGTGTGGGCCTTCTGGTGATTATCCTTTCCGGTATAGCCGCCTTTGGGACAATGACGTCCATGAGGGAGACCATACTTTTTGGTATATTCGTTTTCTATCTCATCTGCCACGGCCTGTTTACCTTTACCGTAAAAAAGGCGGCCTTCTGGCAGGAAGACGGTGGCGCAAGACCCCCACTTATCAGGGCTCTCATGCCTCACTGGTTCAGAAACCTCGACCCGGAGACCGGGCTGCTTAACGAAAAGGCGATAACCGAAAATTTAGAGGCAGAACTGGAGATATCAAAGAGGGATGGCGATCTCTCATTCGTGCTACTTGAACACCCTGACTTCTCCGGCAAGGAGTGCGGTAGGGCAAAGATAAGGATACACAACCTGCTCAGGGGGATAATCAGAAAGACCGACATTGTGGGGCTTTACAAAGACTGGATAGCCCTGATCCTGCCAGAAACAGACCGTGATGGTGCACTGAACATTATGAAAAAGGTGGAGCAGAGGCTGGCAGAAATGGGTTCTGATGTCGAAGCAGGGTTCACCAACCAGTTCAACTTTGGGATTGCTACCACGGTGGAGACACCACCTGTGGTGGAAAGTATAACGGAAAATGCAAAGAGGTCACTCCTTCAGTATACTTTGAACCGAATCGGTTAGCCCGGATTTCAAGGGGATATTCTTAAAGGCATTGTTAGTGGAAGTGTTCACCCCTAAGCATTTATCCTCTTAGCCTTCTGAGGTTTCTGTGGTTTGTTTTTGCAAAGATTAGATAAACTCAGAGTTTTTTTACAGCCCTCATAATAGCCCGCTCTCTCTTTGAGGGTTTTCTGCCCCGCCCCTTTACACCACCTGAGTCTGTCTCCCATCCTTCTTCCTCTAAATCAGACCCACCTGAGAGACGTTGTTCTAAGATATCGGCAAACACCTCTGACTTTACAGGCACGGAGCCGTTTCGCCAGACAGAATCTGCCACCTCCCTGTCTGAACTGATCACTATTGCACTCTGGGCAAGTTTCCTGCTTAGTTCGATGATCAGGTCATCCGCCCTCTTGCCTATCCTGGTAAAGATCACCTCAACGCCAGCCTCCATGCTCCTTTTGTCGGTTGCACTCATCCCACCATGCCCGTCAAAGACAACCGTGATGTTATGGCCGGTTAGTTTTCTATATTGAGAAAGGTCGGTTATCAGTTCACGCCTTGCCTTTTCTGGATCACGATGAAAAATTCCTATAAGGTTATACCCATCTACGATGATGTGAGACATAACACCCAATACCCCCTGCATATCACCACTTGCCTGTATTCTATGTTTATAATTCTACCATTTTCCCGAATTTTCTGTTAAAATAACCATATGAGTCAGGAGAGGGAAAAACTCCCCTTAGATGCAAAAATCCTCAGTGAAGCCATTATCGAACTGAACATCTCAAGGAGGAATGTCTCTATTTACCCAAAGGGACATCCCTCTGTTGAACAGTCTCTTGATCGCGCCTATGAAAAACTCCAGAAACTCTTTGACCTCCGCCCGGAGATATCCTTTGCCATTGCAAGAGACACCATTGTTGTGGATGACTATTATCTTGAGAAAACCAACCCGGTCTATCTGGAATTTGCAAGGCATATGAGCGATCTTGGCATATCATCCGTATCTTTCATTACAGGCCTTACAAAGGAGGAGTTATACTCCTTTCACACCCTGCTTACGCTCAAGCCGGAGGAGATTACCCTTGAAAAACTTGAAGAAGAGATAAAGAACCGTAACCTGATACACATAAGGGTGACGCCTGTAGATTACGATGCCTTCACCTTTGAAGATGGTAAGGTGCGTGGGGATGACAGATCACTCCTGTGGGAAAAGTACGTCTATGGGCTGGTGGAGGGAACCCTCAGAACAGAGGATGTGGGTGATTCGTTCCAGGAGATCCCCCCCGAACTACTTGCCGGTTACCTGAACAGGATGGAGGCCGAAAAGATAAACAACGAGACATACGATCATGTGATTACCACTTACATGAGGCGGAGTTCAGAGAGGGCATTTTCCGGTAGTGACCTCAAAAAACTGATGAATTTCATTAACTCACTCAAGCCGGAACTGAAGCGGCAGTTTCTCTCAAGTGGTATAAACACCCTCTCAAGCCAGAAAAGAGACTTGGAGAAGGCACTTAAAGAAACACCTGTGGATGATATCATTGATCTGCTCAGGATTATTAACGAACAGAAGGTGGCAATACCGGATGCGCTTAAGAACCTGCTTGATAAATTTTCCCAGTTGGAGGACAACGGTCTTGGAGAGACCCGTTTTAAAAACCAGATCATATCAGACGATATCTTTCTCTCAAAGAGCGCCATAAACCTCCTGGAAGGGGGGCAGTTTTCAAACTATGTTACCGATCGGTACCAGAGGGAGATCGAGAAACTCCTCGAGTTCAAGGGGCAGCAGGTTGCCGAAAGGGAGGCTGAGGCGATCCGGAAGGAGTGCCTTGACGAGGTGCTTGAACGTGAGTACTCACGGGTCCTGCAGGAACTCCTCTCTCTTGAGAATGTAACGCAGCAGGAGTACATGAAGTTTGCAGAAGACATATACAACCAGGCGGCACAATTCCTTGAGACAGGGCAGTATGAAGACGTCCTTCGGATTTTCCACATCCTTGAGGAGAACCTCCGTATCGGGCGGTTCCCGCATATAACGGAGGGGCTTATAAAGAGGATGCATGCAGATGACTTTCTGCTCTTTGTAACCGCCTCTTTTCAGATCACCGGCAGGCTGAACCGAAAGGGTGCTATAAAACTCACCAACTATTATGGTGAACGTCTCATTCCATACCTGATGGATGCACTCTTTGAGGAGGAGTCATCAGCCGTGAGGTCTTTCCTGATAACCCTCCTTGCCCAGTTTGGAGACTCCATCATCCCCCTTGCCCTGAAACACCTTGGGAACTCGGCCTGGTATATAAAAAGGAACATGATACACCTGTTGAGCCTCACCGGAAACCCTGAGGTGATACCTCACATCAGGTTCTACTGCCACCACGAAAACCGGAAGGTCGGGATTGAGGCAATCAGGGCACTCCTGAAACTGGGTGACGGTTACGGTGTGAATATGGTTCGTGAGATGCTGCAGTCTGAAAATAAGGAGGATATAGAGCAGGCCGCCACCCTCTGTGCCATACACAGGCTGAGAGACCTGGTTCCAGACCTTATCAACATCCTCAGGCGAAAACCCATCACTAAAGGGGATTTTCTGATGAAAATACCCGTAATAAGGGCTCTTGGGGAGATGAAGGCTGTAGAGGCGGTTCCCATATTCAGGGGGCTTCTTACCACTAAGAGTGTTCTCTTTAAGGGACCGCTTGAGGAGATGAAGTTGGAGATATACAAGACGATGAAGAACTACCCACCCACTGAGGTTACAGACATCCTTGAGGCAGGGCTAAACTCGAAGAATGAGTTGATACGCCAGGAGGCCGAAACCATAGTTCAGAAGATAATGAGCGGGAGATGACCGAAAAAATCAATAAATTTATATCTACCATCATGACCGCCATATCAAACTGTGCCCTCTACTCAAAGGAGCATGCCTCTGTTGATCTTCTTGCCGAGAGGGCAGAGCAGATACTTGAGGAGATACACGAGGAGGCCTCCCCCCTTTCCATTATGATAGTTGACAACGACCTGGTGATCAACAAAAACCCGCTCAAGACGCCGGGCATCCATGCGGTAAACCTGATGAAGAAACTGAAGAGAAAGGGGATAACAGGACTTGAGTTTGAAAAGGGTATAAAAAAGCCCGAAATCCTCCAGTTTATCGACAAACTCTCCTCTCCAGAAAGGGCACCCATCAGGCTTCCTCACATAAAAACAGGTGTTATAGACGTGAGGCTTGGGGGGCTTAAAATAGAGGGCGACCTGGAGTTTGACCCAAACGATGCTGCAGCCTTCAGAAAGGCACAACTTGAAAAGGCAAGGGAGTTCTTCACCGGTTTTTCCCCTTTCAAGAAACTCCACAGTAGCGGTCTTGAAGAGATCGTCATGAACTTCATTCTCACCTTCAGGCGGGAGGCAAACATACTCAGTTTGATAAGCCCTGTACGAACCTACAGTGAATATACCTACACCCATGCAACCAACGTATCGGTGCTCTCCATGTTTCAGGCCGAGACCCTGGGGGTGGACGATGAACTCCTCCACGATATAGGCATAGCGGCACTGCTTCACGATGTGGGCAAACTCTTTATCTCGGAGGAGATACTCGAAAAAAAGGGGGCACTTAACGATGAGGAGTGGGACGAGATTAGGAAACACACACTTTACGGTGCCCGCTACCTTGCCACCGTCGAGGGGATACCACGCCTTGCACCGGTGGTTGCTCTTGAGCACCACCTGCGTTACGATGGTAAGGGATACCCCCAACTCAGATGGCCCAAAAAACAGCACATAGTGAGTCAGATTGTAGCAATATCTGACTTCTTTGATGCCCTGAGAAGCCGGAGGCCTTATAAGAGGGACTGGTCTATAAAGGACATACTGGTGCTACTCAAAGAGGGTGCGGGGGCTGAGTTTAACCCGGAACTCGTGGACAACTTCTCAAGGTCTTTAGGGATTGCATTGAAGAGATAGGGAAAGGAACAGGCATTAAGTAATTGAGTAATTGAGTAATTAAGTTATTAAGTAATTGGGTTATTGAGTAATTGGGTGGTTGGTTGAGTAAAGAGTTGTATAAAAGGGGTTTTCTTGCCGATTGAGTTTATGGCAGTGAGGGTATCTGAAATCTCATTGAGAGCCGCAGGCGGCCGTGGCAGTATTCGCCCTTCCCATCCTGCATCCAGTTGGCATTATCGCTTTATAAAAACTCCCGCAGCACCTCAAGGGTTTTGCTCAGTGCTCCTGAGTTCTTCTGGTAGAGTTCTCTTGCTATTTTGCCGGATTCTTCCCTCATCTTCCGGTCTTTAAGTAGACTATCTATCTTCTCAAAAAGTTCCTCAGCCCTCACCCTGTATGCCCCACCCCTTGAAAAGAACTCTTCCGAAAGGGGGAAGTTTTCCATATGATGCCCCGTGATGATCACCTTACCAAAGGAGGCGGGCTCAAGAATATTGTGCCCCCCCCTGGGGACAAAACTGCCCCCCACGATACAGATATCACCGGCACCATAAACACCTCCCAACTCACCCACGGTATCGAGTATTACCAGATCGGGGGTGCTGCCTTCCTTCAACTCCGTCCTCCTTGAATAATCAAACCCTGCCTCTTTGAGAAGTTTCTCCACCTCTTCTGCCCTCTCCGGGTGCCTCGGTGCGATTATCAGAGAAAGTGAGGGGTGGGTGCTCTTCAGCCTCTTGAAAGCCTCTATTACCAACTCCTCCTCCCCCGGGTGGGTGCTGCCTGCCACAATCAGGGGTTTAGGCATGGAGGCTGCCCAGTCCGGTACGGGAGGCGGGCTTCCTGAGTCAAACTTCAGGTTGCCCGTTACTGTAACCCTCTCCGGAGGGGCACCGATTGCTATAATCCTTTCTGCATCCCCTTCAGACTGCATACAGAACCGGCTGACACGGGAGATGACCTTCCTTATGAGAAAGCGGAACCTCATGTAATTATCGAAGGACTTATCGGATATCCTTCCGTTAACCATCACCACCGGTACCCCCATCATGGGTGGGACGGTAAGAAGTGAGGGCCATATCTCCGTCTCCATCACTATAAGGAGAGAGGGTTTGATCTTACTAACGACAGACCTGACGGAAAAACTGAGGTCGAAGGGCAGATAGAAAAGATGATGGTCATCCCCGATAAACCCACCTGCAACCTCCCGGCCTGTGTCGGTAACGGTTGAGAAGAAGACCTCAGTCTCATCCCTCAGTGCCCTGACGAGCGGTCTTGCGGCTATGGACTCACCCACCGAGACCGCATGTACCCAGACCCTCCTGCGGTTTCCCTCATCTTCCAGAACAGACAACCGCCCGAGCCTTTCTTTGAACCAGATTCCCCTCCTTGCCTTTGGCCTCTTTCTGAGTTCATGTGGGAGGACAAAGACTGCGGCAGTGAGATAAAAAAGGTTGTAGATTGATAATAACAGCCGGTTCATCCTGCGACTTCCGGAGAAAACTGTATCTCGTAAAGCCTCCGGTAAACCCCTCCCCTTTCGATCAACTCATCATGCCTTCCCAGTTCCACCACCCTGCCCTCATCCAGCACCACAATCAGATCGGCATTCCGGACGGTGGATAGGCGGTGGGCTATCACTATGGTGGTGCGGTTCTTCATCAGTTCGTCAAGTGCCTTTTGAACCATCATCTCGGCATGGGTGTCAAGCGATGAGGTTGCCTCATCCAGGATCAGTATGGGCGGGTTCTTCAGAACCGCCCTTGCTATGGATATCCTCTGTCGCTGCCCACCTGAGAGCCTTACCCCCCGCTCCCCTACAACGGTATCGTAGGCATCCTTCATCTCCATGATAAACTCATGGGCGAAGGCGGCCTGTGCAGCCCGGATTATATCCTCCTCAGAGGCATCGGGGTCGCCAAACCCTATGTTTGCCCTTATGGTGTCGTTAAACAATACCACATCCTGGCTTACAAGACCTATATGTCTCCTCAACGAGGAAAGGGAAAACTCCCGGATATCCACCCCGTCTATCGTGATTCTGCCCTCTGTGGGCTCATAAAACCTGGGAAGCAGATCAACAAGGGTGGTCTTGCCGGCACCGCTTCTTCCCACAACGGCAAGTATCATACCACGTTTTATCTGTAGATTCACCCCCTGCAGGGCGTATTCATCTCTACCAGGATACCTGAAGGATACCCCTTCGTAACGTATCTCCTTCGTTATACCTGTCATCTCCCTGCCCAACTCCGTCTCTTTCTGAAGTTTCATGTACTCGTTTATCCGCTCGAGGGATGCCTTTGCCTGGTTCAGGGCGTTGTTTACCTTGGCAAGCCTTTTTGCCGGTGTATAGAGCATAAATATGGCGGCAAGAAAGGAAAAGAAGTCTCCAGGTGTGATACTCCCCTCTATCACCAATCTTCCCCCGTAATAGAGGACGAAGGTTATCCCGAGCCCGCCGACGAACTCCATTAGCAGGGATGTAGCCTCCATTATCCTTGTGGAACGCATATTGTCACGGTAAAACTCCTGGTTTCGCTTCCTGAAGAGTTCCACAAGCACTCCCTCCCTGCCAAAGACCTTTACCATCTTGATCCCCGTAAAGGTCTCCGATATGAGTTCTGTTATGACGGATATCTTTCTCTGGGCATCCTTTGTTACCTTCTTTAGCCTTTTCCCGAGCCTTCCGACACCGTAAAAGGCAAGGGGTAGGACGGTGAGTGAGATGAGCGTGAGGTCCCACCTTCTTGTGAAGGCAACCACACCAAGGGCTATAACAGTGGCACCCTCAACAAAGAGGTCTTTCACGGAATGGGCAACCACCTTCTGGAGTTGGCCTGCATCGTTTATTATCCTTGAAAGCATCACGCCGGAGGATCGTTCGTTATATCTCCCCACCGGCAGATGTGTAAGGTGCTCGTATAGGTCATTGCGGAGATCCCTTACGATCTTCATGCCAACAGATGTCATAAGATAAGACTGTCCGAAGCCGATAACCCCTCTCATAATGTACAGCAAAAACACCCCAGATGAGATGTAGATGAGCATATCCATCTTCTTCTCAAGGAATATACCGTTCATGGCAGGCTTTACGAGCCATGCAAGGGCACCGTTTATACCTGAGAGGATTATACTGAGTATTACTGCAAGTACCACCCTGTCAAGGTGAGGCCTTGCAAGGGCAAGGACGGAAATTAGCCTCCTGATAAACCCGGGAGTTTTCACCTTCCTTCCTCCATCAACTCCTTGATAATCCTTGCCACCCTGAGTGAGGGGTTTCTGCCCTCGTAGGTCTGCCGGATTTTGTCGAACACACCAAGCATGTAGCGCCGGTAGTGGTCGTCCAGTATGAGCCGGTCTAATTCCTTCATTATATTCTCTGCTGTGGCATCCCACTGGATGAGTTCCCTGACCACCCCTTCCCCGGCAAGGATATTTACGAGGCTGATGTGCTTTACATCCACTATCAACCGCCCGATCAGATAGGTGAGGGGAAACACCTTGTAAACGACCACCATGGGCAGCCCAATCAGGGCGGCCTGGAGGGTGGCGGTACCTGATGTTATTAGCCCGAAGTCGGAAACATACATCGCCTTTGATGCGTTGCCCCGGATTATCCTCACCCCCTCGTTTTCAAGTCCTGAAAGTTCCGGATTAAACCTCTTTTCATCCACCCCCTCTGCAAGTGGGAGGATGTACTGGTATGCCTGGTATCTCTCCTTGAAAAGGGATAAAACCTGCCGGTAAAGTGGGAGCATCCTTTTGAGTTCACTCTCTCTGCTTCCCGGAAGAAGGGCAAGGACACCACGCTCCGGTGAAAGCCCCATCTCCTCTCTGAGGAACTCCTTGCTGCCTTTTATCTGCTCCACATCCTCCATTATGGGATGGCCAACAAACTCAACCGGTATCCCCTCTCTTCGGTAAATCTCCTCCTCAAAGGGGAGGATAACGGCCACCCTGTCACAGAGTTTTTTCATGGTATGTATCCTCTTACTCCGCCATGCCCATATCTGGGGGCTTACATAGTAGAGAACCGGTATACCCTGTGCCTTTGCCTTCTTTGCCACTTTGAAGTTGAAATCCGGAAAATCTATGAGTACCACCACAGAGGGCCTCTCCTCTCGGAGATAACTGGTGATAGACCTCATTGTATCTCTTAAATGTTTTAGGGATGATACCGCCTCGACGAGTCCGAAGGTGCCGGTTATCTCCCCAAGCAGCCTTACCCCTTCAGCCCTCATCTTTTCTCCACCTACCCCAGAGACCCTGATATCGGGGTCAACCGACCGTAATGCCCTTACAAGGTGGGCTCCATAGAGTTCACCCGAGGGTTCTCCGGCACTTATAAAGACCTCTTTATTCATACTTCCGGCAGATGGTGGATGGTATGGATTCAGGAAAGCACATCCCTTATTACCTTTACGATACGTTCCTGTTCGGACTCTTCAAGTTCGGGGTAGATGGGGAGGGAAAGCACCTCCTGAGATGCCTTTTCGGCCTCTGGAAGGTCACCTTCACGGTATCCCAGGTTCTTAAGCGCCTCCTGAAGGTGAAGGGGAAGGGGGTAGTACACCACGGAGGAGATACCCTCCTTTGAAAGGGCATCCTTTAACATGTCACGTTCAGGGGTGCGTATGGTGTACTGATGAAAAACATGTGTAAAACCCTCGGGGACCTGAGGACATGCCACGATGTCGGAAAGATGGGCGGTGTAAAACTCCGCTTTCTTTATGCGCAGTTGGTTAAACTCCTCTATCCGTTTCATCTTCACAAGGAGTATGGCCGCCTGTATCTCATCAAGACGGCTGTTCATGCCGATGCTGCCGTGGATGTAGCCGGACACAGAGCCGTGATTTCTGAGCATCAGTGCCTTATCCTTAATCTCATCGCTGTTAGTGATGATCATGCCGCCATCGCCATAGGCACCGAGGTTCTTGCTGGGATAGAAACTGAAACACCCGGCATCACCAAAGGAGCCGGCCTTTCTGCCTCTGTATTCAGCGCCGAAGGCCTGTGCGGTATCTTCAACAACGCTGAGCCCGTGCCTTTCTGCCACCTCAAGCAGTGGGTCCATCTCTACCGGCAGGCCAAAGAGGTGTACCGGCAGGATTGCCCTGGTCTTTTCAGTGATTGCCGATTCGAGTTTGGCTACATCAATATTCATGGTAACAGGGTCAATATCGACAAAGACCGGTCTTGCCCTCTGGTATATGATCGCCTCTACCGTGGCAAAGAAGGTAAAGGGGGTGGTGATCACCTCATCACCCTCACCCACACCGAGTGCCTTGAGGGCGATGTTTAAGGCATCTGTGCCTGATGCAACCCCCACGGCATGCCTTACATCATGATACCTTGCAACCGCATGCTCAAAATCCCTTACCTTATTTCCAAGGACATACCGGCTACTTTCAAGTACCGAATCGATCTCCTTTAAAATCTCATCCTTTATACGTGCATACTGCTTTTTCAGATCAACCATAGGTATCATACTTCTTCCTTTATCCTCCTGCTTATCTCAAGTGCAACCCTGAGTGCCTCCCTGCCGTCTTTGCCGGAAACACGGGGTTCGGAACGGGTGCTAACGCACCGCAGAAAATCGCGTATCTCATTTTTCAGTGGCTCGGTCTTTTCTGGCCTGATCACATCATGCATTATCCTTCCATCCGGCTG
>CAYMML010000043.1:0-13678 GCA_964391515.1 uncultured Thermodesulfovibrio sp. | reverse complement strand
TCTTCAACCTGCGGGGTGATGTTTATAAACGCCCTTCTTGTGGGCACCTGAAACCACAGCTCCTTTCTGTAACTCTTCATTTTTACCTCCCGGCTTTAATGATGTCCATCAGTTGATATCCCAGGCTTTTTGCATCATCCGTCGTTATTACCTTGATATCATCGGGGTTCCTTATGCCAATACCCATCTCTACCGCCCTCTCTATCTGTTCCTGTTTAAATATAGGGGTGTTCATCACAGCACCGTTACTGCCAAGTGATTTAAGGATGGCAAGCCCCAGGGCATCCACTGCTACCCTGTCAAACCCGGCGAAGATGAGATCTGCCTGTTTCCTGAGGCCGGTCATGGGCCCCCCGTCTGCAAAGACCTCAAGGGCATCCACAACCACAAGAGCAGGGCTCCAGGCGGTGTTTATCTCGGCGATCATCCTTCGCATATCCCTCATGTTTGAGTGGAGTTCAGACATGTTTCTCCTGTGAACGGTGCCGACAGAGTTTTTTAAAGATATGGTAAACACGGCACCGTAACGGTGTGTCTTGAGACAACAGGTGCTCACCACCGCTTCTGCCTCAAGTACCGGCCTTGCAATGAGGAAACCATCCCTCCAGTGTGAACCCTCAGGGGTTATCTTTACCCATCCTGTTTCGGGGAGATCGTCAAAATTGATGAGTTTTACATCATGGTTCCGGCAGATTCTGTCTATCCCGAGGTTTTTGATTACCTCAGTGGTATCTTCGGGGCCGCTTCTGTCACCGAGGGAGACGGTCTTTGCCCCCATCTCCCATACCAACTCTATTAGTGCTTCAATAGTTTCAGGATGGCTTGAGCCGGGAAAGGGGTCTGAGGTATTAAGGTTCGGCTTAATCAATACCTCCTTACCCTTTAACGGGTTTTCATCAAGTAAACTTACCGCCCTCTTGATGCCTTCCCTGCGGTTTTGTGTCTTAACGAGTGAAACCAATCCAGAGTTCATTATCTATTTTATCACAGATGGATGACCAATGCTCCTGTAAATGTGGAGTTCCATTAGGTTCCTTTTAAAACTTTTTTCCAAAAAAGCGAAAAGGAGTCTGATAACGCTAAAATATAGTTATGTTCCGGATTGATTTACATGTGCATTCAAGGCATAGTGGTGACTCTGTTTCTGAGCCTGAGGAGATAATCGAGTATGCAATAGAGAGGGGGCTTGACGGGGTTGCCTTTACCGAGCACTACTCCTATGAGGCATCTGAGCCTGTGGAGTATCTTAAAGGGAAGTATAGGAAAGACATACTTATACTGCGGGGGGTGGAGTTTGCTGCACGGGAGGGGCACTTTCTGGTATTCGGGGTAAATACAGATAAACTCGGTCTTAATTATCCGCCGGTGGATGAACTAATCAGAGCCGTTCAATCTGCAGGTGGGGTGATTATCCCCTCCCACCCCTTCAGGGGAAGCCACAGTATTGGGGAGAGTGTTTTTGAGTATGACGGCTTTACCGCGCTTGAGGGGTATAACGGGTATAACCTTCATCAATACAACCTGAGGGCGATAGAGGCGGCAGTTAAGATGAACATCCCCTATACTGGTGGCTCTGATGCCCACGAGCCCAATGAGGTCGGGCAGTGCTACACCGAATTTGATGTATCTATTACAGAAGAAAACCTCGTCAGCGTTTTAAGAGGGGGAAATTACAGGGGCGTGGATGTGAGGAAGGTGAGCAGATGGCAGATTCCGGGCTTATGAAGACCATTAAAGAGATCGAGGGGGTCAGGGATGGGATCATTCATTACCAGCGGCTGAACGAGGTTGCCGATTATATAGCAGATAGATTTCAAGGGTTGTCCTTTGTGGTGGAAGAAGACCGGTTTGACTACCGGGGTAAAGAATACAGGAACATTATTGCCACAAAATCCGGTATTAAAAGGACGGAGAAATACCTTGTGGTAGGGGCGCACTACGATGCGGTTGAGGGAAGCCCCGGGGCTGACGACAATGCATCAGGGGTGGCGGTGATGCTTGAGGTGGCAGAAACTCTTGGCAGTCAGGATGGGTTGATGTTCGTTGGGTTTACCCTTGAAGAGCCCCAGAAGAACTCACTTGAATTTCTCATAGGGAGCAAGCACTTTGTTCGGGAGATGAACAGACTGGGAGTCTCATTCAGTGGTGCCTTTATACTGGAGTCTATTGGGTATATCTCAGAGGGAGAGGGAAGCCAGTTATTGCCTCCCTTTGTGAATGCCCCCACCACCGGAGATTTTATAGGCCTTGTGGGTAACGGCAGGGCGAGGTTCATGATGGATGCCTTCAGGGAGGCATCAAAGAGTGTCGCACCTGCTCTCAAGGTGGTCACTTATACATCACGCCTCAGGGGGTACCTGATCCCGGAAACCAGGTTCAGCGACCATGCGCCGTTCTGGGATGCCGGATACCCGGCCGTGATGATAACAGATACCGCCATGTTCAGAAACCCCTATTACCACACAGAAGACGACAGATCAGAGCATTTAGATGAGGGGTTTATGACCGATCTCAGCACTGCCCTGTGTGAAACCATAAGGAGGCTGTTAAGATGAATGGGTTGGTTGAGGTGAGGACATATTCAGGGTATAGGGGAGAGGAGGAGCCAAGGCAGTTGAAGACGGTTTCCGGTTGGGTAACCCTGACCGTTCTGGAGAGGTGGCTTGAGGAGGATGAAAAAACGAGGGTGAGAAGGTCGTGCTTCAGGGTTGTGGACGAAAAAGGGCAGCCACATACCCTCCAGTATTACCATGACCTTTGTCTCTGGTACGAAGAATGATATTTAAGACCAAAGTCAGGATCTTACATAAGACTGACCTGGCTTGAGGATCTGAAATCTCCCGATCCCTTCCTCATCCTTTACATGCCTGAAGAAATCACAGGCAAAGCAGAGGAGCCGCTTTTCGGCAAATGTGCCCTGCACCCTTCCATCGCATAGGGTACCGGCAATTGCCCAGCAAAGCCTCCCGCCGTTCTTTCCTCCGTTAAGTCCGTCGGCAGTTTCATCCATTGCTGCAGGACAGACACCAAGAGATGAGACATTCTTCCCTCCGGGCTCACGCCCGCAGTTCATGTACTCCCAGCAGTTAACTTTAGACATCTTTTCCCTCCTCACAAAATAAGGTTTAGTCCCAGTATTAAAAATATATCATAAAAGTTGTGTTTCTGGCAAATCATGAACCGGGATTGCCCTGCCTTACCAATATAAGGGGGGGTGATGGCAGGTTGATTGCTTTTTACAAATCACATATGTTACTCTTTCTGGCACTCCTTGGCGGGAGAGGTCTGCCCGTTTTAGGTGCAAAAACACACGCCATACCCCGCATCTGGTGCCACCTGGTTTCCAAGTGGCGGTAGGGGTGGCGGAGGAAAAACCAGAAGGAGGACTTATGGGTGTAGTCACAATGAAGGAACTGCTTGAGGCCGGTGTCCATTTCGGGCATCAGGTGAAACGCTGGAACCCCAAGATGAAGCGGTATATCTTTGGGGAGAGGAATGGTATCTATATTATCGACCTTCAGAAGACCATGAAGGGGGTTGAAGATGCCTATAACTTTATGAGAGATGCCGCAGCGGCAGGTGAGGATGTCCTGTTTGTTGGCACAAAGAAACAGGCACAGGACTCCATACGTGAAGAGGCCGAAAGGGCGGGTGTCTATTATGTAAACCAGCGGTGGCTGGGTGGTATGCTGACAAACTTTTCAACTATCAAAAAGAGCGTTGAAAAACTCAAGAAGATAGAGAAGATGAAGGAGGATGGCACATACGATGCCTTGACCAAGAAAGAGGCTGCCAAACTTGAAAAGACCAGGCTCAAACTCGAGAAAAACCTTGGCGGTATAAAGGAGATGAAAGACATACCGGGCGTGGTATTCATTGTGGATCCAAAGAAGGAGCATATCGCCGTGCAGGAGGCAAGGAGGCTCAATATTCCCATAGTGGCGATTGTGGATACAAACTGTGATCCTGACGAGATAGACTATGTGATTCCTGGAAATGATGATGCTATCAGGGCGATAAGGCTCCTTACATCGAGGATGGCGGATGCCGTTATCGAGGGCAGGGATATGCTTGCCAAGAAGGAAGAGGAGGAGGCAGAGGCCGCTCAGATCGAGGAGAAGATACAGATGGAAGAGGCGGAGGCTTCAGGTGCGGAGCCGCCCTCTCCCACAGAGGAAACTACACAGACCGAGGAGGTTACAGAATGAGTGTTACGGCTGAAATGGTAAAAAAACTCCGGCAGCAGACCGGTGCAGGGATGATGGACTGTAAAAAGGCGCTTACAGAGACCGGTGGAGACTTTGAAAAGGCTGTTGATTTTCTCAGGAAAAAGGGGCTTGCCGCCGCTGAGAAGCGTGCCGGCAGAGAGGCATCGGAGGGTGTTATCGGATCATATATCCATATGGATAAAATAGGGGTAATGGTAGAGGTAAACTGTGAGACCGATTTTGTGGCTCGCACAGATGAGTTCAAACAGTTTGCCAAGGATGTGGCTATGCACATTGCGGCTGCCAATCCACGGTTTCTTTCAAGAGAGACCGTGCCCGAGGAGGTTATAGCAAGGGAAAAGGAGATTTACAGGGATCAGGTGAAGGGCAAGCCTGACCATGTCATTGATAAAATAGTCGAGGGTAAGATGGAGAAGTTCTTCTCTGAAAACTGCCTTCTTGAGCAGATATTTGTGAAAGACCCGGATCAGAAAAAGACGATCAAGGATATTCTAACGGAGATGATAGGGAAGATCGGTGAGAATATAGTAATCAGGCGGTTTGTAAGGTTCCAACTTGGCGAGACCACGGAAGGCTGATAAGAAGCCCCGCTACAGGAGGATACTCCTCAAACTTAGCGGTGAGGCACTTATGGGGGATCAGTCCTACGGGATTGATTCTGCGACGGTGGAGTATATGGCCTCCGAGGTCAAGGGTGTGTATGACCTCGGGGTGGAGATTGCCATAGTAATCGGGGGTGGAAACATATTCAGGGGTGTGGAGGGCTCTCTAAAGGGGATGGAGAGGGCAACGGCAGACTATATGGGTATGCTTGCAACCGTAATAAACGCCCTTGCCCTTCAAAACGCCCTTGAGAAGGAAGGGGTTCCTACGAGGGTTCAGTCTGCCATCGAGATGCATGAACTTGCCGAGCCCTACATAAGGAGAAAGGCGGTACGACACCTTGAAAAGGGCAGGGTGGTAATCTTTGCCGCCGGTACAGGTAATCCTTACTTTACCACCGACACCGCCGCCTCCCTCAGGGCGATGGAGATAGGTGCCGAGGTAATCATGAAGGCAACCAAGGTGGACGGCGTGTATTCGGATGATCCGGTAAAGAACCCAAAGGCAAAGAGGTATAGAAAAATCACATACATGGATGTCCTGAAGAAGGGGCTCCACGTGATGGACTCCACCGCTATATCCCTGTGTATGGACAATGCCCTGCCCATTGTGGTATTTAATCTTAGGAAGAAGGGGAATATAAAAAAGGTGGTAGAGGGTAAAAATATAGGAACCTTTGTGGGTCTTCAATAACCTAACAGGAGGCGTAGGAGTATGGACAAGGAACTGAAGAAGAAGGCAAAGGAGAAGATGACAAAGTCCCTTGAGGTGCTTAAGAAGGACTTTGCTGCAATCAGGACTGGGAGGGCATCCATATCACTCCTGGACGGGATAACCGTTGATTACTACGGCACACAGACCCCGCTGAATCAGGTAGCCTCGCTATCTGTGCCTGAACCCCGACTGATCTCGATACAGCCATGGGATCAGAACATGATCCCGGTGATTGAAAAGGCGATAATGCAGTCTGATCTCGGGCTTACCCCTTCAAATGATGGAAAGATAATAAGGATACCCATTCCTGAACTGACGGAGGAAAGGCGGAAGCAACTGGTTAAGGTTGTGCGAAAGAGGGCTGAGGAGGCACGTGTCTCTGTAAGGAACATCCGGCGTGAGATAAACGACGAACTGAAGAAGAAGGAGAAGGAGAAGGAGATCACGGAAGACGAGTTGAAGAAGTCACTGGATGAGGTTCAGGAACTTACGGACGATTTTATAAAAGAGATAGACGGTGTGTTGAAGAAGAAAGAGGATGAGATCATGGAGGTTTAGTGCTTCGTAAAGATTGGTGATGTCTGATAACCACTGTTAATGCCGACCAGAGATTATACCGATAAGATAAACTGAAAGGAGGAAATATGAACGCCAACTTTATGGTAAAGGTAGAGGATGCAAAACTACCCGACATCCAGAAGGCACTTAAGGCTGCCGGTATCAAGGTGCGGAGCATAATTGAGGTTTACAAGGAGGAGGCTCAAAAACCTGAGGCGGACAATGGCGAAAAAGCAGAAGGATAGCAAAAAGGGGGTTGGCAGTAAGAAAAAGACGACCAGGAGTAAGAAAAAGGCAACAGTAGAGTCTGGAGAGGACAGAAAGACCAGGCTTAAAAAGTTGCTCCTTGAAAAACGCCAGGAGATACTCAAAGAGGCAAAGACCGAGATAGGAAAGTTCATCCGTGGCGAGAACAAGGAACTCGTGGAGACCGCTATGGATGATGGTGACTGGTCTGTGGCCGACCTTGCAGAAGACATTAACCTGAAGAAACTCACCTCCCACAAGGAGAGCCTTAACAGGATAGATGTTGCCCTGAGAAAACTGGAAGAGGGTACTTACGGTATCTGTGAGGATTGTGGGACTGAGATAAGCGAGGAGAGGCTCCGTCTCATCCCCTTTGCCATATACTGTGTTGAGTGCCTGGAGCAGAGAGAAAAGATGGAGGAGATGGAGAGGGAGTTTTAATCACCTTCATCCTCATCGTATATTACCCTTTCAAGGAAGAGCCCCCTTGCCGGGGCGGTGGGGCCTGCCAGTCTCCTGTCTCTTGAGTTGATTATCGTTTTTATCTGAGCCGGTTCCATCCTGCCAAGCCCGATTTCTACAAGCGTCCCAACCATATTCCTTACCATGTGGCGTAAAAATCCGGTTCCTTCAAACACTATCTTTAAAAACCTGCCCTCAATTGTTGAGAAAAAGATATCCATCTGTCTTTTTTCAACCAGATCCACTGCGGTGATCTCCCTGATGGTGGTGGCAACCGAAGAGCCTGCCCCGCTGAAGGCGGCAAAGTCCTGCCTGCCTGTGAGATATGATGTGGCGGTATGGATGGACTGGATATCAAGACCTCTGTGGAGATGCCAGGCATACCTACTGATAAAGGGGCTCTGAACAGCCGACAGGTCTAAAAGATAGAAATACCGCTTTGCCTTAACACTGTAACGGGGATGAAACCCCGGAGGTGGTTCGTCGGCACGTAAGACCCTTATCTCAGGAGGGAGCAGGGCATTGAGTGCCCGGACAAACACCTCAGGGGGGTGTGTGGATGTGGTGCTGAAAGATGCCACCTGGTGGAGTGCGTGCACACCGGCATCCGTTCTCCCGGAGCCGGTGAGCCTGGTCTGTTTGCCCGTTATTTTTCTGAGTGCCTCCTCAATGGTTCCCTGGATGGTCTTTTCGCCTGGCTGTATCTGCCAGCCGGAAAACCCTGTGCCATCATAGGCGATGTGAATCCTAAGATGTCTCATAAGTAGTTGATATTCTATCATAATCTCCATCTTCTTGAAGTTCCACCACACCGGCTTGAAGGTTTATAAAAAATACTTATGTTTACTTCTTAACTTTTTATGGCTATGGATAGCCCATAATCCTCTATTTTTATTGACAATTTGGGCGGCCAATTGTTATAAAGATAGTCCAGTATATCGAGGGCGCTTATAATAGGGTTAATCTGACTCAGGTCAGGTAAGGCACACTGACAACCGGCTGGTAACAGGATATCAGCATGTCACCCTTGTTACGAAGGCAGTTGCTTGAGTGTCGTTTCAGGACAGTTGGTATAAATCACTCACATATTGCCCTGATTTTCAGGGGGTGTGAGTCATGGTTTCTGTAAATATCTTATAACAAGGAGGTGCGATTATATGAAACTTGCGGTTTTTGTGAATGAGTATAATGAGCCATCCATTATTGACAGGCTGAAGGCGGAAAAGTTCGGGATCGTGCTTGTTCAAAACGGTGTCTATCATGCTGCCCTCAAGAAGGATGGTGCCACATCCTCACTGCTTGGTAAGGATGCTGAGTATTATGCCCTTTCGGAAGACCTCCAGTCACGGGGGATTTCGGAGGACAGTGTTGACCCAAAGGTGAAGGTGGTAAATTACGAAGGTCTTGTTGATCTAATCTTCAACGATTATGAAAAATTCATGTGGTTATAAAGGAGGACTGAGATGGGAAAATTGACCATAGGTTGTTTTTCGTCCCTTGTCGGGTCTATGAGCCTTGACTTTGCAGTAAAACTGGCAGAGGCCGCCGTAAAGAAGGGGCATGAGGTTGACCTCTGGCTTTCCGGTAACGGGATCATGCTCGGAAAGACCAGGCAGAGCAAGTTCAGGGATTACTCCTACCTTGCCGGGACGATTGAGGAACTCTTAAAGACGGGAAAGTTCAAGGTGACAAACTGTGAGGCTTGCGCCAAGGCACGTGGTATTGACAAGGAAGACACCATGGAAGGGTTCGGGATTCACAGTATGGACTGGTATCTTGCAAGTGCCTTCGGGGCTGACAGAGTCATTCATATAGGAGGTGAATAGTTATGGCGATAAAGAAGATGGCATTTATTGTTGACAAACTGCCGTATAAGGCAGAGACCTCAAGGCTTGCCCTCACACACGCAATTGCAAGCCAGACCGTTGAGATATACCTTGAAGACGGCGATAATGTGGAGCCTGTTCTTGCCTTTGTTGGAAACGGTGTTCTCAACTGCTTGAAAGAGCAGAAGGCACTTGATATTTACGGTGTTACCAGCCTGGAGATGCATATAAAGAATGCCCTCCTGCTTGACCTGAGAGTGCTTGTATGCAAAGAAGACCTTGAATCCTTTGGGCTCTCTGAGGACAACATTGTGATGGATGCCGAGGAGATCGGTGGTGAGATCACCACTGAGGTTGTGCCCTTTGAGAAGATAATGGAAGAGATGAACTCTTCCGATCACATACTCTATTTCTAAAACCTTTAAGGAGGAAGTATCATGTCAGAACTCAAGACAATGGAACCAACAGATACCCTGGATGTGCTTGGAAGGGTATGCCCCTATCCCCTTGTGCTTACAAAGAAGAAACTTGAGAAGATGAACAGTGGCGATCTCTTGAAGATTCTTTGTGATGCCCCTGCATCGGCAGAGGATTCCATCCCTCGCTATGCAGAAAAGCAGGGCTATCCCATTGAGGTTGTAAAACTGGAAGACAAGGGTTACTGGGAGATATATATCCAGAAGAAGTAAATGCTGAAGGAACAATAAAAAGGGGCTCTCAAAGAGAGCCCCTTTTTTGGTAATGTAAGAGGTTTCTTACATCTCCTGGATTGTGATTGCGTCGGTGGGGCATACGCCGAGACAACTTTCACAATAGACACACTCAGAGGAGTTTGCGGGGTCTGATTTTCCGTCGTTCATCTCGAAGACACCCTGAGGGCAGATGTTTACACACTCCTCACAACCTTCGCACTTTTCATTGTCAACCGTCACTACGTACAATTCTATTCACCTCCTTGAAAGAATTCCTTAGATTTATTAATTATAAATAGTCTTTATTAAAAAAATCCATAGTCCATCCCACCCTTTACCTTCCCCACCGGGTTGGCCCGAGGGAGAAGAAAGCCATTTATAATAAACATAATCAAATAAAAAACTGTTTTCCTGTATTCATTCCGGTCCCATAGCATCTTTTTCTGAACTGGTATAATAGTCTTTATGCGGCCTTTTACACTTATACTTTTTCTTATCTTTCTGGTTGTTGCCGGATGGTATTTCTCCCTTCAACAACGGGGGAATGATTTATCGATTGAAAGGGGGGCTTATCAGGAGGATGAGCGTTTAGAGACGGGTGATCTTGCTACACAGGAGCCTGTAAGTATTATGCCTGAGGAAACGGTTTTGCCCCCACGGGAGGAAGAAATTACCCCTCAATTTCCAGACCTCGTTGATAAGGAATTAAGAGGGGCTTTTGCAGATCTCAAAAAGGGAAATATAGAGGATGCGCTCTCGGTGTTTCAAGCCTATGAGGATGAAAATGAACTTGCAAGGTTTGGTGCGGCCGTCTCTCTTTACAGACTAAAAAAATATGACGATGCTGTGTACAGATTTGAGACACTGAGAGAAGAACCCTCCTTTGCCTTTCCGTCTTTAAAACTCCTTGCATTTTCGGAATACTATCTGAACCGTCTTGAGGAGAGCAATGAGTATGCCAGGATGGCACTATCTTTGAAAAGTGATCAGGAACTCAATGATCTCCTCAAAAAGGTGAAGGAAGAACTCCAGAGGCAGGAGGGTTATATATCCGAGGAGTCAGGCCATTTCATAGTAAGGTTTGATGGGCATCGGCATGGCGGGCTAAGCAGGTTGGTGCTTGGGTTCCTTGAGGATGCCTACAGGGATATAGGCAGGGAGATGGATATATTCCCGGAAGAGCCTCTGACGGTGATACTTTATACAGAGAGGGATTTTCACGACATCACGCATATACCCAGGTGGGCGGGTGGGGTGTATGATGGGAAGATAAGGATACCTGTAAGGGGGGCTGAGAATGAATCTGAGACCCTGAGAAGGGTTCTTTACCATGAGTATGCCCATACGCTTGTTTTGCGTATATCTAAAGGTGCTATCCCCCTCTGGCTTAATGAGGGAATTGCGGAGTATTTTTCAGGAGATCACGGCGTAAGGGTGGGGCAGGTGATACCCCTTGCCAGCCTGGAGAGTAGTTTTCATAAACTCAGCGGCAGGCAGGTCGGTCTTGCTTACCTCGAAAGTTATTCTGCTGTCTCATATCTGAAAGACCGGTATGGTCTGTATTATATAAAGGATCTCCTTGAGAGGGTGGGGGAGGGGGAGCCGTTCAAAGATGCCTTTTTCAATGTCTTTGGCATTGAATACGATACCTTTCTGAACTCCTGGGGCAAATGATTTACCTCAGTGCGATTTGTAAGTGCTCCTTTTGGAGGGTAAAAGGAGAAATGTTTTTCCTTTGCAATTTTCAGTAATAATTCATATAATGAGTGTTAATGGAAGTTCGAAGGATATCTTTTATTGAGGCGCGTTCTCCAGGGGCACATGTTTACAGCAAATTCCCCATTCCCCGTCTTGGTGCAGTGCTCCTTTCGACCATACTGCGTGAGAGGGGCTTTGAGGTAAAGGCATTTATTGAAGACACTGCAGAGCCTGACTGGACATATATTGAAAACTCTGATCTGGTCTGCATCTCCACAATCACACCCACAGCAGTGAGGGCCTACAGTATTGCTGATAGATTGAAGAAAAAGGGTATCCCCATAATAATCGGGGGTGCACATCCGTCTTTCATGGCGGAAGAGGCCCTTGAGCATGCAGACTTTGTGGTCAGAGGTGAGGGGGATTATTCACTACCGGCACTTATCCAGCACCTCACAAAGGGAAAACCTGCGTTGAAGGATATAAAGGGCATCTCATACAGAGACAAAGACGGCAGGGTGATTAACAATCCACCCCACCCCCTTATAACCGACCTTGACCGTCTGCCCGAGCCGGACTTCAGCCTTGTACATAACTGGAGTCCATCGAACATATATCCTGTTTCCACCTCACGGGGTTGTCCTTTCAACTGCAAGTTCTGCTCTGTTATACAGATGTTTGGAAGAAAGTACAGATTTAAATCAGTGGAGGCCACGGTAAAGGAGTTCCGTTATGTATCGGAAATCTCGAAGGCAACAAAGTTTATTGTGGATGATAACTTCACGGCAAACAAGAAAAGGACGAAGGAGATACTCAGGGCTGTAATTTCAGAGGGAATAAGGTTCAAGTGGTCTGCACAGGTACGCACAGATGTGGCAAGGGACAGGGAACTCCTTAAACTTATGGCTGACTCCGGATGTGACACCACCTATATTGGATTTGAATCCATAAACCCACGCACCCTGGAGGCTTACAACAAGAGCCAGGATGTTGACGACATTGTGCGGTGCATAAAGACCGTTAAAGACCACGGGATTTACATACACGGCATGTTCGTCCTGGGTGCAGACACCGATGATCTGGAAACCATAAGAGAGACCGCTGATTTTGCAATAAAGTTAGGCATAGACACTGTACAGTTCGTGATACTTACTCCTCTGCCAGGTACTCCCTTTTATTACGAAATGCGTGATGCAGGAAGGCTTCTGCATACGGACTGGAGTAAGTATGATGCCCACCACATAGTGTTCATGCCAAAGGAGTTAGACCCTGTCACGCTTCAGATAGAGACACTGAAGGCAATGGCAAGGTTTTATTCCTGGAAATACATCTTCAAAAATCTTGCAAGGTTTGAGTTTTTTTACGCTGGAATTGGTATTTACGGGAAAAGGGCTATCAGAAAAGGGCTGAAGGAGATCGACGGATACTTGGATTCCATCGGTCTTGGTAGCCGCCCTCCACATATGGCAACCACTGGGATTTAAAGGCTCCTGTGCACTCCCTCCGGCCGCCAGGCTGGTGAGATAACTCCAGGCTGTCTTTCCGGCTTCAAAGTGGCAGCCCACACAAGGCTTCCGGAACCGTAACGAAGATTTATCCTGTCCAGCGTATCAAGGAGCCTGCTTCTCTGGTTCTGCTCGGCAAAGAGGTTAAGTTGGCCTGTTTTCCTGACCAGGCAGCCGAGGGATACACCAAGTAGCCTTACAGGTTCTCTGAGCCTTACGGTGGAGAGGAGTTCGCAGGCAGATCTGAAGACCAGATGCGGGTCATCTGTTGGGCTCATGAGTTTCTTCCTCACCGAGAAGGTCTCAAAACTCTTATACCTGACAATCAGTGTAACAGTTTTTCCCTTATACCCGTACCGTCTTGCCCTGAAGGATACCCGGTCACTGAGTAAAAGCAGATATGCCCTGACCTGGGGGATGCTGTAGATGTCTCTTGGCAGTGTCATGCTGTGGCCTATGGACTTTACCTCCTCTGTGTCCCTGCCATCTGGCACTACAGGCGAGTCATAAACCCCCTGAGCCATCCGTTTAAGGTGCTCTCCCATGATGCCGAACCGGTTTCTGAGCACACCCACGGGCGTGCGTGCAAGGTCTCCACAGGTTTTGATGCCAAGGCTCCTGAGGTGCTTGGCCATACGCTTTCCTATTCCCCAGAGTTCATCAGGTGGAAGATCTTCGAGCACCTCTAAAACCTCTTCCTCTTTTATCCATCTGAGTCCATCGGGTTTTGAAAGGTCGGCTGCCAGTTTGGCAATCAGTTTGTTGGGACCAATGCCAACGGTGGCATTTATCCCGAAGGTCTTCTTTATTGTCGCTTTTATCCTTTTTCCTATCTCCAGAGGCCCGCCAAAGAGGTGTGCCGTGGTGGTTACATCAAGAAATGCCTCATCTACTGAATAGACCTCCACATCAGGGGTATAGCGGAGATAAATCTCTTTGAGTTTTGTGCAGGTGTGGGTGTATTTTGCATTGTCTCCCACGACGAGTATCAGCCCGGGACAAACCTGCCTTGCCTCATAAATGTTCATGCCGGTTTTTACGCCCCATGCCCTTGCCTCGTAAGAGGCGGTGGTGATGACGGTACGCTGACCACCTCCGATGACCGCAATGGGCTTTCCCCGAAGTGCCGGGTTACTCTGTTGCTC
>CAYMML010000042.1:0-13816 GCA_964391515.1 uncultured Thermodesulfovibrio sp. | reverse complement strand
TTATGATTGAATAAAAATCGCATTAAATCCGGTTTCGATGGAGTTCTGCCTGCCTTAACTGACATTATTAAATCGAAATTACGAAAGGGTTTAGATAGAATTGCTTGATAGTACTCAATCTGAGCCCTTCGCATTCGCTCATGACAAGCTTTACGAAGAGTCTCTTGTAAGGAGACCCTTCGCTTCGCTCAGGGTGACGACTCTTTTATCCATCATTCTGAACCTGCCTCTGGCAGGTGAAGAATCTTTCCTGCCTGTTCGTAACAAAGTGAAGACCTCAGGGCGACTGATAGCAAAGGTTTCAAATATACACCTTCGTAATTTGTGTTAAAGTTACAAATAGTACCTACATCCTCATCCCCATCGCACGAACTATAAAAATAATCCCCATAATAACCACCACAACCCCGGAAAGTCTATATAACATTCTCCTTATACGCTCACCTATCACAGAGATAATCCTTCCGTAAACGATAAGAGGAAAGGAGGTTCCAAGACCGAAGAGAAGCATCACCACACCACCTGTCAAAACACCCTCAATGGCCGACTGTGCCTCCATACCAATACGCATTGAGGTAAGCATAATTGTATAAACCAATCCACATGGAAGAAACCCAAGAAGTATTCCAAGCGGAAGATATACCCCACTTCCCCTTTCCTCCATTAGATACGAACTCACCCGGCTGATAAATACACTTCCCCATCTCATATTTGTAAGGGCTTTCCTTACGGGCAAAACACCGGTTATTGCAAGTCCGGAAAGCACGATGAGCGCCCCGGCAATTGTCATAAGGTACTCCTGAAACCGTCCAATGTGGGAGGCAAAAACCACCAACGACCCCCCTCCTCCCATGAGCGCACCAAGAAAGGTATAGGTAAATATCCTTCCCGTATGGTAGAGTAGTTGCGATATGAACCGCCCGCCACTACCGGTCATTGAAAAGGCAGTAATTATAGGCCCACACATACCAATACAGTGCCCAAGCCCCCCAGTCAGCCCTGACAGTAAAGACAGATAAAAGATATTTTCGTTCAGGCTCATCTATCCGTGTCTATATCAACTATTCTAACATCCTCCCCATATTTAACCACCCGGTATGTCTTCAAAGACTCAAACTTTTTGAGGAGTTCGTTAAGTCTCATCCCTGCCATGAATACCTTCTTAGCCCTTTCCTTTATCTTACCTTCATCCACGCCCTTTTCCATGTCATCCGCAAGCATCTCTGCATAGCCGGTAAGCACCGTCAGGGGCTGTCTCAGGTGGTGAAGCACCGCACCCACCGTCTCCTGAACGGTGGTATCCTGCTTTATACGGATGAGTTCCTCCCGTGTTCTGTCAAGTTCCTGAATATATTCATGCAATTTAATGTTCACCTCTTCAAGTTCCGCCCCCCTCTTTTTCAGCATTGCCTCCCTCTCATTCAGGGCATCACGCATCCTCTCAAAGGCATGGCAGAGTTTGCCAATCTCGTCATCACCGGAGTAGATTATTTCACCGGAATAATCGCCCCTTGCAAATCTTTCTGAAAGTTCAGTGAGTCTGATAAGAGGGCCTGTCAGCCATCTTGTAACAACTATTGAGATACTGCCAAATAACAAAATGGTAATGAGTATTGCGGTTATAATCCTCTGCGTGGTCTCCTTCAACTCCCTCTCAAGATAATCAAGGCTGTAACCGAGATGAAGGGTGCCCGCCCTCCCACCCCATACAGGATAGAGGAGGTCGAGATATCGCTTACCATCTGAAATAAATACCGTCTCCCCCATACCGCCTCTGTTTTTTAAATTAAGCAGATCAACCGGAAAGCCTTTACCGAATGTATGGGCAATTACATGCCCCCCTTTTTCTATAAAGACGTACCTTGCATCCCTGTCCTTCTCAAGCAGGAGTTCAAGTGTCTTTTCAATGCCCACATAATCGTCTATGAGTATCTTCTCGGTGATCTGTGACGAGAGTATAACCGAAACAGACCTTGCCTTTTCTACCACCTCCCGGTATGCCTCTCTTTTTATGTAAGTAAGAAGGAAAAATGAGACAAGAAGTGCACTGAGCACGAGCACGGAGAGGGTGTAAATAAGGAGTTTAAACCTGAAGGGAAGCCTGTGCCTCATCTCTTTCTGAGCCATTCCTCCATCTCCCTCACCGAATCGTAGATGGATTCATCAGGTACCACAAACCTGTCTATGTTTAATCTTGCAAGTATTTTCCTCCCCTCCTCATCTCTATCCATTCCAAGCAGCACCTCACGGAGTTTCATCTTCAAAACGGCGGGAGCCTTAGGGTTTACCACCACCGGTGGGATACCGTATGCAGGTGAGCGATAGACCACCTCTGTCTTTTCAACAAAGGAGGGGTTGAACCTTTTATAGTAGTCGTATATCAAACTGTCCACCGATGCGGCATCAACGATACCATCCGAGACCGCCTTTATTGATGCATCGTGGCTATAGGTATAGATTATACTCCCAAAATAGGTCTCCGGTGTCTCACCCATTTTTGATATTACATACCTCGGCACAAGTGCACCCGTGTTAGACTTTGGATCGGTAAATGCAAACCTCCTGCCCCTCAGATCTTCAATCCCCTTTATCCCGGAGTTTTTTCTTGCAATAAAGTATGCATGATAGAGGGGGCTTCCGTTTACCACCGGTGCCGCCACGATCTCCATTCCAAACTCACGCCTGCCCTCCACATACGGGCCAGAGCATACAAAGGCGGCATCCACACTCTCCTCCTTCACCATCTCATTTATCTCAGAGTAGGTCTTTCTCTGGATTATCTCCACATCTCTTCCGAGTTTTTTACCGATGTATTCCGCAAGTTCACCATAGACCTTAACGGTTTCCCTGGGTGATATCATCGCCCCAATGGCGATTCTGAAAGGTGGTGTCTCATCCACCACCCCGTTTCTCCTTGGAATGGGAGATCTCTTTTTCAGATCAACCACCTGGGGTTTATCGCCTGCCTTTTCACAGGCGGCAAAAAAAACCAGGGCAAAAAGCAATATAATATTAACGCCCCTCTTCATGGCTAATTTCCCTCCTTATCTGTATAGTAGATTCCCTATCTCTCTCCTTAACTCCCTCAAACTGAAGGGCTTTTCAAATACCTTTATGCCGTGTTTATCCTTTAAAGAGTCCAGGATGTGGTTTACCTCGTAGCCAGTCATCACGATGAACCTCAGATCGGGAAACTCTGCCTTTGCCTTCTCTATGAGGGTCTTCCCTCCCATCTCAGGCATCATCATGTCTGTAATCACCAGGTCGTACCCGCCGTCCATGCTCACTATTTTCAGAAGCCCCTTTTCGCCATCTGCCGCCACATCCACAGTGTAGCCGTGTTTTTCAAGTTCCGTCTTCAGCATTCCGGCAAGTTCCCTCTCGTCTTCCACAACGAGTATCCTCTCTCCCTTACCGTCCGGGATATCATCTACGATCCTCTTTGCTTCAATCTCCCCCTCTACGCTGAGGGCTGGCAGATATATCACAAAGGATGTCCCCCTCTTTTCCTCTGACTTAAAGTCAATGAAACCGCCATGCTGCTTCACGATTCCATAGACCTGTGAAAGCCCAAGCCCCGTCCCCCTCTTCCCCTTAGTGGTAAAAAAGGGCTCAAAGATGTGCTCCTTTACCTCATCAGGTATCCCCATACCGGTATCCTTTACCTCCAGTTTGATGTACCTGCCAGGGCTCATTCCAGTTGAAGGAAGTGGATAGTCCAGTTTTTCCTCCTTCAGGCTTACGTATATCACCCCACCGCCTGGCATTGCGTCACGGCTGTTTATAACCAGATTTGCAAGCATCTGGTGGAGTTTTGTGGGATTACTCTTCAATTTCATCTCACCACCACCTATCTTGAACTCTATCTTTATATCTTCAGGCAGTAGCCTCCTGATAAAGACCTCGAACTCCTTGATAACCTCTTTTATATCTGTTATGACCATGTCTTCACCACGGTGGCGGCTGAAGTCCAGTATCTGTCTAATCATCCTTGATGCCTTCTCCCCGCTCTCCATTATTGCCTGCACCTCATACCCTGCGGTATCAGGCAGTTCCTTATCCGCCAGATTCTCGGCACAGCCCATTATTATGGTAAGGAGATTGTTAAAATCGTGGGCAATTCCAGAGGCAAGTTGACCCACCGAGGCAAGCCGCTCATGGGTCTTCATCCTCTCTTCCCGCTCCCGCATATCCGTAACATCCCTGATCACGAAGACCATCCCCTCTATGAGCCCCTCTGTCTTGAGCCTCCTTCCTCCTATCTCATAAACCCTCTTTTCGGTCTTTATCTCGTGCCATGCTATCTGAGGAGGTGATACCATATACTCCTCAACCGGCCTTCCCATTATCTCCTTCACAGTGTCTCCCAGATGTAGATCCTGCAGGGATAATAGATACTCTTTTCCTCTATCATTGGCATGTATTATTGTTCCATCATGGTCTATCAGAAATACCCCCTCCGGCATGTGCTCCATCATGGAGTTGATCAGTTTGAGAAGTTCCTCCGCCTCCCTCTCGGCACGTTTTCTCTTTGAGACATCTCGCACGAAGGCCTGAAGAACCTTTTCGCCGTTCTGCCTGATCACCTTGGAGGTCACCTCCACATCTATAACTCCACCGTCCTTTCTGATGTGTTTGGTCTCAAATTGTAGGGTCTCTCCCCGCAACTGGGCAATTATTCTCTTTTTTATATTTACCTTCTCTGATAGCGGGTTAATATCCGCCACATTCATCCCCCTGAGTTCGGTTCTGCTGTAACCGGTCATCTTAGATGCCATGTAGTTTGTATCAAGTATCTTCCCAGTTTTCGGGTCTATTATATATATTGCATCTGAGGCATCATCAAAGAGTGCTCTATATCTTGCCTCTGCCTTCTCCTTTTCTTTAAGACTTTCCCGTGCACTGTATTCCGCCTCCACAAGTTTGTCCGTCTCCTGGAAAATTAGCGCCCCCATCAAAACAATAAGCAGTACAATCCCACCAAGGATGATCCTCTCCGATAGAGAACCGAGATCGGTCAGATAAAATGCAAGACCGATCACAGCAATGCTTAAAACAGAAGTCCTGAAACTGAAGCAGTTCCAGATGGGCCTTTCACAACGACGGCACCGTCTGAAGGGCTCCTTGCCGGTCATCCTCACAAGAGCACAGTTTTTGTTGACCCCTTCAGGCACCGGTTACCCCTTTCCTCAGCCATACATAAACGAGTTTACCCAGGCAAAAACCTGTGGCGCCTGCAACAACTGACAGGACCGCTGCAATAAATATGAAAAACATACCCAGAGACTCATGACCAAAAAGGTGCATTATACTCCCCACAGCAACAATTGCCAACGCAAGGAGGCAACTAAATCGGACTTCACCGGGGTCGCAATCACATCTAACCTCATTTACTCCCCTAAGAACAAAATACAGCCTGTAAAGTGGTGAAAACCTGGGAGAAAAGAGCAAGAATATCAAAAGGAGGATTAATGCTGCTATTACTAATGGGGTATATGAAAAAACAAACCCGGCAAGAAGGATCAGACCTATCACCAGTCTGTGAAACCTTACCGCCCTTATATCATACCCCCGCTCACTCATCCTCAACTTCCATAACTACATTATATCAAAATTTAAAGAAGTCTAAAGTTAAAACTTCATTTCTCTCTGTCCACCTCAAACAGAAACTCCGTCTCACCCGCACCGGGCACCCAGAGGGTTGCACGCCAGAGTCTCCTTCCGCTTGGGCACCGGACGATTATCCCCTTTCCTTCATAAACACCGCCATTCTTTCTTTCAAGAATTATCCGATTTTCCCCCATCTCCATCCCCGGCATGGAGAGATCAAGCAGAATCCTCTCAGGTTCGCTACCCATACCCTCAAGTTTCACCGTAAATATCAGATCCTCCATCGTCCGGACGGGTCTGGGAGTTATCTCAAAGATAACCCTCCCCTCCCCCATCTGCTTGATACAACTTCCCTTATCGGGAAAACAGTCAGGCATTACATCACCACCCTCTGCACATGACAAAACCAGAAAGAGAGGCACAAGGGCGAACAACCACTTCAATTCACTTCCACGAACCATCGCCGTTCTATCTTCCTCTCACTATCAGACCAGAGCATCCTTAATATCTTCCTGCCCCTTTTTTCAACCCTTACCATACCGGTAAAGACCCCTGGAGAAGTCTCTCTCAGATGAACAACCCTCTCACCCTCCTTTTCCTTCATTCCCATCACCCTGAGTATAATCTCACCACCTTTGATCGGCCTTCCTCCCCTTGTTATCTTTATTGAGAGTTGATTATCACCGGTCTTGAGAACCGTGGGAACCTCCACAATAACCCCCTCCTCTTTTTCTTTTTCGTGAAAGTAATCAGCCGCCTTTTGGTAATAGCCCTCCTCGAGCAGGCCATCATATACATGGTATGCCACATAAAATGTGGCAGCCGTGAGGACAAAAAATACTATATATATGAGATATATCAACCTCTTCATAGAAATCCCACCTCCTGCTCTAACACCCGCTTGCCGTCTTTTAATACAAACACCAGAGGTGTGTCCCCCCCCTCTTTTCTTACCTTATATCTCAACACCAGCCGGGTATATGGTGAGACCTCTAAATGCCTTGAGCCGATAAGCACACCGCCTCTCAAAGAAACCGTAACATTCCTTTTTACACCCGTGTTGTTCGTTACCGTCATGGTGTACTCATTAACCCCCTTAACCACTTTCACCGGCTCTCGTGACACAACCATCGTCAGCGGTGGCCTCAATGAGATGATGACGAACAAAACCACCCCCAGCAACAGGGTAACCCCGCCCACGATAAACATCTTGGGTCTCAGCACCTTACCTGTATAACCTATAAAGGGTGCTATTCCCCTTGGCCTTGTCATGGATACACAGGCATCTATGCACTCGGCACATGCCACACACTCCCGTCTCAATCCCTTTTTTATGTCTATCCCCACAGGGCATACATGGGCACACTTGTCACATCCCATGCATCCCTCCTGTCTTGAGGTGTCGAATTCTATAACGAGCGTATCCTTATCAAAGAGACCTGACTGTAACATGGAGTAAGGACATATACTCTTACAGAACCTTCTGCCAAGGAAGGCAAGTTCAAGGTATATTACCACCCACAGGGTCAAGAAAAATCCGGTAATCACCTTTGAGTGGAAAAGCGCCTTCCATGTCTCAAAGGGTGGCACAAAATACCATATTAGCGTAAGCGAGACGAGTGCTGATAGAGGAATCAGCACCACCCGTCTTGCACCATCACGGTAACGAAAGGGAACCCTCTTTACCAGATCTGAAGAGAAATCAAGCAACACCGTCTGAGGGCAGAGCCACCCACACCATATCCTGCCAAATATGGTCGTTATAAACACGATAAACATCAGAAAAAACACGGTGGCAAGCAAAAAGAGGTAGAACTCGTTTATCCAAAGTACGGTGCCGAAAAAATGGAGTTTAAGAGTGGGGATGTCAAACCTGAGGGCGCTCTCGCCCTTTATCTTTAGAAATGGTAACCCCACTATGAGTACAGCCTGAACCGTCTCCGCTATCCTTCTATACCCCTTCCAGGTCATTACCCTTCTCCTTTTCTGATGAGTTATGGATATCGAGTATCTTTATCTCGTCAGCATACTGTTTCAGTCTGTATCTGGTTATCTTTGACAGCCTCTCCACTATATCGTCCATTCTCACGCAACTCTTCATGAGGACATCACAGTACTTTTTCATCTTTTCAGCATCTTTTTCTCCGTCCTTGATGAGCGATGCAATCCCGAGGATGGCCTGAAGCGGCTGCCTCAACTCGTGGGCGGTGGCACCGGCAAGTTTCATTGCAGAGTCTATCTTTTCAAAGGTCACATCCCTGAACAGCACAACCTCCCATATCTCACCATGTTCAAAATCTTCTATAAATGTGGAAAGAACAGAGAACACCTTCCCCTTTATCATATACTCCTTTGGCTTTTGCAAAAACTCCTTTGATTGTCTGAAAGAGTCACAATACAAACACTCAACTCCTCCCCTTCCAGCCGTCCCGTATCTGCTAAGCAGCCAGCACCGGCAGCATCTTGAACCGTACTCAGGACAGTCTATTTCAGGTGGGCATTCCTTTTTTTCATAACAGTAAGCACCATTATACTCTCTGTCAAGCCTGAGGAGTGCATTACGGAGGCTGTGATCCTTCGGCAAAGAAAATATCTCTTTCCCCAGAATATCCTCATCAATCCCCAGCATCTCCTGCACCGCCCTGTTGGTAAGCGCCACCTTTCCATCAGCGTCAATAAAAAGCACCCCGTCTCCCATATTGTCAAGAACCGTCTCAAGTTTCCTCTCATGATCCCTCAACCTCCGTTCCCTCTCAAGCCTTTCACTCACATCCCTGAAGACCTCAATCCCACCGGCTATCTCTCCATCGTTGTCTATAATGGGGGCGGTAAAGACCTCAACCGGCAGGGTATGCCCGTCTTTACGGCGTAGATACACTATTTCAGGGCCCTTTGTCTCCGCAGTTGCCATCGCCCTCTCAAGTGGGCAGCGGTCTTTGCATAGCAGGTTGCCCTCACCATCGGTATGAGAAAGAATATCGTCATAGCAGAGCCTGCCTATGATTTCATCACTCCTGTATCCGGTAATCTCTGCCGCCTTACGGTTCCAGAGCACAAACCTTCTATCCCTGTCTGTCACATATATCCCTTCATTGGCAGACTCGATAACAGATCGCAGGTACGAATTCTGTGATTCAAGTTGTCTCAGTTGTTTTTCCCTTCCCATGAGCGTCCACAGCACAATGCCACCCAGGGCAATCAACAGGAAGGCTATTATTATGATATACACATACATAGACCCCTCACAAAAACCGGGGAGAGCATAACCGCCCTCCCCAAAAAGGTAAAAGTTATTAAGTTATCAGGTAATTGAGTTATTAAGAACTTTTTCGTAATTATGGCTTACCGCCGTACTCTCGAACCGAGTCTATATAGGCAAGCACCTTCCATATCCGGTCTCTACCAAGTTGCTGTCCAAATGGTGGCATCCCGCCCCCACGGCCATCGGCAATGGACTGGTACTTCTTATCATCCGTCTCACCGTATTTGAGGTGGCCGGTCAGATCAGGCCCAACCCCACCTTTGAGGTTATCACCGTGACAGGCCGAACAGTTTTCAACATATATGTTTTTTCCTTCTGCTATCGCCTTATCGTTGTGCTCGTAGGGGTTTTCTGTGGGTATTGATTTTGCTACCTCTTCAACCTCCTTAGCCTCTTTCTCGTATTTATCGTAGTAAGACCAGCCTGAAATCTGGGGGGTGAAACTGAAGATATAGTAAACGAGCCAGACAATCACACCGAAAAAGAACAATAACCATCCCCTTGGTATCCTGTTGTGCTCCTCCTTTATATCATCAAACTCTGCCATATCAAACCTCCTGAAATGGTTTCTTGTTGATTGTTATTCGTCATCATCTTCAAGCATCCTGTACTTGGGCTCCTCCACCCTGTCTTTTCTCCTGGGTCTGTAAAAATGGACTATTATCCAGGAAAAAAGAACTACCAGTGTGGTACCAAATATCAGGTATGCCCATGCCTGCCATCCCATCATTTCTTCTCAAGGCTCCTTATATAGGTGATCACCTTCCAGATATTATCCGTTCCGAGGGTTCTCCCCCAATCTGGCATACCACCTGGCCTGCCGCCTGAAATGCTTGTGAAGATATCTGCATCAGAGCCGCCGTACTTCCACTCCGAATCGGTAAGGTTAGGCCCGATACCACCCTTACCATCATCACCGTGACATGCCTTACAGTTCTTCTCGTAAATATCCTCTCCAGCCTCCTCCGCCTCCTTGCTTCCCGCATAAGGGTTCTTCAGAGTTGCCTCTTTTGCCTCAGCAACCGGCACCACAGACTTCTTCTGGAGGTTCTTCACATCTCTGCCCAACTTCTGGAGGTATGCCACAAGTGCGTCCATTTCGGTAAGTTCACCCCTGAGTTCAGGAGGAGTTACCCTGTCTCTCATTTCCTTTGATGAATAATCAGCAGATGTAACCTTTCTTTTATACTCCGCTATCTGGGCGTTCACCTCCTCAGGGGTGTAACCGTACCCGAGCACCTTGATCTTTTTTACGGTGTAAGAGGTATCAAGTTTCCTCTCAGCAAGCCATCCGTAGGGTGGCATGTTCGACCTGGGAAACATACTCTGCGGGCTGTTCAGGTGTTTATAATGCCAGGAGTCCGGATACTTTCCCCCCACCCTGTTTAGATCAGGTCCTGTTCTCCTTGAACCCCACAAAAATGGTCTGTCATAGGCAAACTCTTCCGGCTTTGAATACTCCCCATACCGGGCGACCTCCGTCCTTAAGGGTCTTACGGTCTGGGTATGGCAGTTATTACAGCCCTCCCTTATATAAATATCCCTTCCTTCCAGTTCAACCGCAGTATATGGTTTCACATAATCGCTAACCGGCTGAGTGGAGGGAAGGAGAAGCGGTATAAACATGGTTACCACCGTTCCTATCAGAATAACCACCACCGATAGAACGGCAAAGGTTATGGGTTTTGAATATACGCTCATAGATCCTCCTCCTTTCAGGCCGCCTGTGGTGCGGTTTCTGTTTCCTTTGCACCCTCGCCCTTAACCGTCATGATCAGGTTGTAAGTAAAGACCACTATGCCGACAAAATAGATGAGGCCGCCAATAAGCCTTATCTTCCAGTAGGGATAAAGTGCGGTCACTGCCTCAAGAAAACTATAAGTGAGTGAACCATCCGGGTTTGTTGCCTTCCACATGGCACCCTGCTGGATACCTGCAATCCAGAGGGTTACGGTAAAGAGCAACTGCCCTATCATTATCAGCCAGAAGTGGAGGTTTGCAAGTTTGACACTGTGTAACTCCTTACCGGTTATCCTTGGGATCATGTAATAGAAGGAAGCCGATATTATCATCGTCACCCAGCCCATCGTTCCCATATGGACATGACCTACAACCCAATCCGTGTAATGGAAAAAGGCTGTCAGGGTTCTAAGCCCCTGAGTCGGCCCCTGAATGGTCTGAAGCCCATAGAATGTGATACCGAAGATAAAAAACTTCACGAGATAGTTTGTCCTCATCTGATCCCAGTTTCCACGCATCGTGTAGTAGCCGTTTACCACAGAGCCCCAGGACGGCGCAATCAAAAAGATACTGAATGCAATACCCACCGTCTGTATCCATTCAGGAAGGGGTGTTAGCATCAGATGGTGAGCCCCCGTCCAGAGGTAACCGAACACGAGAGACCAGAACGCCACTATAGAGAGCCTGTGGCTATATATGGGCAGATTGGTGGATTTGGGGAGGAAATAGTAAAACATGGCGAGTATGGGAACGGTAAAGACGAAACCGACCGCATTGTGCCCGTACCACCACTCCACATTTGCATCGTTTGCACCGGCATAAACAGAATAGGACTTAAAGAGATTGACCGGTACCTCAAGGTTGTTCACAATGTACAAAACCGCGACAGTGACGGTCATTGCTATGGTGTACCAGAGAGAGATGTACATCTGTTTCTCTTTGCGCTTTATCAGGGTTCCAAATACATTTATTGCAAAGATAACCCACATTATCACCACCCCCACATCCAGGGGCCATTCAAGTTCTGCATACTCCTTTGAGGTGTTCATCCCGGCAAAGAGGCTGAGTGCAGCAAGCGCAATTGCAATGTTGAAAAGGTAGAGATGGAACTTTGCAAGTCCGGGGAATGCAAGCGGGGTTTTGGTAAGCCTTTGCAGAAAGTAATACGTACATGAAAATATCGCTGCCAATGCAAACCCGAAGGCAAGCCCGTTGGTATGAACAACTCTTAGCCTTCCAAAACTGAGCCATGGCGTGAGATTCAACTGAGGCATGAACATCTCAGCCGCAAGCCACAGCCCCACGAGGAGACCAACGATCAGCCAGAAGATCGCCGAAAAGGCAAACCCCCTGACCACCGAGTAATCATAACCGTTTTCTTTCATACCCTCCTCCTGAGATTGTTTTTCCGCCCTCTACGAGGGACTCCATTATCTATGTTCTTGAAGTTGTACCTGCTAAGCATCCCTGCAAACTCATCTCTCAGTCTTACCCACACCTTATGAACCGCACACTTATTCACCCTGTCACAACTCTTCCTGTCAAGAACACATATATTCAAACTCACCGTACCCTCCACAGCCTCAATCACATCAAGCAGGGTTATATCCTCCGGTCTTCTGGAAATGGAAAAACCACCTCCTACCCCCCTTACAGATTTTACAAGCCCCGCCCTTGACAGTTTCTGGAGTATCTTGGAGGTAAATGTCTTGGGAATGCCCATTGCATCAGAGATGTCACCTACTGAGGAGTACTTATCTGCATTATCACGCAGATAAATAAGGCATCGCACTGCATAGTCACTCTCACGAGTTATCTGAAATGCCATCTATCCAGACCCCACTTGGTTTAATCACCTTAATTAAGATACATTTTATCCTATTTTAAGAGATTTATCAACCCCTTATATCCTTATAAAGTAATCATATAATTCTAATTATCAGGTCTTTTCTTGATTTTTCTCCACATTTCTGCCTTTTTACCCAAGTAGTATCTTTACGAGCACCAAACTGAATACAGATATAAACCCTGTAGAAAAGAGGCTCAAAAAGAAGGGTTTCAGACCTACCTTTTTTAACTGACCGAAGTCCGTCTCAAGCCCCATTCCAGCCATAGCCATGGTAAGGAGAAAGAGGTCGAAAAACTCTATCCACTTTACCGCCTTTGGGGTAAAAAACTCAAAGGAGTTTAATACCACCATTGCGATGAAACCTATAAGGAAAAAGGGAAATGTTACACCACCGCCACCGTTATCAGAATCACCCGATCTCAACGCCCTTTGTGCCGCAATATAGGAAAGGACAAAGGCTATGGGGACAAGCGCTGCCACCCTGGTCAGTTTAACAATTATCCCGATTTCTCCACTTCTGTCACCACCTCCGAATGCAGCGGCAATTACCTGCGCCACCTCATGTATGGAGGCACCCGACCAGAAGCCATACTGATCAGGGGTTATGTCAAGTACACCTGATTTTAATAAAAAAGGATAAAGGAGCATTGATATAGTGCCAAAGATGGTTATGGAACTGATCGCCACGATCACATTCTCCTCTTTTGCTTTGGTGATGGCTCCTACCGTCAGTATGGCAGAGGCACCGCAAATACTCGTCCCTGATGCTATCAGAAAAGCCCTGGAGGGGTCAGCCTTTATCAACCGCCCAAAAAGAATCGTAAGAAAGAGCGTTAGAAGAAGCGGTAAAAGTGCAATTATGAGCCCCTCATAGCCAAGTTCTGTAATCTTGCTGAATGTAATCCTTACACCAAGGAGTGCTACGGCAAACCGCAGCACCTGCCTCATGGAAAAAAATATCCCAGGCTTATAGGCATCAGGAATTATAAACACATTCCTTAAAAGCACCCCCATTAGCATTGCCGCAATGAGAGGTGTCACATAGTGCAGTTCAGCACCTGCATGAAGTGCAATCGCCGAAATCACCGCAGTCATGAAAATTCCAGGCAAAAGCCTTTCCACCTCTGGTGGCACAAAAAACCTGAGTTTCAACCCAAGCCCCCCGCCCCGGGGCTCACCCGTCTTTTCATCCACCTTTACTTTCATCAACACCTCCTGATATTATATAGGACTAATTTTATCCTATTTAATTATCTGCAAAGAAATCAACTTAAAATTTTAAATATGCCGATTTAGATTTCTGATTGATTGCTGTATGGTTTTTTATACATTTTATACATTATTCAGGATAAATT
>CAYMML010000041.1:0-14114 GCA_964391515.1 uncultured Thermodesulfovibrio sp. | reverse complement strand
TACAGGCGCTTCAACTCTCTAAAGGGGTGAAATCAAAGGCCGCCTCACTCCTTGGACTCAACAGAACCACCCTCGTTGAGAAGATGAAAAAGAAGGGGATCGAACTGCCGTCAAAAAATTAACGCATCACTGCACACCCTCCATTATTTATCTTTTATTTTCAACACCTTATCTTTTGGCATAATAGTTGCTTTTTCTCCTCTTGATGAGGAGGACCGCCGTTATACTGTCCATGGTGTTGGTTACACTCTTGCTGGTGGTGCTGGCAGAGGGCACCGAGAAGGCAGGGGGGTTAAACGACGCCTACATGCTCATAAAGGGCAAGCGAAACTACGAGGCACTCCGTGTGCTTGAACAGATCATACCCGACGAAAAGGAAAAACCCCTCTACTACTTCCTCAAGGGGCTTGCCCTCAAGGGGGTGAAGCATTACAGGAAGTCGGTTGACTTCCTGAACCGTGCATACATCACTGCAAAGGACAGGAGGCTCCGTGAACTCTCCCTCTACCACAGGGGGCTTGCCTACCTTTTAGGCGGGTTTTACTACGAGGCGGCATCAAATTTCAGACTGTTTCAGAGGGAGTTTCCAAGGTCTGGCCTTATAGAGAAGGTATATCAGTACTATGCACAGGCCACCCTGAAGACAGGAAACTATGTGGAGTCCCTTGCCTATTTCCGTAAGGCAAAGGAGAGCCCCGAGACCCTCTTTGGCAAGGCGGAGGTCTTTCACCGCCTTGGGCTTTATAAGACCGCCTATGAGATCTACAGAAAAGGCATCATCTCCTATGAGACCTATATGAAAAAGCACCCGGATATCCTCTACTACTATGCCGAAAACCTCCGGTTGATGGGTAAAGAGGATGAGGCTAAACCGCTTTTTTACCTCCTCATGGAGAGTAATCTCAAAGAAAAGGCATATCTCAGCCTTGGGCTTATAGAGTATGCGAAAGGCCAATACGATAACGCCCTTGCCTACCTCAGAAGGGCAGCCCTGTCACCAGACAGGGTGATAAAACGGAAGGCACTCCTTTACGAGGGCGAGATATACATGAAAAAGTCCGATCTCAAGAGGGCAAAAGGGTTCTTCCTCCAGATCAGGAAGGACTTCCCCTACACACCCGAGCAAGACTGGGCACTTGTCTATCTTGCAAGGATAGAGAGAGCAGAGGGTAACTACCTGAATTCGGAGGGCTATCTGAAGGAGATACTCTTTGGAAAAAAGCCCACAAAGGAGGCACTTGATGAACTGGATGCCCTCATAACCACCCTCATCAAAAGTGGGGCAGATGAGTTTGAAAGGGTGTGGAAAGAGTGTGGGAACTGGCTCATGAGCCCGGACAGAGAGAATACCCTCCTCAAGGCTGGGGATCTGATGTACGAAAGGGGGGGAGACTTTGTGAGGGTGTTCAGATACCTGATAAAAAACGGTTCAACTCGGGCGAAAAACCATGCCCTTTACAGAATGGGAATTTTCTTTGGAAGAATTGGCAATAACGAGAAACTCAGCGAGATGATAGCGGGTCTTGAGAAAAACGGTGGTGAAAAGAGGTTAATCACACGGCTGAAGGCACTCAGAGCGATAAACGCATCTGATGGTGAAAGTGCACTCTCGCTCCTTTCGTCCATAGAGAAGCCTGAAAAGACAGACCTCGATCTCCTCCTTCAGATCCCCTTACACGGGCTTGACCCGGAGGGGTTTGTCGGTCTGTACAGGAGGTTTGCAGCAGCCCTTTCAGTAGCACCGGATTACGAGTTGATAGGTGATTACCTCAAAAGGAAGGGAAGGCTCACGGAAGGGTATAAGTATTATGTTCTTGCACTGAAAAGAAACGGCTGGAAAGGGGGTCGTTTGCTTTTCAAGGCTGCCATGACAGGTGGCGAGAGAGACCTGATACGGCTTGCAGCGTCTTCAAACTCAAACACCTACAGTGAGATGGCAGGAGCGCTTCTGAATGAAATGGCCCTGAAAGAAAAGGTTGGAGGACTTCTCTGATGCAGGACATTCAGAAACTCAATGAGGCTTTCAGGAGTTTCAACCGGGCGTCGGACATACTGAGCAGTTACTTCTCCGCACTAAAACGGGAGGCAGAAAGGCTGGGGAGTGAACTCCAGAGAAAGAATGAGGAACTTGAAAGGACACTCTCTTTCCTGGACAGCGTGCTTCAGTCAATAGGCGAAGGTGTAATCGTGCTTGATCGTGAGGGAAAGATACTCTTTCTCAACGAAACGGCCTGTGAACTCACCGGGCTTGATCTCACAAACTCGGTTGGCAAGGACATATCAGACCTTCAAATCAACTGGCTCCTGAAGGAACAGGAGACGGTAATCCAACTGAATGGCAAAAAACGATACATAACCGTGAGTGTATCCGGTGTGTTCAGAGAAAGCGCCGAAAATATAGGCCGCATTATCATGATCAGAGATGTTACAAAGAGGCGTGAGATGGAGGCCGAGAGGGAGAGAAACCGGAGGCTGATAGCCATGGGTGAGATGATGGCAACAATAGTTCACGAACTCAGAAACCCCCTCTGCAGTATCGAACTCTATGCATCCATGCTCTACCGGGAACTTACAGACACAGACCTATGCTCACTTGCAGAAGGCGTCTCCACCGGGGTGCAGAACCTGAACAACTTCCTTACCAACATGCTCTACTTCGCAAAGCCAAGGAGCCCAAAACTTTCCGAGACAAACCTCGCCGGTCTCGTGGAGGAGGCACTGGGCATGGTAGCCCCGGTGGTCTCCTCAAGGGGGATCAGGGTACAGAACCGGGTCTTATCAGGGATCATAAGGATCGACAGAGGGCTCATCCTGCAGGTGCTGATGAATATACTTTTAAACGCAATACAGGTCATGCAAAAGGGCGGAAGCATTACGATAGAGGATGAAGAGACAGAAGACGCCCATATCGTTCACATAACGGATACAGGGCCCGGGATACCGGAAGATGAGTTTGACAGGGTGTTTGATCCCTTTTACACCACCCGGGATGGTGGCACAGGGCTTGGGCTTCCCATCTCACTTAAGATCATGCAGGCTCACGGTGGCTCTATCAGGATACGCTCGGAGGTGGGAAAGGGCAGCAGGTTCAGTTTGATATTTCCCTTACACAGAAACTGCTCTGGTAATGGGGATACCATATCCAGTCAGTTCAGAGATAAAGAGGAGGCATTCATATGAAGGAGGTTGCCGGTACGAAGAAAATCCTTATTGTGGATGACGACAGACAGATGCGAAACGCCCTATCTGAGGGGATCAAGCGGAGCGGCTACACGCCGTTTACGGCAGAGGATGCAGAAAGGGCACTCTTCCTTTTCCAGAGGGATGAGTTCTCTCTGATCATAACCGATATGCGAATGCCGGGCATGAACGGGCTTGAGTTTATTAAGAAGATCAGGCTCATCTCAAATTCAGTGCCCATACTGGTCATCACAGGGTTTGGAACGGTGGAAAATGCGGTGGAGTGCATGCGGTGTGGCGCCTCTGACTACCTGATGAAGCCTTTCTCCGTGGATGGGCTGAGAGCGGCGGTGGAGCGGCTCCTGAAGGCAGGGGAGTCAAAGAGCGAGATAATCACACAGGATGCCGGGATGAAAAAACTCCTCAAACTTGCACTTGAGATCGCTGCGTCTGAAAGCACCGTTCTAATTACAGGCGAAAGCGGAACCGGAAAGGAACTGCTTGCACGTTACATTCACCGAAATAGTTCCCGCCGCTCCCATAAGTTTGTTGCCGTGAACTGTGCCGCCATACCGGAGAACCTCCTTGAGGCGGAGTTGTTCGGCTATGAAAAGGGTGCCTTTACAGGTGCAAACGAGAAGAAGGCCGGACGGTTTGAACTTGCCGACCGGGGAACGCTCCTCCTTGACGAGATCGGTGAGATGCCCACACCACTTCAGGCAAAACTACTCCGTGTCCTCCAGGAAAAGGAGATAGACCGGATAGGTGGCAAAAGCCCCATACCGGTGGATATCCGTGTGATTGCAACCACCAATAGAGACCTTGCCGCCGAGGTGGAAAGGGGAAACTTCCGCGAAGACCTTTACTACCGGCTCAGCGTGATACCACTCAGGATACCCCCATTGAGGGAGCGACCGGGAGACATACCCCTCCTTGCAGAGCACTTTCTTGAGAAGTTCGCCCTGAGATACAAAAAGGAGATAAAGGGGTTTTCTGACGAGGCGGTTCAGTACCTCCTCAATCATTCGTGGCGTGGAAATGTAAGGGAACTGGAAAACCTGATCCAGCGTGCCGTCATACTCGGAAGCGGCGACCTTATAGAACTTCATGACCTGAGGGTCGAAAGGCGTCAAATATCCGATAATGTCATAAAGACGATAAGGGAGATGGAGAAGGATCTGATAATCAAGACCCTCCAGATGACGGGTGGAAACCGAAAAAGGGCGGCCGAATCACTGGGCATAAGCGTGCGGACACTAAGGAATAAAATCAATGAATACAGACTTGAAGGCGGTTTTGTGGAGTCTGTTCTTGCCGGTTGAGACATGTGGCAGAGACAAGGCATATATGGGACAACTACTTCTGGCACGGAATTTGTTTCTAAAGTTGTAAAAGTCAACATGATGATACACAGGGAGGAATAATGGACAGGTTCATCAGCCGGGTACAGAGCCTTATAAACTTCACCATGAAGAGGCACAAGGTGCTGCTTGGGAACCTTGCAAACGCAGACACCCCCGGTTATAAGGCAAAGGATGTATCCTTTGAAAACATTGTAAAAGACGAGATAATCAATCTGAGAAAGACATCCCCCATGCACATAAGTGAGGCAGACGCAAGGGGAGAGATGGAGGTCAGTACCAGGGACAACTCACCCTGGCTTGACGAAAACGATGTGGAACCGGATATAGAGATGGCAAAGATCACCGAAAATGCTCTTCTAAACCAGACGGCGCTGAGGTTGATGAACGAGAGGATAAAGATGTACAAGATGCTCCTGAACGGGAGGTAGTGAATGGACATCTTCAAGTCATTTGACATAAGCGCTTCAGGGATGCTTGCACAAAAGAGGCGGATGAATACCATCGCCTCCAATCTTGCAAACATCAACACCACCCGAACCCCCGAGGGAGGCCCTTACAAGAGGAGGGATGTGGTCTTTGAATCTGTACTGATAGATGAGGAAAACTCCCTTGAAGGAGTAAGGGTCAGGGATGTGGTGGAAGACGACTCCCCTCCAAGGGTCGTTTACGACCCGGGGCACCCCGATGCAGATGAAAAGGGGTTCGTAAAACTTCCAAGGATTGATCTTATAGAAGAGATGGTAAATATGATGCTTTCCACAAGGGCTTATGAGGCAAATGTAAACGCCTTCAACATAACCAGAAGCCTCTACCAGAAGGCTCTTGAACTTGGAAGGTAAACAGAAGGAGGCAGGTAGATGAGCACAGACCCATTAAAAGGACTGATTGGCAAAGGACTCTCAACGGAAGAGATAAACAAGGGTGGCGTAAAACCCTCACAGGTACAGGGCGAGGGGTTTGACAAACTCCTTGATGAGACCATCGGTAAGGTAAACACCCTCCAGAAGGAGGCGGAGGCTGCACTTGAGGCACTTACGGGCGGAAGTGGCGACATCGTCCAGGCGATGGTCTCGATGCAGAAGGCGGAACTCTCCTTCCAGACGATGGTTGAGGTGAGGAACAAACTGGTGAGAGCCTACGAAGATATTATCAGGATGCAGGTCTGATGGGTCTTAACAACATTATAGAGCGGTTCCAGAAATGGGACAACAAGAAAAAGATAGCAGCCATACTGCTACTCGTTGGGGCAATCTCCACGATAGTGCTTCTCATCTCCTGGGCTACTACACCTCCTTACAGCGTCTTGTTTTCAAACCTCCAGCAGGAAGACGCCGGGCTGATAATCCAGAAACTCCAGGAGATGAAGGTGCCCTTCAAGGCAAGACCCGAGGGGATACTTGTGCCGGCAGACAGGGTTTACGAACTACGGCTACAACTTGCCGGCATGGGGCTTCCCCAGGGTGGTGGAGTGGGGTATGAGATATTCGACAGAACCGGCCTTAGCACAACAGAGTTTGTGCAGAAGGTTAACTATAAGAGGGCACTTCAGGGAGAACTTGCAAGGACAATCCGCTCACTCCGTGAGGTAAAGGACTGCAGAATCCACCTCTCCATCCCCGAAAAGTCCATATTTACCACCGAAGAGGAAAGGCCAAAGGCATCGGTGCTCTTAAAACTCCTACCGGGAAGGAGGCTCACACAGAAACAGGTGGAGGGCATTGTGCACCTTGTAGCAAGCAGTGTAAACGGGCTTGAGACCGGTGATGTTACAGTGGTTGACCAGAGCGGCAACATCCTTACGACAAAAGAGGACGAGATTGCGATGCTCAGCAACTCGCAGATTGAATACCAGAGAAACCTCGAGCGCGACATCGAGCGCCGGGTGGTGGGGATACTTGAGCCGGTGGTGGGCAAGGAAAAGGTTCGTGCCAAGGCAAGCGTGACGGTGGACTTTACCAGGAAAGAGGAGACTCTTGAGCAGTACGACCCCGATGGCCAGGTGGTAAGGAGCCAGCAAAACAGCCTTGAACAGAAGATAACACCCACAAACAGCGGGGTGCCGGGCGTAAAGTCAAACCTCCCGGGCAAAAGGGCATCAAAGAAGGGCTCCACCGGGGGTATCAGGAAAAAGACGGAGGTGCTTAATTACGAGATAAGCAAGGTGGTAAGCCATGTGGTAAGACCAACGGGGACACTCAAGCGGCTAACCCTTGCGGTAATAGTGGACGGCAATTACCACAAAGACGAAAAGACCGGAAAGAGTGTGTTCGAGCCCCGCTCCGCCGAGGAACTCAAAAAGTACGAGGAGATAGTCAAAAAGGCGGTGGGGTTTTCAGCCGAGCGGGGAGATGCCATCCAGGTGCTGAGTCTTCCCTTCAAACAGACATCAACCCCCGCAGAGGTGGAAGCAGCAGGTGGGTTTGATTACGAGAGGTACATAATCCCTGCCATAAGATACGGCACCATAACCCTACTTGCACTCCTTGCATTTTTGTTCTTTATCAGACCGCTCATCAAACAACTGTCGGTCAAGCCGGTTCCTGTGCGTGTAACCGCAACGGGAGGCCAGGCGCCCACCCCTGAGATAGAGGGTGGGAAGATACAGCGGGCAATAACGCAGGAAGAGAAGAAGGACGAGGTGATCGAGTGGGCAAGGCAGCACCCGGAACAGGCTGCCCTTCTTATAAAACAGTGGGTTGAGGAGGAAGAGTCATGAGCGATACCGCCACCGAACTAAGGGGGCGTGAGAAGGCCGCCGTTTTGCTCGGCTATGTAGGCGAGGATGTGGCAGCCGAGATACTGAAGATGCTCGATAAACCAGTAATCAGGAGCGTTACCTCTGTGATGACCGAGGTTAAGACCCTCAACCGCGAAGAGGTAAAGACTGTCCTTGAAGAGGTAAAGAGTCGTCTCACCGAGGAGGTGCTCATGATAGGCGGCAAGGAGTATGTCCAGAGGGTCTTGAAAAAGGGACTCGGTGAAAAGGACGCCCAGAAACTCCTTGAGGCATCCAAACAGGCAACCACCTTTGACAAACTAAACACGGTTGACCCAAAGGTAATGGCAAACTTCCTCTCAGGCGAACACCCCCAGACCGCCGCACTGATGCTCTCACTTCTTGAGCCGAAGAAGGCGGCAGAGATACTCTCAATAATGCCCGATGAACTAAAAGGTGATGTGGCAATGAGGATTGCAAACCTGGAGCGTATCACAGACGATGCCCTGAAGGAGTTGGAAGCGGTGCTCAAGACCCAACTCAACATTGCCGAAAGCCATGGCCACGAGGTCAAGGGCGTGCAGGCGGTGGCAGACATACTGAACAACGCATCAAAGGACACAGAGCAGGGGATACTGGAGATGATGGAAGAGCAAGAGCCCTCACTTGCCGAGGCGATCCGCTCACTCATGTTCGTCTTTGACGACCTGGTTGACCTTGACGACAGGGGCATTCAGGCAATCCTCAAGGAGATAAGCACAAACGACCTCGCACTTGCCCTCAAGACCGCCACAGACCAGTTGAAAGAAAAGATATTCAAGAACATGTCACAGCGTGCCGTTCAGATTCTGAAGGAAGAGATGGAGACGATGGGACCGGTAAGGGTTTCCGATGTGGAGGCTGCACAGAAGAATATCGTAAAGGTGGCAAGAAAACTGGAAGAGGAAGGAAAGATAATTATCGCAAGCAAGGGAGGGGAGGAACTGATTGTCTAAGGCGAGGATTTATAAGGACACAACCACCTCCGACTACGGGATGCCCACATTCGAGGAACATGAACCCGTTGTGGGAGATACCGTTGGGGCGGAAGGCTCCCCTGAAGACATCGAAAAAGAGGCATACCGCCGTGGTTACGAGGCGGGTGAAACGGCAGGGTTTGAGGTTGGGAAGAAGAAGGCTGAGGTGCTCATCAAAGGTCTCGAAGAGGCACTCATTGAGTTAAGGCAGTTCAGAGAGGAGATGATCGATCAGATATCGCCAAGGGTGTTTGACCTATCCGTTGCGATTGCAAGAAGGATATTGAGGGAGGAACTGAAGGAACACCCCGAACATCTGGTTCATCTGATAAAGGAGGCCATTAAGAAGATTCAGCGTATCGGAGCCGTCACGGTGAAGGTACACCCCATGCTTTATGAACTGATTGAGACCTCATCAGAGGAGATAAAGTCGGTTCATCCGGAAATAAAGATAGAGTCCGACCCCTCTGTGTCTCCCACAGGCCCCGTTGTGACAGGCCCTGTGGAGGAGGTGCTCACAGACTACGACTCTCAGATTAACAACCTGCTTGAGGATCTTGGAAGAAATGATGGAAATTCTCACAGTTGAACCCCTCTTAAGGGAGATTGAGGAGATAGACCCGATGAGGGTCTACGGAAAGGTTGTGGAGATAACGGGCATAATCCTGAAGGCAACGGGAATGCGCGTTAGCGTTGGTGAGGCATGCAGGATTTACGCCGACGATGGACGGGTGGTGAATGCAGAGGTCGTTGGGTTTAAGGATGGAAAGGTGCTGTTGATGGCAATTGACGAGATAGACGGTATCAGACCGGGAAGTCGCATATTCCCGGTTGGACAGAACCTGACCGTAAAGGTATCCCCCTCGCTTGTTGGCAGGGTTATCGATGCAATGGGCTCCCCCATTGACGGACTCGGGCCTGTTGAGGGTGAGCCCTTTCCACTTAACGGCAAGGTGCTCAACCCACTCGAGAGGGGACGGATCACAGAGCCCATCGATCTGGGAATAAGGGCTATAAACGGGCTTCTCACCTGCGGAAAAGGCCAGCGGATGGGAATCATTGCCGGCACCGGCGTGGGCAAAAGCGTGCTCCTTGGAATGATAGCCCGGTTTACCGAGGCGGACGTTAATGTCATCGGCCTTATCGGTGAACGAAGCAGAGAGGTAAGGGAGTTTATCGAGAGAGACCTCGGTGAGGAAGGGCTCAGAAAATCCATCGTGGTTGCCTGTACCTCCCAGGAGCCACCTCTTGCAAAGGTAAGGGCTGCCTTTACGGCAACCTCCATTGCCGAATACTTCAGGGACATGGGAAAGGATGTCCTTCTCATGATGGACTCACTAACGCGTGTTTCCATGGCACAGAGGGAGGTGGGGCTTGCCACCGGAGAGCCCCCCACCACAAAGGGGTACACCCCCTCTGTCTTCACCCTCCTTCCGAAACTGCTTGAGCGGGTGGGTAGAGGTAGGGGAAGCGGTAGTATTACAGGACTCTATACGGTGCTTGTGGAGGGTGACGATCTGTCAGACCCGATTGCAGATGCGGCTATGTCCATACTTGACGGTCATATCATCCTCTCAAGGGCACTTGCCATGCAGGGGCATTACCCGGCAATAGATGTGTTGAGAAGCGTAAGCAGGCTGATGCTTGAGATAGTGGATGATACCCACAAGGAAAAGGCACTCAGGTTTATCGAGATTCTTTCCACCTATCACAAGTACGAAGATATGATTAACATAGGTGCCTATAAAAGCGGGACAAACCTCGACATAGACAACGCCATCCAGATGCACCCAAAACTCATGGAGTACCTCAGACAGGGGATAAACGAGCGGATGGATCTTGCAGACAGCATCCATGGCCTTTATATGCTCTTCGATGAGAAGACAAGATGATAAAAACTAACAGGAGGAAAGGCTGGTGGGGACACTGATCATGTCAGGACAGGACAGAAGAAACGGTAGCAACTCCTCACTGGATAGCATCATCAGGATAAAGGAGTGGCGGAGTGAGGAGATCGAGACAGAGATCATGAAACTCCAGAAGATAATTGATGAACACGAGGAGCGGTTAAAGGACATGGAGGCAGAGTTCCGGTTTCATATTGAGGAGTTCAAAAAGACCCAGCAGGGCACCACCATGGGTGCCGATGAGATGCAGAGTTATCATGCCTATATGGAGGGGATGAACGAAAGGATGAGGAAGGAGAGACTTGCAATAATGAACAGGATACAGGAGATGATGACAAAGCGGGAAAAACTCATCTCACTTTATAAAGAAAAACGGGTCGTGGAGAAACTGAAGGAAAAACAGGTTGCCGAAATGAAGCGGTTTGCTGAAAGAAGGGAACAGAAGGAGATAGACTTTCTATCGGTAAGGAGATACTCAGGATGAGACGGACAGTTGCAATAATCTCCCTGCTGGTGCTGTTCATAATGCCTGCCACACTCACGGCAGAGGATGACCTTGCCCACTACCTCCTTAAAAAGAAGGCGGAGATAGAGAAGAAGGAGGCAGAACTCAAACGGAGGGAACAGGATCTGAAAGAACTCCAGCGCCTTATCGAAAAGAGGATCAAAAGGTACACCCAGATACTTGAGGAGATGAATGAGATACTCAAAAAGATCGAGAAAGAGAAGAAGACCCGCATAGAGAAGATCGTGCAGACCTACGAGAAGATGGACCCTGCCGAGGCCGCTTTAAGGATATCTGAGATGGACACAGATATGGGAGTAAAGATACTGGCCGGTATGAAACCAAGAAAGGCGGCAAAGGTCCTATCAGAGATGGAACCTGAAAAGGCGGCAGACTACACGACCCGCATTACCCGTATCAGGGGGCTCAGATCACTTGCCTCTGAGTTGAGCAGGTAGCGGAAAAAATTTCCTCCCCGTCGGAAAACCTACCAGGCAAAAAACGAAACCACTCAGAGAAGTTGCTTTCTTGATAAGCACCGCCAAAGTCACCTAACCAGTTGAAAAATAAAGATGTTTTAAATACTCCTCTAAACCCTCAGTGTTAAAAGATGATCTAAAAAAGACCGTCTCAGATACTGGCACGGTTCTTGATTTTACTTTATCGGCATGAAAACCATAGCGTTGCATAGGCGCTTAAGAAAAGGACTCGCAAGCATATTGACAATAATGCATCAACGCAAACTTTCATACGATTGCCCTGTCTTTGTCGCCCCTGTGGCCTCTGAGTTCTCCGGTGTTGTTTGTTTTGCCACATTCAAGGAAAGAGATAGAAGAATAAGTGGATGATGGATGCAGGTGTATTCATAGGTATCTTGCAGGGTGGTTCCCCGGGCATGGGAGAGCAGGGAGTGACAGGGGAAGTAACCACAGTTGATGGTGAGGCATTTAAAAGTCTGATCCTCTCAATCCTTGGGGGAAAGGCTGTAAACGCAGAGGCATCTGAGAATTTAGAGTCAACCGGTGAAGAAGTCACCATGCACCCATCACAGGATTTAGACGATACTGAAATCCCGGCAGATATCCTCTCCCTTTTTCAGGGGCTCTCTGAGCCAATAAGTGGATCACCATCAACCGCTAACGACACCCCCTCTAACTCTACTTCAGACAAATCCGCCCTTATACCTGTTACTCAAACCGCCGGGGCCTCAGATGTGGCAGACTCAAAGGGCCTGAAAGGCACCGAAAAACCAACTACCGGCGCAACTGAAGGCATATTAAACGATGAAATACCAAAGGAACAGGCGGATCTGAAAGATAGATTATTCATTGGTTCAGAGGAGCCTTACAAGGAGCACACAGGTACCGTAACGGATATATTAGCGAAAAAGACAAACACTGTAAACGGCAAACATGTCACAAACCGGGATGGTGCACCCGAGCCTTTAATTGAAAACACTAACACAACAAACCAAAAAGTTATGAAAGCCGGCACACCAGATACCCTGCCTGACGATAACCTCCTTTCTGAACTTGCCGTGACCGGAGCGGATGAATCCTCTGAGCAGACAGAGAAGGAGAGCACGACCGGCGAGGAGGGGATAAAAAGCCATCCACTTGCAGAAGATGGTGGTCCCGATGTCCATGAGACTCAGGAGACCGGCCGTGGAGAAAACTTCTCACACACCCTGAAGACGGAGGCTGAAAGCCAGGCCGACGATTCAGAGACGATAAGGATGCCCGGCAGGATAAAGGTATCGCCGGAGAAGATTGAGGTCAGGGTGGATACGGATAAACTTGGCCGCATCGACCTCTCGGTTGGGCACAGAGCAGGTGAACTCACCGCCCAGATCGGGGTTGACCGCCTCCAGAGCCTCATTGAGATACAGAAAAACCTGCCCCAACTATTTACGAGCCTCTCGGAGGAGGGCTGGTCAAATGGCAACTTCACCTTCTTTCTTAAAGACGAATCCAGGCAGGGAAAAGACAATAAGGGTATAGGGAAGACAGTAATCACGAAAACAGGGCAGGCTTCTTTAACGCAAGGCAGAGGAGCCTATCATCACCAGGGTGCACTTAGCATAAGGGTATAGAAAGGAGGAATGAGATATGCAGGGCATTGATGCAACGGTGGGCAGGGAGGAGTTCCTCAGGCTCTTTACAACACAACTCAGGTTTCAGGATCCACTTAACCCCCTGAAGAGCACCGAGTTTACCACACAACTTGCTCAGTTCAGTTCCCTTGAGCAGTTGATAAACATGAACGACAACCTTGAAAGCATCCTCACCTACCAGAACTCCCTCAACAACGCACTTGCCACCGGACTTATCGGCAGGGAGGTAACCACAGACGGAAACACAGTAGAACTCATTTCGGGTGAGCCTGTAACCATAAACTACGAACTCCCGTCAGCGGTGGAAACCCTCACCCTCAATATCTATGACTCAACCGGCAACAGGGTGAAGACCGTCTCCATTGGCGCCTCTGATCCCGGCAGCAAGAGTTTTCTCTGGGACGGCACGGACAATAACGGCAATGCCCTCCCTGAAGGCACATACACGGTGGAGTTTGAGGGAACCGATAAGGACGGTAATCCCGTCTCGGTAACCACCGAGACATACTCAAGGGTTACAGGCATAACCTTTGAAAACGGCGTAACCTATCTTGTGCTTGAAAACGGCCAGAGGGTTTCCCTCGGTGAGATAAAAGAGATCAGAGAAGGAGGTGTTTAGTTATGCTTACTGCACTTTATTCGGCAATAAGTGGACTAAGTGCAAATGGGCTCTCTCTGTCGGTTATCGGTGATAATGTGGCTAACATGAACACCGTGGGGTTTAAGGCAAGCAGGATATCCTTCGGTGATGTCCTGAGCCAGACCATCACCGGCGTGGCAGGCGATTCACAGGTTGGAAGGGGTGTGCTCGTAACCGATGTATCCCCACTATTTACGCAGGGCTCCTTTGAGACCACGGCAAGCGGGCTTGACATGGCTGTGGATGGAGAAGGGTTTTTCATCGTTAGTGATGGACTTGGCAGATACTACACAAGGGCAGGGCAGTTCACACTGGACGATGAGGGGAACATTGTAAACCCTGAAGGGCTGAAACTCCAGGGCTATGTGGCAGATGCCTCTGGAAATATCACCGGCACCATTGGTGATCTCAATGTGAGTTCACAGGCATCACCCGCAAATGCCACAACGGAAGTAAACCTCACACTCAATATCGACTCCCGTGCCACCGCCGTTACCGCAGCCTTTACACTTGACGGTAACGGTGACGGCACAAACGACGACCCTGCAAACTTCAATTACTCAACCCAACTCACCATCTATGACTCGCAGGGCGATGCCCACGACATCACCGCCTACTATGTGAAGACCGCCGATAACACCTGGGAGGTTCACTATGTCTATGAAGACCCTGC
>CAYMML010000040.1:0-14130 GCA_964391515.1 uncultured Thermodesulfovibrio sp. | reverse complement strand
AACCGCCGACACGAGGATTTTCAGTCCTCTGCTCTACCGACTGAGCTACCTGCCCTGAAAGGCTTAAGGGGTAGATTAAGCAATGGATATGATAGAATATTCAGAAACCAAAATGCAATAAATAGACCCGGGGGTTTCAGATAAAACCTAAAAATTACCACATTCTTGTTTATGGCATGCGCTCTTTAGTCTTCTTTGTCCGTTCCGAAATAAATCGGGACTTTTTATGCCCGTTTGCAATCACAGGACATTGGATGAGATGAAACCTTCCCTTCATCCTAAGGCCATACTTCTTTCAGCAATATCGGGTGTCCTCCTTACCTTTTCACAGCCATTCTTTGACATCTCCTTCCTTGCCTGGGTGGGGCTTATCCCCTCACTTTTACACCTTAAAAAGGAGACCGCCAGGGAGGGGTTCTTATCAGGCATGGTTCTCGGCCTCTTTTACTTTACTGGAACACAGTACTGGATATACCACTCACTTTACCATTATGGCGGGTTTCCGTTTGTGGGAAGCATCCTCCTGGTGCTCTTACTCTGCCTGTACGAGTCTATTTATACCGGTATCTTCGGCCTGCTCGTCTCTCACCTATCAAAAGGGAAAACCCCGCTTATAATCTCTGCACCTTTTATATGGACCGGCCTTGAGTATCTTAGGGGTATAGCCCTTACGGGGTTCCCATGGTCGGTTCTGGGGTATAGCCAGCACGGGTTTATCAGTCTTATCCAGATTTCAGACATAACCGGTGTGTATGGTATATCCTTTTTAATAGTTTTAATAAATGCAACAATTGTTGAGTTATTATATACATTTTACTCCCTCAAAGACAAACCATCAAGTTTGACCTTTTCAAGTTCATTCCCGGTGGTGCTCATCAAAACCGCCCCGGCCATCCTGCTGATCACCGGGGCACTGCTCTATGGGCAGTACAACCTACAAAATCTCACAGATTTAATGGAAACGGACAGTCTGAAGGTATCTCTGATACAGGGAAACATTGAACAGGATGTGAAGTGGAACCCCTTATATCAGGAGGAGGTTATGAGAACCTATGAGGACCTCACCGTGAGTGTTACACAGGAAGAACCCGAACTTGTGGTATGGCCTGAAACGGCAATACCATTTTTTCTAAACGGTAACAAGGAACTCTTTGAAAGGCTTGTCTCATTGCCTGTCACCACAGATGTACCCCTTCTTACCGGAGCCATGATTATCAGGGATGTGGGTGAGGATTTTTTCAGTGTTACCAACAGTGCGGTATTGATAAATCCCGATGGTAAAATCCCTTTTGAATATGATAAAATACATCTGGTTCCCTTTGGTGAATATGTTCCCCTTAAAAAACTCTTCTTTTTCATAGAAAAACTTGTCTCTGTGGTGGGAGAGTTTCTGCCCGGTGACTCTTATGACATTGGTGAGGTAAAATCGGCAAGGTTTCCTGTCCTTATCTGCTATGAGGTGGTGTTTCCAGACCTGGTAAGGAAGTTTATACGCCGTGGAGGAAACCTCATAATTAACATAACCAATGATGCCTGGTTTGGCAACACATCAGGTCCTTACCAGCACTTTTACATGGGAGTCTTCAGGGCAGTGGAAAACCACCGTTATCTTATAAGGGTGGCAAACTCGGGGATATCAGGTTTCATCGGGCCTGATGGAAGGGTGATAAAAAAGACCAATCTTTTTGAGAGAACAACCCTCACAGAGATGGTAAACACTATCAATAAAAAAAGTTTTTACACAAGGTGGGGAGACGTATTCTCCATCATCTGTGTGTTTTATACGGTAATTTTACTTGCATTTTCAGTGACAAGGAGGAGCAAGAGATGATAGCAGAAAAAGATGTGAAAGAAGAACTCGACCTTATTGAGAGGAAGGTCGAAGATATACGAGGTTGTCTTTGATGTAAAGGGGCTTAAAGAGAAACTCAAGGAATTAGAAGAAGAACTCCAGAAGGAGGAGGTCTGGAAGGATCCAGACCGTATCAAGAGATTACAGAAAGAAAAATCAAGGGTGGAGGATTTCCTTCTTCCTCTTCAGGAGATTGGTAAAAAGATCGCCTATCTCAGAGAGTCATCCCAGATACTGAACGAGGAAGATGGTGAACTCTTCCGTGAAGAGATAGAGTCCGAGTTGTCATTACTGAAGGAGCGGGTTGAAAGTCTGGAACTTAAGCACCTTCTTTCGGGGGAACTTGACCGCAACGATGCAATATTGGAGATTCATCCTGGTGCAGGTGGCACAGAGAGTCAGGACTGGGCACAGATACTCATGCGGATGTACCTGAGATGGGCTGAGAGAAAGAACTTCAGAAGTGAGATACTTGATCTCCAATACGGGGAAGAGGCAGGTATAAAGAGTGCAACCATAAATATCAAGGGAGATTATGCTTACGGTTACCTCCGCTCTGAGATAGGGGTTCACAGACTCGTGAGGATTTCCCCCTTTGATGCAAATAAGAGAAGACACACCTCATTTACCGCCGTGCTGGTCTATCCTGAAGTGGACGAGGAGATAGAGATTGAGATAAATGAGGATGAACTGAGGATTGACACCTTCAGGGCCTCCGGCGCAGGGGGACAGCATGTAAACAAAACATCTTCCGCCGTCAGAATCACCCACCTGCCTACCGGTATCGTTGTGTCCTGCCAGAACGAGCGTTCACAGATTAAAAACAGGGCGATGGCAATGAAAATACTGAAGGCAAGGCTCTACGATCTGAAGAGGATGGAACAGGAAGAGAAGATGGAAAACATTATTGGTGACAAAAAGGAGATAGCCTGGGGTAACCAGATAAGATCATATATCCTGCACCCTTACAGGATGATCAAAGACCACAGGACCAATCTTGAGATAGGAAACGTTGATCCGGTGCTGGATGGCGATATAGACCCGTTTATAAGGGCGTATCTCAAGAAGATGGCAAGGAGTAAGTCTCAGGTGGGAAAAAACTGATGATTTAACCGGGAGTTACTGAAAGAAGATATACCTTCTATCTTCTATATAGATTCTTAAAGAAAACAGTAGCAGTAAAAGTAGTATATGTGAAGATGTTAGGATGGGTGATATTCTTTTTAAAATTGGTATCTTTTGGTGTCAGGTAATGATGGGTTAGGTGATTTGGGATGTGGTAATTTTTCACCGGGAGGTGTTAAGTAACAAAATTTTACATGTTTTAAACACCTGTAATAACACTTTTATCCAGTATTTGTTTATAATTGATGGTGAGTTATTAACATTTTGTTGATAAGTTGTTAGTAATTGAAGGGAAGGATGTTTGATGGAGAAGGATGAGATCTGGGGAAAGTGTCTTGATCTGATAGAGTCCTCCGTGGGCAAGGGGGTATATGATCTGTGGTTCAAGCCCTTGAGGTTGAGGCAGTTGAAGGACGGGCAGATTATGCTTGAGACCCCGAACAGGTTTTATAAGGACTGGATAGAGGATAACTACTCTGACCTTATCAGGGAGACATTTCGTAATGTTACCGGTCAGGAGTTTGATGTCAGATACAGGATCGCTGAGCGGCAGGATGAGGAGTCCCGGAAGATAAGCGCCAGGATGGCCGGGAAGAAGAGGGCGCTCAGAAACAGGGGTGTTAACCTTAATCCCAAGTACACTTTCGAGGAGTTTGTCGTGGGTCCTTCCAATCAGTTTGCACATGCTGCGGCAATAAAGGTTGCGGAGGCTCCTGGCACCGCCTATAACCCGTTCTTTGTCTATGGCGGTGTTGGGCTTGGTAAGACTCATCTGATTAGTGCAATAGGTAATATGATAGTGGAAAACCACCCGGATATGAATGTACTTTATGTGACCAGTGAAAACTTTACAAATGAGGTGGTATCCGCACTCAGGCATCAGAAGATGGCAGAGTTTAAGGAGAAATACCGGAGTGTGGATCTCCTGCTTGTGGACGACATACAGTTTATCTCCGGAAAAGGGGCAACGCAGGAGGAGTTCTTTCACACATTCAACAGCCTATATGAGCAGCAGAAACAGATAGTTATCTCAAGTGACCGCTCACCTAAAGACATACAGGATGTTACGGACAGGTTGAAATCAAGATTTACCATGGGGCTTATTGCCGACATTCAGATACCATCTGTTGAGACGAAAATGGCGATTCTTGAGAAGAAGGCGGCCTATCACAGGATAATCCTGCCTGGTGATGTCTCACTATGGCTTGCCAGTAGGGTGCGGTCTAATATCAGAGACCTTGAGGGTTGTCTCATAACGCTTGCAACGAGGTCTTCTCTGACCGGAACACCCATAACGCTTGAGTTTGCAAAAGAGGTGCTTAAAGACTTTCTTGACGATGAGGACGAACGGCCTGTTACTCCGGAGAAGATAAAGAAGGCGGTTTGTGAGTATTACGGGCTCAAAATACAGGACCTCAAATCAAGGAGGAGGACGAAGGAGATTGCCATACCAAGACAAATAGCCATGTATCTCTGCCGTGAACTGACTGAACTCTCGCTTAACGATGTTGGAAAGAGTTTCGGGGGGAAGGATCATGCAACGGTGATATATGCCTGTAAACAGGTTGAGAAGAGGATTGGCACTGATGAGACCTTCAAGCGGGTGATAGATAGCCTGATAAAGAGGATCAAGGGGTAAAGGTATGCACAAAGGGATTTTAAATTTTTCCGGGAACTTGCCTTGTGGTTGTTTGGATTGTAGGAATTTTTCTGGTATTTTTTATGCAATTACAGGGCTAACTCTGGTTTTTTAAAGGAGGAGATATGATTTTAACCATCAGCAGGGAGGAGTTACAAAAGAAACTTGGCAGTATTCAGAACATCGTGGAAAAGAAGACGACTATGCCCATTCTGAGCCATTTTCTCCTTAGCGTGGGGGAGCATGAGAGTACCATATCTGCAACCGACCTGGAGACGGCCATACAGGAACCGATAGAGATTATTGAGACTGATGGGCCGGGAGAACTATGCATACCTGCCCGTAAACTCTTTGAGGTGGTTCGAGAGGTGGAGACCGATCTCAAGATAGAGAGTGAAGGGTTTGAATGGATAAAGGTACGGGCTGGAAGGAGTAATTTCAGGATTGCCTGCATGAATCCAGAGGAGTTTCCCAAATGGCCAGCCCTTACGGGTGAAAAGAAACTCACCATAAAGGCCGGTAAACTGCTTGAGATGATAGAAAAGACACTTTATGCTGCCGGTGAGAGTGATACACGGTATACCCTGAACAGTCTTTTGTTTCATATCAGGCCTGAAAAGGGGTTGTTTACGGTGGTTGGCACAGACGGCCACAGACTTGCAGAGATAGACGAGGAGGTTAAGGAACTCCCGGAAGAGGAGATAAAGGTTATTGTTCCAAGGAAGTCGGCCTCTGAACTTCGGCGGTTTCTCTCAGATGAGGAGATGGATGTGGAGATCAATATCTCAGAGAAACACCTTGTCTTTTCCATTGATGGGATCAACTTTCTGGTAAGGCTTATTGAGGGAACCTATCCTGATTATGAGAAGGTGATACCACTTGGTAATGAGAAGAAACTCCAGATAGAAAGGGAGGCGTTTGTAAAGGTTTTAAGAAGGGTCTCCGTGATAAGCAAAGACCGAAACAGCCCGATAAAGGTGAGCGTAAAGCAGGGTATCATGGTGGTGAACTCCTCTGACCCTGACCTTGGAGAGGCCACCGATGAGGTGGAGATAGGTTACGATGGTGAAGAGATAGTTCTCGGGTTTAATGCCCGCTATATACTCGAGGCTCTAAATGCGATGGAGCAGGAGAAGGTGCTCTTTGAGATACAGGAGCCGCTTTCACCTACCATTTTGAGGGAAGAGGGTAACGACAGGTATCTTTCGGTGATTATGCCGATCAGGATATAGAGTTAGAGGATCAATGAACGAAGAAGGAGGAAAAACCGCAAAGATGGAAGGCAGGACGACGGACTACACCGCAGAGGATATAAAGATACTGAAGGGCCTCTCTGCCGTGAGGAAAAGACCGGCAATGTATATCGGCTCTACCGGACCCGAGGGGCTACACCATCTCGTTTATGAGGTGGTGGACAACAGCGTGGATGAATCCCTTGCCGGTTACTGTAAGAATATAGAGGTGATTTTACACTACGACGGAAGTTGCACGGTTATTGATGACGGACGAGGGATACCAACGGAACCTCACCCAGGTGATCCGAAGAATCGTACCGCTGCAGAGATAGTGCTTACAGAACTCCATGCAGGTGGTAAGTTCGAGGCAAAGGCCTACAGGGTCTCAGGTGGACTTCATGGAGTGGGAGTCTCGGTGGTAAATGCACTTTCGGAGTGGCTTGAACTTGAGGTGAAGAGGGACGGAAAGGTGTTTCAGCAGAAGTACAAACGGGGTATTCCAGAGACCCCCCTTGAGGTGGTGGGCAAGACGAGAAAGAGCGGAACCAAGATCACCTTCAAGCCTGATGCAGAGATTTTCGAGATTACAGAGTTTAGTTACGATGTCCTCAGTAAGAGGCTCCGGGAACTTGCCTTTCTGAACAAGGGGCTCAAGATATCGATTTCTGATGAGAGAACGGCAAAGAAGCAGGAGTTTTATTACAAGGGTGGTATTCAGTCCTTTGTGGAACACCTGAACCGGAACAAGCATACACTCCATCCTAAACCGGTCTATATCTCGGGAGAGAAAAACGGGATAATCGTGGAGGTAGCCCTTCAGTACAACGACAGTTACAACGAGACAATCTACACATTTGCGAACAATATTAACACCCGTGAGGGTGGTTCACACCTCGTGGGTTTCAAGTCTGCCCTCACCAGGACCGCCAACCAGTATGCCCTCTCGTCGGGGCTGCTGAAAAACGGCAAGGGGTCTATCTCGGGTGACGATATTCGTGAGGGGCTTACTGCGGTGATAAGTGTGAAACTCCCCGACCCCCAGTTTGAGGGACAGACAAAGATGAAACTTGGAAATACCGAGGTAAAGGGCATAGTTGAGTCTATCGTAAACGACCAACTCTCCACATACTTTGAGGAACACCCAGCCCATGCAAGAAAGATTATCGACAAGGCTGTTCAGGCAGCACGGGCAAGGGAGGCGGCAAGGAAGGCAAGGGAACTTGCAAGGAGAAAAGGGGCGCTTGATGATGCAGGACTTCCAGGGAAACTTGCAGATTGTTCCGAAAAGGATGCCGAGAGGAGCGAACTCTTCATAGTTGAGGGTGACTCTGCCGGTGGTTCTGCAAAACAGGGACGGGACAGGCGGTTTCAGGCTATACTTCCGCTGAGGGGAAAGATACTCAATGTGGAGAAGGCTCGTTTTGATAAGATGCTCTCCTCCGAGGAGATAAAGACACTGATCACCGCACTCGGAACTGGTATAGGCCCGGAGATGGAGCCTGACAAGGTGAGATACCACAGGATAATACTGATGACCGATGCCGATGTGGATGGTGCCCATATAAGGACACTGCTTCTCACATTTTTCTTCCGGCAGATGCCACAACTTATTGAGCGTGGCTACCTCTATATCGCCCAGCCTCCCCTTTACAGGGTGAAAAAGGGGCGCACAGAAAAGTATGTTCAGAACGATGAAGAACTCCAGAATATGCTCTTTGAACTTGCCACCGACAGCCTCACCCTTTTCCACAGGGGAAGGCCCGTGAAGGGAAAGGCCCTTCTGCCTCTGCTCAAACGTATCTCAGAGTACCTCAAACTCCTTCAGTGGTTTTCCATGCGGAGGGTGGATACGGAACTGCTTGAGTTTGTGATAGAAAAGGGGATTACCGCTGAAAAACTCAGGGAACATGGGGTCTCTGAAAGACTTGCCCAGGATTTAAAAGAGAGGTTTCAGAACCTCACAGTCTCTGAGATCACCTATGATGAGGAGCACCAGAGCCACAGTATGGAGATAAAGAGGGTGGGACGGAGGCTGAAACTCAACGAGACATTTCTCAGTTCACCCGACTACAAGGAACTCTTTGCCTTACACTCCATTTCGGACGAACTTGGCCCCCGGCCCTTCAGGGCGGTGTTTGGTGAGCAGGAGAAGACCTTTGATACGCTTGCCGACCTGCTTGAGGAGGTACTTTCCGTGGCAAGAAAGGGGCTTACCATACAGAGGTATAAGGGGCTTGGTGAGATGAACCCACAGCAACTCTGGGAGACAACGATGGATCCTGAGCGGAGGACACTCCTTCAGGTGAGTATTGATGATTCCGTGAAGGCGGATGAGGTGTTTACGGTGCTCATGGGAGATCAGGTGGAGCCCAGAAAGGAGTTTATCGTAAGGCATGCCCTTGAGGCGAGGAATATTGATATATAAACACTTAAGCGTTATTAAGTTATTGGGTTATTAGGTTATTTTGTGTTATTAAAGTGTAAAGGCGGTTTCAGGGTTGATGTTGCAGGATGGGATTTTTCAATTTTAAAGTTTTGAGGAGGCAAGATGGGACATTCCCTTGTTGAGATACTCATTCATGCTGGCCTTGTGGTAAAGATAGTGATGCTTATTCTTTTTGGGTTTTCTGTGTTTTCCTGGGCTATAATCTTCTATAAATGGCGGTTTTTCAGTAAGGCAAAGAAGGAAAACGATGCCTTTCTCAGGGCCTTTCAGGGTGTGCGTGACTACTCCGGTCTTGCTTCATCGGCGAGGCGATTCGCTGTAAGCCCACTTGCAAGGCTTTTTGGAGAGGTGTTCCCTGAGGCGGAAAAGGGGCGGGATGCACTAAAAAGGGCACTCAGGAGGTATGGGGCACTTGAGGCCGCAAGGCTTGAACGGTATCTGAACTTTCTTGCCACCACTGGTTCAACCACACCTTTTATCGGGCTTTTTGGCACGGTATGGGGGATAATGAACTCATTCAGAGGTATTGGTGCCGCAGGCTCTGCCTCGCTTGCGGTGGTGGCGCCCGGGATTGCAGAGGCGCTGATAGCAACCGCTATGGGGCTTGCCGCCGCCATACCTGCCGTGATTGGGTATAACTACTTTTTGAGTATGTCCAGAAGGATGATTATTGAGATGGAGGACTTTTCTGAAGAGATTCTCGATCACTTTCATCCGTACAGGTTGGATTCAGGGGGTTCAGAGAGGATCTGATGAAGTTTTCTTCTGAAAAGAGGGTGATGAGCGAGATAAATGTCACGCCCTTTGTGGATGTGATGCTGGTGCTCCTTGTGATCTTCATGGTTACCGCACCGCTGCTCAAGCAGGGGCTTGATGTGGATCTTCCCAGGGCGAAGGGTAAATCCCTGCCGTCAGAGGAGAGGATAGTGGTAACGGTAAAAAGGAATGGGAAGATATACCTCAACCGTAGAGAGGTTAGCATGAAGGAACTGGAGAGGAGGCTCAGGGCAATCAGTAAGCGTAACCCCTCGCTCTATCTCCAGGCAGACAGACGGGTCTCCTACGGGCTTGTAGTAAAGGTGATGGGGGAGATAAAAAGTGCCGGGATTGAGAAGGTCGGGCTCATGACAGAACCGAGGGTGATCCGGTGATGCGGGAGCCTTCTCTCAAGGATACAACGATTATTTCTCTCTGCATTCACATCCTGCTCTTTGGTATAACCCTGATAAGTATCAAAAAGTCTGCAAACCTTACGCTGCCCGAGCCCTACACGGTGAGGCTTGTCTCACCCTCTCAGGTTGGTGCTGCTTCACGCAGCGTCTCAAGGATAAAGGCTATCAAGGCCGAAAGGAGGAAGAAACTTTTAAAGAAGAAGCATCTCCCTCCTGTTCCGGAAGAAAAGAAAAAGGTGGTAAAAAGCGTTGTCCCCGAGAATAAGACCGGTATCTCTGTGGAGGAAAAGATAAACCTGATAAAGGCGAAAAAGAGGATAGAAAAGATCGTCAAACTGCGAAAGGCGGTGCTTTCTGTTAAACCTGGCAATGACACGGAGGCTCAAAAGGGTGAACTCCCGAAGGACAATACCGCTGGTGGGCAGAATCCAGAAGGGGGGCTCCTTGCCGGTTACCATGCCCTTGTGAGGGAGAAGATCTGGGGCGAATGGGTCTATCCGTCGGTCAGGGAGGAGGGTGAACTTGAATGTATTGTCACCGTCAGGATCAATAAGGACGGAAGTATCCGTGTGGTGGGTGTAGAGAAGGGGTCGGGAAACCGCCTCTTTGATAGGTCTGCCCTCAGGGCTATAGAGAAGGCGTCACCACTTCCACCACCACCTTACGAGATGACCGTGGATCTGAGGTTTACGCCATGAGAGTAATCGTAAAGGGTTGTCTGCTTGTGTTTATAATCTTTTTTATTCTGCCTCCTGTGCCGGGGAGTTCACGGGTGTTTATAGACATCACATCGCCGGGCTTCAGGGAGATACCCATTGCCATATACGATTTTCTCGGACCCTTGGAAGGGATGAGCATTGCCCAGATCGTCCGTGAAGACCTTGAGTTTTCCGGTATTTTCACACCGGTTGACCAGGATGCCTATGTGGAGACACCGCTACCTGTCTTTGATCCTTCAAACTGGCTGCCACTGGGGGTTGAACTTGTGGTGAAGGGTTCGGTTAGTATAGAAGGGGAAAGGATTACGCTATCGCTTCATCTGTACGATGTGGTGGAGGCGAAGAAGATATTACAGAAAAAGTACACGGCTGAGAAGCGGTTTCTCAGGGTGCTTGCGCACAGTATATCTGATGATATCTACGAGAGGATAACCGAACAGCCGGGTGTATTCAGAACTAAGATAGCCTATGTGGGGCAGAAAGGCAAGACAAGGTATCTCTACATAGCAGACTGGGATGGCAAGAGACCCAGGAAGACGGGCATAAAGGGGAGAAACCTTCTGAGCCCTCACTGGGCACCTGATGGCAGGAGGCTCATTTACTCAGATGCCCGGGGTATGAAGTGGCGGATATTACTACTTGACTTTACAAAAAGAAAGGAGATGCTCATAACCTCATCAAACGGTATAAACATCGTGGGAGACTTTCTGAACGATGGGGAGTCCTTTCTCTACTCCTCATCGGTGCGGGGGACGCCTGACATTTATTTAAGGAACCTGAAATCCGGTAAGAGGAAGAGGTTGACAAGATGGCTCGGAATAGAGATCTCCCCTACGGTATCACCAGATGGAAGTGAGATCGCCTTCGTCTCAGACCATGCGGGTTCTCCCCAGATTTACAGGATGAAACTGGATGGAACCGGGCTGAGGAGGGTGACCTTTGAGGGGAGTTACAACACCTCTCCGGACTGGTCTCCCAGGGGTGACAGGATCGCTTATTCCGGAAGGGTGGAGGGGAGAAACCAGATATTCATCGTCAAGCCCGACGGCACCGAGCCGGTTCAGTTGACCTCAAGGGGGAACAATGAGGAGCCTTCTTTTTCTCCTGATGGCAGGTATATAGCGTTCACGTCTGACCGTAGCGGGGATAAGGCGGTTTATATCATGCGTGCAAATGGTGAGGGGGTAAAGAGGATTTCACCGAAAGGGATGAGGGCCTTTGGCCCCAGTTGGTCACCAAATAAAATTTTTTAGGGAGGTATTATTATGAGAAGACTTTTTCTGGTTCTGATGCTGGTAGCAGGGCTAACTTTTGCCTGCGCACAGAGACAGGTAGGAACGCCCGGAGGAACGGAATCGGCAAAGGGTGAGGCGGAGATGGCTGCTACATCGCAGCAGGGAGGCGCAGAGCAAGTGGGTGAGCAGGAGATGGCAAAGGTTGAGTCTGCGGAAATTACAGGCCCCACCCAGGCAAAACTTACAGAGGAGGAGATGAGGAGAATTTTCCAGGATATCCATTTTGAGTTTGATAAGTACGATATACAGGAATCAGACAAACCCATACTGAAGGGGATAGCCGAATGGATGCTACAGAACAGTGATGCAAAACTGGTGGTTGAGGGGCACTGTGACGAAAGGGGAACCAACGAGTACAACCTTGGTCTTGGTGACCGGCGTGCCTCTGCCGCCCGTGATTACCTCCAGTCCCTTGGTGTCCCTTCAAGCAGGCTCCAGACGGTTAGTTACGGTGAGGACAGGCCCCTCTGCACAGAGCATAACGAGGACTGCTGGTGGAAGAACAGAAGGGTTCACTTCGTTGTGGTTGAGGGGCAGTAAGGATGAAGAGATTCTCCGGCGTATTTCTGCTGCTCATACTACTGATAAGCGGATGTGCATCCACCGACGAGTACCAGAGCCTGCGGGCCGAACTGAACCAGTTGAAGAGCGACTACTACAGGGACGTGCGTGATTTGAAAGAGAGACTACGGCTTATTGAGGCCACCACAGCAAAGGCTGCAAGGCAGGACACCATAACCGGCCTTAGAGAAAGCCAGGAGAGCATACTCAACCAGGTAAACGATCTCCGCAAGGAGGTGCAGTTGATACAGGGGAGGCTTGATGAGGGCAACTATAAGACCGAGAAGGACCTGCGGGATGCCTCAACAGAGAGGGACCTACTGAGGGCTGAACTTTCTGAGGTCAGGACCAGCCTTTCTGAACTGGAGAAAAAGGTTGCCTCTCTGAGTGTTCCCCCAAAGCCCTCAAACACAGAGCAGGCATCAGGTGAGGGAACGGCCACGCCTACCACTTCACAGCCTCCGGCGGTTAAAGGGCCTGAGGAGCGTTACCAGGAGGCGCTTGGGCTTTTCAACTCCGGCAAGTGGAAAGAGGCAAGGGATGCCTTTGAGGCCTTCCTTGAAGATTACCCCTCTATGGAACTCTCCGATAATGCCCAGTTCTGGATAGCGGAGAGTTATTATAAGGAGAACAATTACGAGGATGCCATCCTTGCCTATGAGAGGCTTATCAAGAAGTTTCCAAAATCGGACAAGGTTCCCGGTGCAATGCTCAAGCAGGCCTATGCATTCAGGGCCCTGGGAGACCAGAACACCACACAGGTTATCCTGAAGACCCTGAAGGAACGGTTTCCGGACTCAAGAGAGGCGGCCATTGCCGATAAGGAACTCGGCAAGGCCGACAAACCTGCCCCGCCACAGGGTGAGGTAAAGGAAGATAAAAAGACTGAATAGATGCCTCTAAAGGATTCCTATCAAAGGGTTATAGACTATATACGAATCTCTATAACCGACCGGTGCAATCTCAGGTGCCTCTACTGTATGCCGCAGGGGGAGGCACCTGTTGAGTTTAAGGAGATACTCACCTACGAGGAGATAGAGCGGATTGTGAGGGTGGCCGCCCACCTTGGTGTGAAGAAGGTGAGGATAACCGGAGGGGAGCCCCTTGCAAGAAAGAATGTCCAGCACCTAATAAGGGCGATAAAGTCTATAGATGGAATTGAAGAACTGAGCCTTACCACTAACGGCATTCTCCTTGAGAGGTATGCTGAAGAGGTAAAAGAGGCCGGGCTTGACAGGGTGAATGTTAGCCTTGATTCTCTAAAGCCTGAGAGGTACCGGGAGATCACCGGGGGAGGGGATCTCTCCGTGGTGCTGAGAGGGCTTGAAATTGCCGAAAAGGTTGACCTTACCCCCATAAAGATAAACGTTGTGGTGATCAGGGGGATTAATGACGATGAGATTGAGGACTTTGGAAGGTTCAGTATCTCACACCCATACCAGGTAAGATTCATAGAGTTCATGCCAGGCAAGGGGAATCACTGGACTCAAGAGAGGTGTGTGCCGGCAGAAGAGATAAAAGAGAGGATGGAGAGTATTGCACCACTTGAGCCGGTAAGGTTGAGACGGCACGGACCGGCACGGTATTACACTTTTAAAGGACTTGGCGGGGTGGTTGGGTTCATAAGCGCCATAAGCCATCACTTCTGCTCGGAGTGTAACCGGCTCAGGGTAACACCGGATGGAAAGATCAGACCCTGTCTCTTTTCAGAGACGGAGATAGACCTGAAGGCCGCCATCCGTCTGGGTGCAGACGACTCTGAAATCGAACGGCTCCTCCGGCTCTCCGTGGCGGTAAAGCCGGAAGGGCACAAGATCGGAAACGGCTCAGGCCGGAGCATTAACAAGAGTATGTCAAAGATAGGGGGGTAAGAAGGGTTCGGCGATGAACGTGTAATAGCATAAAGAAATAGGCCTTAAAGGCTGGAAAGAAAGATCTAAGTTCAAGTAAGCATGAGCTTAGCAATTATTACAAGGTTTAAAAATGTGGTCGTTGACCCTTCAGTCTTCAGTAAAAGGAAAGAGGTGCACCGTCGGAGTTGATGCGTGTTTCTTCTTCAAGGGCGGTTTTAAGGTAGTTTGGGAGT